>NZ_JBEZIH010000039.1:0-67898 GCF_040650935.1 Streptomyces sp. NPDC048565
AACCCCCCCACACCCCGCAAAACGTTTTTTTTTTGTTTGTCCTTGGTTTTCTCGGGGGGGCTTTTCCGTTCGGGGGGGGGGCCTTGCTGCGCAAGGCCCGACCGGTCCTCCGCTTCGCTCCATACCGGGTTGGGCCGGTCCGCTGCGCTCCCCCGCCCAACGGCCCCTCCGGCTCCGCCTCCAGGACCACCGGCCCGCTGGCGCGGGCCGGGCTGGCTGCAGGGAGGGAAGGGGGTGCTCGTTCGTGTGGCTTCCAACGTAGTGAGTGCATCAGAATGATGCAGCATGTAGATTTGGTGGAAACACGAGGGATGCTGAGGTGGGTGTCATAGTTATCGATCGGAAAATACCGGCAGGCATCACGCGCAGGGCGCAATATTTCATCCGAGCCCACGGTCATTGGGCTGGCCGTACTGACATTGAGCAGTACAGAGCCAAGTGGATGGAGCACGGCGTCCCTAAAGCGCAGATCGACCGGGTGTCCGCCTACGAGGCGGTCTGGGGTGGCCTCGTGCTTCCTCCTTCTCCCTACTATGACGGTGGGCCTCGGACTCTCAGCGGAGACGTACCTGAAGGGCCTGACCCGGACTGGCACTTCAGCGCCGGCCGACAGCGCACTGCGCTCCCCTACGCCTTCATGGTCGGGCCCAGCGGAGAGTTCGGGCTCCATGCGAGCACTTGGGCCCCCTGCACGCCAGGGGTGGGTGGAGGCACTGGCGCTGGCTGACCACGCCCGCAGGTGCGCTCGCAGCACCACCACGTTGACAGGTGAAGAGGTGGACGGCCTTGACCTCGACAGCTTCGATGCCGTCCCCGAGGTGGCCGGCATCGCGGACACCTGGTGGCGCGGCACCGGCTCGCTCATCGCCATCTACCGCGGTGAAGCCGAAGTCATGCACGCACCTCCATGCCGGACCGCCACGATCTACGCCGGACTCGGCCTGGAGACTCAGAGGACTCGACACATAGACAGACACAGATGACCTCATCATCCGGAACCGACCCCACAAGAAACGTGACCCGATATGTCGAGAGTCTCACTCAGGGAACATCAAGTCGACCAGAAGTCGGCGTTTAAAAAATGGGTGGGATTTCCTGCAAGGTCATCTGTGCCCCCGCAGGGTGTCCGGGGCACGATCGTGTCAGCGACCGGCTCGGGTAAGACGATCACGGCCGCAGCGTGCGCGCTGGAAGCGTTCGCGAACGGCCGGATCCTGGTGACCGTGCCGACCCTGGACCTGCTCGCGCAGACCGCCCAGGCGTGGCGCCTGGTGGGCCACACCGCGCCGATGGTCGCGGTGTGCTCGCTGGAGAACGACGCGGTGCTGAACGAGCTGGGAGTGCGCACCACCACCAACCCGATCCAGCTCGCCCTGTGGGCGGGGTCCGGGCCGGTCATCGTGTTCGCCACGTACGCCTCTCTCGTGGACCGCGAGGACATCGACGCTCCCGTGGGCCAGCGGAAGGTTCGTGGGCCGTTGGAGGCCGCTCTGGCGGGCGGGGAGCGGTTGTACGGGCAGCGCATGGACGGCTTCGACCTCGCGATCGTGGATGAGGCCCATGGAACCGCTGGTGATCTTGGTCGTCCGTGGGCTGCGATCCACGACAACGCCCGTATCCCGGCGGACTTCCGGCTCTACCTCACTGCCACCCCGCGCATCCTCGCCGCGGCCCGCCCGCAGAAGGGCGCGGACGGCCAGGAGGTGGAGCTCGCGACGATGTCGGACGACCCGGAGGGCACCTACGGCGCGTGGCTCGCAGAGCTCGGTCTGAGCGAGGCCATCGAGCGCGAAATCCTTGCCGGATTCGAGATCGACGTGCTGGAGATTCGCGATCCCTCGCCGGTTCTCGGGGAATCGGAGGAGGCGCAGCGGGGCCGGCGCCTGGCCCTGTTGCAGACCGCGCTCCTGGAGCACGCGGTGGCGTACAACCTGCGTACGGTCATGACGTTCCACCAGAAGGTCGAGGAAGCCCGAGCGTTCGCGGACAAGCTGCCGGAGACGGCTGCCGCGCTGTACCTGAACGACGTCTCCGACGCCGATCTGGCCGCCGCCGACAAGCTCCCCGCGTCGTCGATCGACGCGGAGTTCTACGAGCTGGAGGCCGGCCGCCACGTACCGCCGGACCGGGTGTGGTCGGCATGGCTGTGTGGCGACCACCTCGTGTCGGAGCGCCGCGAGGTTCTGCGCCAGTTCGCCAACGGCATCGACGCGGCCGGGCGCCGGGTGCACCGCGCCTTCCTCGCCAGCGTTCGCGTTCTCGGCGAGGGCGTCGACATCACCGGCGAGCGGGGGGTCGAGGCCGTCTGCTTCGCCGACACCCGCGGTTCCCAGGTCGAGATCGTCCAGAACATCGGCCGCGCGCTCCGGCTCAACAAGGACGGCTCCACGAAGGTGGCCAGGATCATCGTGCCGGTGTTCCTGGAGCCGGACGAGGACCCGACGGACATGGTCGCCAGTGCCTCGTTCCGCCCTCTTGTAGCCGTCCTTCAGGGCCTGCGTTCGCATGATGAACGTCTGGTCGAGCAGCTCGCTTCCTGGGCACTCACGAGCGGGAAGCGCAAGGTCCACGTCCGGCGTGACGAGGACGGGCGGATCGTCGGGGCCGCCGGCGGCGAGGGTGACGGCGAGGGCCAGGAGGACGATGACACGCAGGCCGCCACCGAAGCGGCCCTGCTCCACTTCTCCAGCCCGCGCGACGCGGCGACCATCGCGGCCTTCCTGCGGACCCGGGTCTACCGGCCCGAGTCCCTGGTGTGGCTGGAGGGCTACCAGGCCCTCATCCGGTGGCGGGCGGAGAACGAGATCACCGGCGTCCACACCGTCCCGTATGACGTTGAGGTCGAGGTGGGGGTCACCAAGGATTTCCCGCTTGGGCGATGGGTCCATCAGCAGAGGAAGGCGCTGCGGGCGGGTGAGCTGGAGGAGCGGCGCAAGACCCTGCTGGACGCGCCGGAGGCCGGGATGGTGTGGGATCCGGGAGAGGAAGCGTGGGAGAGGAAGCTCGCCGCGCTCCGGTCGTACTGGCGGACCATGGGGCACCTCGCACCACGCCAGAACCAGGTGTGGGGCGAAGGCGAGGCGATGGTGCCCGTCGGGCAGCATCTCGCCAATCTCCGGCGCAAGGGCGGTCTGGGCAAGGCCGCGGACCGGGCCGCCGTGCGCGCGAAGCAGCTGGCCGCGATCGACCCGGACTGGAACTGCCCATGGCCCCTGGACTGGCAGCGGCACTACCGCGTCCTCGCCGACCTTATCGACGCCGACGGCCACCTCCCGGCCATCGAACCCGGAGTGCTGTTCGAAGGCGACGACCTGGGCAAGTGGCTGGAACGGCAGAAGAACCCGGGCACCTGGGCGCAGCTGTCGACCGAGCAGCAGCAGCGGCTGTCGAAACTGGGCGTGCAGCCCGCTCAGGCCCCGTCCCCCGCCCCGGCGGCGGCGCGTGCGGCGAAGGGCCCGAGCAAGGCGCAGGCGGCGTTTCAGCGGGGTCTGGCGGCCCTCGCGCAGTGGGTGGAGCGGGAAGGCGTGGACCGGGCCGTGCCGCGCGGTCACAGCGAAGAGATCGCGGTCGACGGCGAGACGGAGCCAGTGACCGTGAAGCTGGGCGTATGGAGCTCGAACACCCGGGCTAGGCGGGACAAGCTCACCCCGGAGCAGCTGGACGCGCTGCGGAAGCTGGGCATGGACTGGGCGTGACATCGCCGTTGAGTTGTACCGCGGGAAAGCCTCGGGCTCTGTGGAGCCCGAGGCTTTGCGTCAGACTCAGGATCGGCATGCGGGGCGCGAGAATCTTCCAGTCCGGGCCTAGGGGCTCTGTCGCGTCACCTGGGGCTCGTGTTCCCACAGGAGCTACGCGAATCGTCCCTTCAATGCGCACCGTCGTCGATGTCAGCGTCACGGGTTGCTCAAAGATGTCGGGGGCAAGGGGTTGAGAGTTCCGGCGCTCTGCATGTCCCGGATCTTGTAGAGCGGGCCAGTTGTGTGAAGCATGATCCATGCAACCAGTGGCACGGCTGCGCGAAAGCGTTCCTGGAGACCGGGGGGGGCTGCTTCCTGTCGTCTGGCCGTGTCGTGATGCACGACGTCTGGGTAGATCCAGGCCAGGGCCAGCTTGAGGTCGTCCAGCGTGGCGGTCACTCCGGTCGGGGTGTCCGTCATCATCGAGGTGTAGCCGACCTCACGCGCAGTCGTTTCGCTGACCCGTGCTTTCCGTGTCCGGCGCACCTGCCTGACCCAGGCTATGTTCTGCGGCGTCCGGTCGAAGTGGCTCAGAGCCTTCAGCGTCTTGTTGTAGTAGCAGTCCTCCTGCTCGAGCAGGAGGGGCCTGACGCGAGCGGCTGGAGATTCGACCTGCTCCTCAGGAGGGAGGTCCTGTCTTATGGCCTTGGGGGCAATTGAAGGCGGGTCGTCTTGGCCCGGGAGTTCGCCTGTTGGTGATCAGGTGGCGGTCGTGCGGACCGCTACTGGCTTGCCGAGGCTCAGTTCGCAATGAGGACAGAATCTGGCCTAATCGGCCCCTACGGTCACGGCATCGGCCGGGATGCGGGATCCGCGGCGGGAAGAATGGGGATATCCATGTTGCGAGGGCTTGCCACCGTCAGTTTCTGGGCCGCTGATCTGGCGGCGGCGAAGAACTGGTACACAGAACTGCTTGGTGTGGAGCCGTACTTCGAGCGGCCGGGGTACGCCGAGTTTCGTGTCGGTGACTACCAGCACGAGCTGGGGTTGATCGACAGCCGCTACGCGCCCGCCGGCTCGGGGACCGGGCCAGGCGGTGCTGTCGTGTACTGGCATGTCGACGATGTGAGCGCGACTCTCGGAAGGCTGCTGTCCCTGGGGGCGAAGGAGTACCAACCACCCACGGACCGAGGTGCCGGGTTCGTCACCGCCGCCGTGACCGATCCCTTCGAGAACATCCTGGGCATCATGCGCAACCCGCATTACCTCGATGTGCTGGGCACGCGCCGGGACCAACAGGACGTTCGGCAACCGTAATTCCCGGTCGGGCCGTGACGTGAGAAGGACCGTACGGGTTGGGTGAGTTGTGAAGCTGGCCTGGGCCCGCGAGGTCTGTTCCGTCTGTTCCCATCCTGCCCTGTCCGGTGTCCCCCGCGCCCATTTCGGCGAGTTGTTCGCCGAACTCGCCGGACCGTGGGAAGCGGCCCGCCAGTCCGCGCTGCGTGCGGCACGCGGTGGCTCGCGCCGGCGGGCGGAAGGGGCTGGGCGCAAGCCGAAGCCGGCCCTTTTCGACCGGCTGCTGGTCACCCTGGTCCATCTGCGCCACCAGTTGCCGCACGCGGTCCTCGCCGGACTCTTCGACGTGGACCGCTCCACCATCTCCGAGGCCATCCGGCAGGTCCGTCCGCTCCTCGCGGCCCGCGGGTTCGCCGTACCCGACCGGGCGGGACTGCGGCTGAAGACCCTGGCGGACGTCTTGCCTACGCCGAGGCCGAGGGCGTTGAGCTGCGGGTGGACGGGGCCGAGACCCAGGTCCGCCGCCCTCAGGCGGGGCGCCCGGGCCGCCGGGCGTTCGTCTCCGGCAAGCGCAGGCAGAACACCATCAGGACCACCACGTTCAGCGACGGCCAGGGCCGCATGCTGCTGTCCGGCGCGGTCCGGCCGGGCCGCATGCACGATCAGACCGCCCTACGCACCGAGGGCATCGCCGAGCAGTCCCGGACCCGTCCCACGGTCAAGGCCCGGGTCGACTCCGGGTACCAGGGGCTGGCCAAGGAGTTCCCCGGCCAGGTCAGCGCACCGCCGAGGAAGCCCGCGGACGAGGCGTGCGACGGCGACAAGTACGCCTGGCAGGAGGCCAGGCGCCGCTAGTCCTCGGCCCGGATCTGCGTCGAGCACACCAACGCCGGGCTCCGCCAGTGGGCGCCTCTGCGCAGGTTCACCGGACGGCGCGACACCTACGCCGAGACCCACCTCGCGATCGCCGGTCTCGTCTGCGACCGGTCCGCCCAGCGGGCCACTCACCGACAGACGAGCACCGAGCTCGTCCGCGACACCGCCTGCTGATCACCCACCAGCCGAGCCGCCAGGCCAGCACGCCCGGATCTCAAATTCCCCCGAGGTTGTTAGTACCGCGTCTCCGTCTGCCGTGATCGTGACGTGCATCTGGGCCGTTGCCGGGGCTGTCAAGGCGGTCTTGTCAGTCGCCGGCGAATGAGCCTCCACCCGCCGTGCCCTCAGAACGAACGCCTCCAGGTTGGCCTGGTGCCCGCGGTCGAGGTCTTTAGGTTCATACCGCTGATCAGAGGCCATGAATGCTCCCTGTTCCATGAGTGAGTCGCGATGCGCGCGGCGCTGACGGATCAGCATCACATGGCGCTCCGCCCAGCGCCAGGAAGGCGGACGTCCGCCGGAAAAGGCAGCGCGGTGGAGTGTCCGGAGAGAGCCCCGGACATCGTCAGATGTTCGAGGCTCTCTGGCGCTGGCCTAGCCGGCGAGTCGCTTGAACACGTCCTCGAAGCGATTGAGGGTCTCGTTGTCGACCTGTCCGAAGAACTCTTGCCGGTCGCGGGTGAGTTGGTGCGCGGGCCCCATGGCTATGTAGGTGAGTGGGGGGTTCTGGCACAGATCTGGGGGAGCGGTTGCGGAACGTCACCGCAATTGTCTCGACAGTGCCCGAGCCCGGACTGAGGCAGGGGTTCGGCTATCCCGCACTCAGGTCGCTGGCTTGTCGCCCTCGATGGCGACGGGCCAGCCTCTCCTGACGGTTACGGACGTATGGTCTGGCCTTGCGCGGTGCCTTCCACCGTTGTCACATACGCCCGGGCCACCTCGGAGACAGGAGTTCCCTCGCTCCCGTCTGCGCCCATGCTTTCCAGGGTTTCCTTGATCCACCCAGGGCTGATGAGATTGATGCGAAGCCTTCGCGGCAGCTCGCTGGCCGCGTTGCGGACGAAGCCTTCCAGGCCGGTGTTGACGAGAGCCCCCAGCGAACCGCCGGCCAGCGGGGTGGAGAAGGTGCCCCCGGTCAGAGTGATGGAGCCGCCATCGCGCAGTCGGCGCACAGCTCGTTGCACCAGCGCGACCTGCCCCAGCAGCTTGCCCTGTACTCCAGTCACGATCTCTTCATCCGCCGCTGACTCCAGGTCCACCAGCGGGCCGCTGGCGGCGCAGCACACCACAGCGTCGAGATCCGGCACCTCATCGAAGAGTGCGTCCAAGGAAGACGGGTCTTCCATGTCCACCTTCACCGGCCCCCTGCGGGACCCCTTGATCACCTGATGAGAAGCCTCTAACGCGCTGGCGACAGCGTTGCCGATCGTGCCCGTCGCTCCGATCACAAGTACCTTCATGTCACCGATCATGTCAGGGTCGGTAACACACGAGCGACGTCTTTCTCCGCACTGCCACAGACCCGGGAGAGCGGTTGTGGACGGCTACTGAAGCAGGATCAACTTGCGGAGTAGTTCGAATCCGGCTCGCCCGTAGAGCTGTCTCTTGATCTTCTTGATGCGGTTGACGGCTCCCTCGATGCTGCCGGAGCTCCAGTCCAGGGTGAGCCCCGCTGTCACGGCGTCGAGGTCCGTAGCAGGTGGAGTGCGAAACCGTTGAGGCCAGGTAGTTGGCTGGCGTCGACCGAGTCGATCCAGGCAGGGAGCGTGGCACCCAGACGGTTGCTGAGTATCTCGCCGAAGTCGCGGACGTGCCCAGCGGCCGTGTCCAGTTCGGGGCAGCGCGCCAGGACATCCTTCAGCCCGGCGCGGTCGTCCTCGCTCAGCGCGGTGGGGTGTCGGGTGAGCCAGCCGGTCACCTGGCGCACCGTCGGCGGCCGGGGTGGGGCGCTGGCCGGCGCCCTGCGGAGGGTGGCGATGTGGGCGCGGGCCATCTGGTAGGTGACGGGGGCGTTGTCGGCAACAAGTTCACTGTGGAGGTGGGTGACGCTGGTGAATCCTGCGGCGAACCGTCGCTCCAGGTAGGGCTTGTAGGGGTCCAGCCTGCTGGGTCGGGGCCGGTTGTCGCGAATGGTGTCCTGCCAGCGTGCGGCGTTCGCCTCCCGGAGCACGGTGTCGAGGCCCAGCCCAGGTGCCGGGCGATCGCCTGGCGTGAGTGACCTTGAGCAAGGAGCTCGTGGACCAGTGCGTGTGCTGCCTTCTTCCGTTCGGCCCGCCGACCGGAGGCCAGTCCGGCGACCTCCGGCACCATGCCGCTGGGCGAAGGATTGCGCAGGCAGTCGCGGTGGGCGGCGACGCAGGTCTCCACGGCCCGGCCGAGGCCCTGCCGCAGATGGAAGCGGTCGGCCACCTGCAGAGCGGCGGGGGCACCCCGCCGGGCACCCTCGGCGTAGGCGCCCGCCCGGTCCCGGCAGATGATCTCCACGCCGGGGTGACTGATCAGCCAAGCGGCCAGCGGCCCGGCTTCACGAGTCGGGAGCACATCGACCACGCGATGGTCTTCGACGCTGGTCAAGACAGTGGAATAGGTCTGGCCGCGACGGATCGCGAAGTCGTCCACTCCCAGCACCCGCGGAGTGCTGAACCCTGGATCGGGTAGGGCCATGACCCTGCGCAGCAAGGTCATCCGTCCCGCGTCGAAGCCCAGCTGGGCAGCCAGCCGAGCCCCGGCCCGCCCGGCCAGGGCGAGCCCCACTCGCTCCAGGGCGTGGTTGAGCCGAGTGGTGAACCGTGCGTACGGGGCGGCGAGCCGCGAGAATGGCTCGGCGAACGTCCGGCGCGGGCAGTCCGCCGCTCCGCAGATGAAGCGCCGGACCGTCAGTCGGATCACGAAGCCCTGGTCAGCGAGCGGAAGGTCCTTCAGCCTGCGCTGGTACCGGTCATGGACTCGGTCCGAGAAGCCGCCGCAGTCCGGACATACCGCCCCGACAGTGCGGCCTCTCGCCACCACCTCGACCGTGCCGAACGCGGCCGTCACCGCCTCGACATCCACATCGTCGATCCCGGCGAACACCAGCGAGTCCCAGAACGGCGCATTGCTCTGCATGACCAGCACCATCACCGTCCACAACCGATCCCAGCAGCCGTCAGTAGACCTGAGGGAGCGTCAATTCAGGTCGCTGGACGACAAGGCGTACGCCGTCTCACGCGAACCCGACTCCCCGCAATCGAACAATCGGGGTAACACTCCGCAACGACTCCCCAAGATCTGTGCCAGAACCGAATCTTGAGCGCGTGCCATTGAACTTTGGCGGATGCAGCTCAGCTGCAAGTCCTCACCGATGCGGGAGACGATGTTGAGCCGCTGGCGGATGCGTGCTTGGTGGGTCACACTGCCCCTCATGGATGAGGGGTCGCCGCACTGATCGGCGCGATCGTCGGAGCGGTGGGTGCCTCTGCGGCAGCCCTCATTACTGTGCGTTTAAGCGCGCGCGGAGCGTTGGCGAATCTGCAACAACAGCGAGTGCAGTTCGATCAACAAGGGTTTGCCGATCACGTGCGAGTCCGCCGTGACGCCCGTAGAGATGCGTACGCGGCATTCGCCGGGCACTTCTACATTTTCATGGACATCGTCAAGCGAACTCACGAGATCGCTGAGACTGGTGACACCCGAGGGGCGCTCGCACTCATTCAGGTTGAGGCCGCCGCCGCGCACGGCCGATTTCTGCGCGCGCTCTCGGTCATATCGATTGAAGGACCGAGTTCTGTCACCACTGCGGCCGAAGCCATCGGTGACCGCGTCCACATCTGGATGGAGATGCGCTTGCGGATTGCAGGCATCTCCCGGCAATCGCTGGGGGCCTCGGGCTACGCGTCGATCGAAACCGGATTTCAAAACCGCCTTCCGTACGTTCAGGGAAGCCTCGAACCGAGCGCTCGACGACGAGGGCGCCTGGACTGGCTGACCCTTGAACGGCCATGAGCTGCAGGGCAGCCCGAGATCAAACTTCGATGGGCAGGACAGCCCGGCTCCGGTCAGTGCTCCCGTGCGGGGAGCAGGGCGAGGTCGGTGTCGTGCATGATGCGGTCGACGGTGTCCGTCAGGATGCTGTCGGCGTCGATGACGGTCTCGATGCTGCCGGGCAGGAGATCGAGCGGCCGGTACCACTCGCGCGGCTGGTTCTCGTCGGCCTCGTCCGCGATGGGTTTGGTCGCGTGTCTGGCCAGGGTCTCGGTGAAGGGCACGTCCAGGTAGTAGCAGGGGGTGTGTCCGCGGTGGCCGGCGCGCAGCTGCTGGGTCCAGGGCATCAGCGCAGGTCAGGGGCGAAACGTGCAGGAGCGTTTCACCGGTCGCGTGTCACCGTCACAGGCTGGTGTTGCACCTGCATGGGCTGCGCAGCGGGCAGGGCCGGGACGCGCAGCAGCTGGTCCGGGGCCGTGAACCCGTAGGTGGGGTCGAACGGGGAGCGGTGAGAGGGGGCGATGGCTGGAGCCATGCGGCGGGGGTGGAGGGCGCCTCCCGGCCGGAGCCCGGCGGACCCGGAGCGTCCGCTGCGGGCTGCCTGGTGCCGGGCCGCCGGGCCGCCGGGCCGCAGGGCCGCAGGGCCGCAGGGCCGCCGGGCCGCCGGGCCGCAGGATTCCGAGCGCCGCACGAATCCGCGGCCCGGCGTCGGGGCCTCGCGGGTCAGCCCGCGAAGCGGGCGCCGAGGCCTCCGTCGACGGGGATCTCGGCGCCGGTGATGCCACGGGCGCCCGGGCCGAGCAGGAAGGCGACGACCTCGGCCACGTCCCGGGGTTCGCACATCCGCCGCATCGGGTGCACGTTCACCACCTCGGCCTCGGCTGCCGCGGGGTCGGACTGGGCGGCGAAGTAGTCGCGGACCAGGGCCGTCCGGGTCCAGCCCGGACTGACCGCGTTGACCCGCACCCCGTGCGGCGCGAGTTCGAGGGCCAGGCTGCGGGTCAGCCCCAGCAGACCGGACTTGGCCGCCGCGTAGGGGAAGTACCCGGCGGAGGTGAGGCGGGCGTGCAGGGACGCGACGTTGACGATCGAGCCGGTCTCGCGCTCGCGCATGGCGGGGATCAGCTGCTTGGCGACGAGCCAGGCGCCTTTGAGGTCGACCGCGAAGACGCGGTCCCATTCGTCGGAGGTCATCGCGGCGGGGTCGAAGTAGGCGTTGATCCCGGCATTGTTGACCAGCAGCGTCGCCGGGCCGAACCGTTCGGCGACGGACCCGGTGGCCGCGGCGACGCCTGCCTCGTCGGTGATGTCGACGGCCAGCGGCAGCATCCGGTCCGCGTGGGCGGCATGGCGGTGGGCGGCGCGTTCGAGTGCGGCCTCGTCGCGGTCCAGCACCGCGACGGCGGCGCCTCCTGCCAGCAGGGCGTCGACGACAGCCTCGCCGATGCCCTGGGCGCCGCCGGTGACGATGGCGGTGCGGTCCTGGAACGGGTACGGGCTCACAGTGCCTCCCTGTGGGTGGCGCCGCCGGAAGGACGGGCGGCGATGGTCGTGGACGGGACCCCGGGGGCCCCGGGGTGCAGGATGGCCGGGCGGGCGGGCGGTGCCGATGCGCCGACCTCAGCGGCCAGCACCCGGCCGTCGTGCCGGGGGGTGCCGCCGGGCCGGGTCTCGTCGGGCCGGTCGTCAGGCAGCGGAGTGAGACCGATGGCTGCGGTAGCCACGAACAGGGTGCCGTTGACGAGCGCGGGGCTGGTGGGCTGGACGGCGGGGAGCGGCAGAACGGCGGTGAGGGTGCCGTCCGGTGCGTAGCAGTGGACCGCTCCGGCACCCCAGACCGCTACCCAGAGCTGGCCGTCGTCGTCCACCGTCATGCCGTCCGGGCTGCCGGCGTCCGGGGCGAACGAGGCGAACGCGGTCCGGTCGAGCAGTCGCCCGTCGTCGGGATCTGCCCGGAAGCGGTCGATACGGCCCTCGGCGCTGTCGGCCAGGTACATCAGCGTCCCGTCGGCCGTGAACGCCGGACCGTTGGGGATGGTCAGCCCGTCCAGCACGGTGGTGACGGACCCGTCGTGATCGACCCGGTGGAGCCGTCCGAGGCCGCGCTCCGGTCCGTAGGGCATGGTGCCGAACCAGAAGCGTCCCGACGGGTCGCAGCATCCGTCGTTGACGCGGCTGCGCGCGGGATCAGCGGCGCCGGGGTGGGCCAGCCAGGTGAGGCTGCCGTCGGGGGCGATCACGGCGGCGCCGGTCCCGGCCGCCGCCAGCCAGTGTCCGGGCAGGCCGGCCAGGGGTGCGACGGCGCCCAGCGGAACGTCCAGGCGCAGCAGGACGGCCCCGTCGCCGGGGGTGTCGGGATGCAGGACGGTGAGGGTGCCGTCAAGGATGTCGACGGTCACCAGGTGGTCTCCGGTGTGGCGAAGGCCCTCGCCCAGTTCGCGCCGGTGGGTGTTCCAGGGGCGGAACGCCGGTGGGACGCTCGCTCCGGTCGGGTGGCGGGTCAGGGCTCTCTCCTTCCGGTCCGTCGCACCCTCTGCAGGTCGGGGACGGGTGCGGGGCTGTGGGCGCGTCAGCGGGGGCGCGCCCCGGGTGGGGGCACGGCGGGGTGGTCAGCGGAGCGTGGCGCCGTCCTCCCTGTCCAGCAGGGTGAGTTCGCGGCGTTCGGGCAGCCCCTGCCAGTCCCCCACCGAGCTGACGGCGAAGGCGCCCAGGGTGTTGGCGCGTTCCAGGCGGTCGCGCGGGTCGAGGCCGTCGAGCAGCCCCGACAGCAGGCCGGCGGTGAAGGCGTCGCCGGCGCCCACGGTGTCGCGGACCGTGACGCGGCGCGCGGGAGTGTGTTCCCGGCCCTGCGGGGTGTGCAGTTCGGCGCCGTCGCCGCCGAGCTTGACGGCCACCTCCCGGGTGTGGCCGCTGGACAGCAGGGACCGGACGCGGTCGGTGGTGGTGCGGGCCGAGGGGTCGGCGACCAGGGCGAGTTCGTCGTCGGAGGCGATGACGAGGTCGGCGTCCCGGGCCAGCGGGCGCAGGACGTCGGCGGCCTCGGACGCGCTCCAGAGCCGGGGGCGGTGGTTCACGTCCAGGCTGACCAGGATTCCCGCGGTCCGGGCGGCGTGGACGGCCGTACGCACCGCGTCCAGCGGCTGCGGTCCCAGGGCGCAGGTGATGCCGGTGACGTGCAGGGTCCGGGCGCCGCTGAGCATGGCGGCCGGCACGTCTTCGGGGCACAGTCGGGAGCCCGCCGAGCCCGTCCGGTAGTACTGGATGCGTGTGAGGTCGGCGATCCGCGGTTCGGAGAGCAGCAGCCCGGTCGGTCCGTCGTGGTCGGTACGGGCCCCGGTGACGTCCACGGACTCGGCACGCAGGGTGCGCAGGATCAGGGTGCCCAGTTCGTCGTCACCGACCCGGCCGATCCAGCGGACGCGGTGTCCGAGCCGGGTCAGCCCGATGGCCACGTTGGACTCGGCTCCGGCTACCGAGAGCCGCAGGTCGGCCCCCATCCGGAGCGGGCCGGACGCCCGGAGGACCGCCATCGTCTCCCCGAGGGTCACCACCTCGGGGGCCGTCTCGGGGCTCATTCCCCCTCCCGGTGGCGGGCGAGGGCGGCGAGGAAGGCGCGGCACCGCTCCCGCAGCGCGTCCGGGTCGCCGCCGTGCGGGGCGTCCCCCGTGATGGGCGACCCTACGCCGACGGCGAGGGCCCCGGCCTCCAGGTAGGCGTGGGCGGCCTCGGTGTCCACGCCCCCGGTCGGTACGAAGGGGATCTCGGGCAGCGGTTCGCGCAGGGAACGCAGATAGGCCGGGCCGCCCGCGGAGGCGGGGAAGAGCTTGACGGCGGAGGCGCCCTCGCCGACCGCCCGGACGATCTCGGTGGGGGTCAGTGCCCCGGCGACGACGGGCAGTCCGAGCGCGTGTGCGGTGACGCTCCCCTCGGCGAGTGCGGGCGTGACGACGAAGGCGGCGCCGGCCTGCTGGACGGCACGGGCGTCGTCGCCCGTGAGCACCGTGCCGGCGCCGATGAGGGCGTCACCGGCCTCCCGGGAGCTGCGCGCGATGATCCCGGCCGCGTCCGGGGTCGTCAGGGACACCTCGATCAGGGCGATGCCCTCCTGGCGGAGGATGTGCACGGTCCGCTCGGCGGCGTTGGTGTCGGTGCCTCGGACGATGGCGATCACGCGTTCACGGCGGAGTCGGTCGGTAAGGCTCATACGGGTCGCTCCTCGGGGCGGCGGTGGGGATGCGGGGTCGGGCCGGTCCGGCGGGGGCCGTGTCACCATTCGGCGAACGATCCGTCGGGGTGGCGCCAGAGCGGGCTGCGCCAGGGGGCGCCTGCCGCGGCATCGGCCCGGCGGACCGCGTTCTCGTCGACGGTGATGCCCAGCCCCGGTCCCGTGGGGCGGGCGACGTGTCCGTCGGTGAAGCGGAAGACCTCCGGGTCGACGACGTAGTCGAGGAGTTCGGCGCCGTCGTTGTAGTGGATGCCGATGCTCTGTTCCTGGATCAGGAAGTTGGGTGTGGCGAAGGCGACCTGGAGCGAGGCGGCGAGCGCGATCGGTCCGAGGGGGCAGTGCGGTGCCAGCTGGACGTCGAAGGTTTCGGCGAGGGCGGCGATCCGGCGCAGTTCGGAGATGCCTCCGGCGTGCGAGGGGTCGGGCTGGGCGACGGCGATCCCGGCGGTCAGCGCGGGCAGGAAGTCCCAGCGCGAATACAGGCGTTCGCCGGTGGCGATGGGCACGGTGGTGGAGCGGACGAGCGGCTCCAGCAGCCGGGTGTGCTCCGGGGTGACAGGCTCCTCGGCGAACAGAGGGTGCAGTTCCTCCAGTGCGGCGAGCAGGCGTCGCGCCCCGGCGGGACCCAGGCGGCCGTGCAGGTCCACGGCGACGTCCCGGCCGGGGCCCAGCACCTCGCGCGCGGCGGCCACGCGGGCGTGCGCGGCGGCGATGTCGGCCGCGCCGCCCAGGCGCCCGGTGAGGCCGGTGGCGTTCATCTTGACGGCGGTGAATCCGGCCTCGACCTGGGCGTTGACGGCGTCGGTGATCTCGGTCGGTTCGTCGCCGCCGACCCAGCAGTAGACCCGGGCCCGGTCGCGGACGGCGCCGCCGATCAGGTCGTACACGGGGACGCCGAGCGCTTGGCCCCGGATGTCCCACAGAGCCTGGTCGATGCCGGCGACGGCGCTGGAGAGCACCGGTCCGCCGCGGTAGAAGGTGCCGCGGGTCATCACCTGCCAGTGGTCCTCGATGTGCCGGGGGTCCAGCCCGACGAGGTAGTCGGCCAGTTCACCGACGGCCGTACGGACGGTGTCGGCGCGGCCCTCGACCACCGGCTCCCCCCAGCCGACGATCCCCTCGTCCGTCTCGACACGGCAGAGGAGCCAGCGGGGCGGTACCCGGAAGGTCTCGATGCGGGTGATCTTCATGGTGCTTCTCGGTCCTCCGGTTCGGTGTTGTGTCCGCTGTCCCGGCCGGTGCGGTCGTCGTCGTCCGCCTCGGTCCCGGTGCGGGTGCGGGAGGGGTCTGCCGTGCCCGCACCGGGGGCGAGGCGGGTGCGGGAGGGGTCTGCCGTGCGGGCGAGGTCGGCGTCGGCGCGGGCGAGCAGCGCCCGCATGGTCTCCTCGGCGGCGGACGGGTCCGCGTCGCGGACGGCGCGCAGGACGGGTTCGTGCGCGGGGACCGGGTCGTCGGCCTCGGCGGAGTGGACGAGCCGGTCGCGTTCGGCCAGAGCCGGTCCGATGAAGACGTCCATGCGCTGGAGCAGTTCGTTGTGGGTGGCCCGGAGCAGGGCGCGGTGCCAGGCGAGGTCGGCCTCGGCGGCTTCGGCCGGGTCGCCGGAGGTCTCCCCCATGCGGGCGAGGGCCGCCTCCAGTGCGGTCAGGTCTTCCTCGGTGCGCCGTTCGGCGGCCAGGCGGGCGGCGGCGGGTTCGACGACCAGGCGGAGCTCGGCGAGGTCCCGCAGGACCGGCTCCGGGGTGTCCGCGGCGAACTGCCAGCGGATGACGTCGGCGTCGAGGAGGTTCCAGTCCTCCCGGGGGCGGACGAACGTGCCGCGTTTCTGCCGCGCGTCGACCAGGCCCTTGGCGGTGAGCACCTTGACGGCCTCGCGCAGCACCGTCTGGCTTATGCCGAGTTCGTCGATGAGGGAGGTCATGTCCAGGGTCTCCCCCACCCGCAGGCGTCCCTGCACGATGCGGGTGCCGACCTTCTCCACGATCTGTCCGTGCAGGCCTCTGCCTACGTACTCGGCCATGTTCCGTCCCTTCTCGCCCCGCACGCCCCGCGTGGTGCGCACACCCCACCCTATATAATTTATGAATTAAAACGGGTGCGGATTCCGCTCTCCCCCACGGTGATGCGGGCCACTCGCGCCCTGCCGCCGCCGGGCAGCGGTGCCGTCAACTCCCAGCGCCCGTAATGCTCCTGTCCCTCCGGCAGGCGGACGCCGCAGGCCCGCCCCGGCTCCAGCGTGCCCAGCACGAGCGGCTGCGCCCCGGCCGGACCGTGTGCTTCCAGCCGGCCTGCGGTGTACGGCACGAAGACGCCCTCCGCCCCGTCGCGGGGCGGCCCCGCCCAGTAGCCGGCCGGGGTCACCGCCCGGACCGGGCCGGCCGAGGGCCCGACGCCGAACTCCACGGCCAGCGCGGCCGACGCCCCCGGCGCCAGCGTCGTCAGCGGCCCCAGCACCTCACATTCGACGACGTGGTCACGCGGCCGCAGACCGCCCAGATGAGGCAGCCCCTCCGCCAGCGGGCACTGCATCCACACCTCGGCGCGCGACCCCTCGTCGGGATAGGGGCCCTCATGGACGGTGAAGCCCTGCGCCAGGGTGCGTTCCGGCCCGACGTGCGCCAGCCATCCCGCGGAGTCGGGGAAACCCACCTTCCCGACGACGTCCTGGTGCGGTACATACAGCACGTCGGCAGCGGCCTCCAGCACCTGCGGCCGGCCGGTGCCGGCGACCAGCGCTACGGTGGACGGCCGCCCGGACCGGGCGCGGCCGAGGTAGACACCCTCGGGACCCGCCGGGTTCGCCGGCGGCGCCCCGGCGATCTGGGTGACGTTCCACAGCGCCCAGCGGCGTTCCACGGCCGACGTATTGGTCATCATCAGGTGCAGGCCGAAGGCCGTGCTGCGGGGGCGGAGCACGATCCGGCGCTCCAGCCGCAGGCCGGTGCGGGGATCGTCGCCACTGGTCAGCACGAGCGCCGCTGTGCCGTCCCGCTGTTCGACCCGTGCGGTGTACGGGCCCGAGTCCAGCACCGGGTCCGGGGGGCCCGCCCACTGGCCGGGGCCGTCCCAGCCCTGCGGTGCGGGCCAGGTCTTGTCGCCGCCCCAGTTGAGCCAGTCGGCCATCGGTCCGTCGTGCGGGCCGGCCCGCACGCCCGGCAGCGGGGTGAGGTCGTCGTCCAGGAGGCGGGGGTTGCGGTACAGGAACTCCGAGCCGCCCAGCGTCACCGAGAGCAGCCGGCCGCCCAGCCCGGGCGCGGCGGTCACCGTCAGGGCGCCGGCGTCCAGCGTGATCAGCTCTCCGTACGCGGTCGGTGTGCGGCGTACCCGCACCGCGTCGTTCGCGGCGGTCACCGCTCAGCCGTCCAGACCGGGTTCGAGCACGACCTTGCCCCGGGCAGCGCCCGCGGCGAGCCCGAACGCCTCGTCCGCCCCCGCGAGGCCGAAGCGGTCGCTGACGATGCGCTCCGGCCTGACGCCCCAGCGCACCAGGTTGCGTGCCAGCTCCGCCATGACCGGCACCGAGGTGACCCAGGAGGCGTAGAGCGTGACCTGCTTGTGCAGGAGGGCGTCGGAGACCTCGGTCTCCAGCGTCCCGCCCTCGCCGACCAGTGAGATCCGTCCCCATTCGGCGATGTGCCCGATGGCGGTGGACCTGCCGGGGCGGGTGCCCGAGCAGTCGATCGCGGTCGAGGCCCCCCGCCCGCCGGTGAGCGCCGCCACGGTGTCGGCCGCCTCTTGCGGGGTGACCGTCGCGTCGAAGACGTCCAGTCCGTCCGCCCATGCGCGGCGCTCGGGCGAGACCTCCACCCCGATGACCCGCCGCGCGCCACGCCCCCGGCCGGTCATCGCCGCGGCCAGGCCCACCGGGCCGAGGCCGACGACGAGCAGATCGTCGTCGCCGTTCACGCCGATCCGCCGGATGCCCTCGTAGGCCGTGCCGAAGCCGCAGGCGATGAGTGCCCCGTCGACGAAGCTCAGCTCGCCGGGCAGCGGCACCAGGGTGTGCTCGTCGGCGAGCAGGTAGTCGGCCGCTCCGCCGTCTCGCTGCCAGCCGTAGGCCGCGCGGGAGGGATCGGCGCAGCTGATCTGGTAGCCGCGTGCGCAGTTGTCGCAGAGTCCGCATCCGGCGATGTGGTAGACCACCACCCGGTCGCCCGCCCGGTACCGCCGCACGCCGGGGCCCGTCGACACGACGGTGCCGCTGGGCTCGTGACCGGCGACGACGCCCCGGTAGGCGGGACCGTCCACCCCGCGGTGGCTCTTGTGCTCACGGTAGATGTAGCCGATGTCGCTGCCGCAGATACCGGCCGCGCCCACCCGCAGCAGCACCTGTCCCGGGCCGGGCACGGGCACGGGCAGCTCCCGCACCTCGGCGGTGCTGTTGCCCGGCAGGTACACGCCGCGCATGGTCGCGGGCAGCGGGGCGGTGGTGTCACTCATGAGGTGTCCTTCGCGTGGGTCGAGCCGGTCATGGCGGACGGGTCACGTGGTGCGCGTCGTGAGGCTCTTGCGGGAGATGACGACGTTGATGAGTACGGCACCGACGATGATCAGGCCGCGCACGACGTCCTGGAGGAAGGAGTTGACTCCCAGCAGGACCAGCCCGTTGGCGATCACCGAGATGAACACGACGCCCAGCATCGTCCCGACCAGGCTTCCCCGGCCCCCGGCGAGAGCGGTGCCGCCGATGACGACGGCGGCGATCACGTCGAACTCCAGGCCCGCTGCCGCGCCGCCGTTGCCCGAGCCCAGCCGGGCCGCCATCAGAATGCCGGTGAGAGCGGCGAGCACTCCCGTCGTGGCGAAGAGCACCACGCGCACCCGGCTGATCCGGATGCCCGCCAGCTGTGCGGCGGCCGCGTTGCCGCCCACCGCGTAGACCGACCGCCCGTAGGCCGTCCGGCGGGCGACGTACCAGAACGCCAGGAACAGCAGCACCAGAACGATCGCCGGGGTCGGAACGCCCAGGATCTTGCCGCCGAGCACCTCCATGAATCCGCCACCAGGGGTGGCGACGGGGAGCGCGTTGGTGGTGTAGAGGGCCAAGCCGCCCAGCGCGCTCCAGAGTCCGAGCGTCGCGATGAAGGACGGCACCCCGAACCGGGCGCGCAGCCAGCCGGCCGCCGACCCCCAGAGCGCACCGGCGATCAGGGTGAGCAGCAGCGCGATCGGCAGCCCGAAGTCCCATTCGGAGGCGGCCTTGGCGAAGAGCACCGAGGCGAAGGCCACGGCCGGACCGATACTGATGTCGATCTCCCCGGCGATGATCACCAGGGTGACACCGAGGGCGGGTATGCCGACGGTCGCGGCGTCCCGCAGAATGCCGAGCTGGTTGTCGGCGCTGAGGAATCCGCCTGCGATGACGCCGAGCACGACGTACAGCACCACGACGGCCGCCAGCAGACCGAGTTCGTTGAGGTGGCGCAGCCTGCGGAAGCGGACGGCGCCCGCCGGCGATGACGGGGGGCCGGACGGCTTGTCGGCCACGAGGGTCGAGGACATGGTTGTCTGCCTCACACTTCCACGGCCATGGTGGCGGCCATGATGTCGTCGAGAGTGATGTCGGGTGCGAGGAACTCGCGGGTGAACCGGCCGTTCTGCAGCGTCAGGACCCGGTCGCAGACCAGCGGCAGTTCCTCCAGCTCGCCGGAGACGAAGACCACGGCGGCGCCTTCGTCGGCCAGGGACCGGACAAGCCGGTAGATCTGCTGCTTGGCCTCGACGTCCACACCTCGGGTGGGTTCGTCCAGGAGCAGCACCCGGCTGCGGGCGTGCAGCCAGCGGCCGATGACGGCCTTCTGCTGGTTGCCGCCGCTGAGATTGACGATGGGGGTGTCCAGGCCCGGAGTCTTGACCGCGAGCCGGCGCACCAGCCCGTCACCGGCCTCGGCGGCCCGGCGGGAGGAGAGGCCGGCCCGGCCGCTGACCCCGGCGAACCAGGACATCGTCATGTTCTCGCCGACACCCAGCAGCGGGACGATGCCCTCACCCTTGCGGTCCTCGGGGGTCATGCCCACCCCGAGCCGCTTCATCTGCGCCGCGGAGGGACGCGCGACCGGCCGCCCCCCGAAGGCGACCGTACGCTCGGCCTCGGGCTCGAACCCGGCGACCGAGCGCAGCAGTTCGCTGCGCCCGGACCCCAGCAGCCCGCCGATGCCCAGCACTTCACCGGCATACAGGTCGAAGCCGATGTCCTCCAGCTTCGGCGCCAGCGTCAGGCCCCGCACGGACAGCAGCGGAGCACTGGAGCGGTCCACCGTGCGTAGCGCGAACGGTTCCTGCTCACGGGCGGCCTGGCCGAGCATGAGGGCGACGATCTGTGTGGTGGTCGCCTCCTGGACATCCACCGTGTCCACCACACTGCCGTCCCGGACGACGGTCACGCTCCGCGCCACCTGCCG
The DNA here is from genome assembly GCF_040650935.1 of Streptomyces sp. NPDC048565. NCBI lineage: Bacteria > Bacillati > Actinomycetota > Actinomycetes > Kitasatosporales > Streptomycetaceae > Streptomyces > Streptomyces sp. NPDC048565. Next base: position 20,433 of record NZ_JBEZIH010000039.1, read on the forward strand.
GATCTCGTCCAGCCGGTGGCTCACGTAGATCACCGCGACACCGGATGCGGAGATACGGCCGACCGCCTCCAGGACGGTGCGCGCCTCACCGGCGGCCAGCGCGCTGGTCGGCTCGTCGAGGATCAGCAGCCGAGGCCGGCGGCGTACCGCGCGGGCGATCTCGACGAGCTGCTGCTCGGCCAGCGAGAGGGAGCCGACCGTGGCCTCGGGACCGACCCGTACGTCCAGTTCAGCCAGCACCTCGGCGGCCTCGCGGCGCATACGGGGAAAGTCCACGCCGGACAGGCCGCTGCGGGGCCACTCGCCGAGGAACAAGTTCTCGGCGACCGTCATCTCCGGGACCAGGCTCAGTTCCTGATGGACGGTGGCCGCACCCAGCTCGGCCGCCCGGCGCACCCCGCCGTGTCCCAGGGTCTCACCGCCGATACGTACCTCACCGCTGTCGGGGACCTCGACACCGGACAGCATCCGGATGAGCGTGGACTTGCCCGCCCCGTTGCGTCCGAGGAGGGCACGGACCTCACCGGGCTCGATCCGGAAATCGACGTCGGACAGCGCGCGGACACCCGGATACTGCTTGTTCAGGCCGCTCGCCTCGGCGGCCGGCACAGGGGCCGGCCGGCCGGGCGGCGGTGAGGGAGTCGTCATATTCGCTCCAGGGGAACCGGAGGGACGGGAAAGAGCCCGGCAAGGGCCCGGAAAGCGCTCGGAAAAGGGGTCCAGACGGCGCCGGCCGCGGACCCGGCGGCCGTCACGGCAAACCGTCCGGGTGAGCGGTCAGCCACTCGCCGGCGTCCTCGGGGGTGGAGTAGAGCCTCACCGGGGCCGGCACAACGGGATTGTCCAGCTCCTCACCACCGATGACCTGCGCGGTGGTGCGCGCGGCCAGCTCGCCGACCTCGATCCCGGAAATGTCCACATCGGCCTTGAGCACCCGGTGGTCGGCCAGCTCCCGGGCCAGGTCGGCCGTCATGTCGCTGCCGAAGACCACCGTCCGGCCGACGAAGCCGCGCTGGCGCACGGCACGCACAGCACCCATCGTGCTGCCGCCCGACTCCCCGTAGAAGGCGTCGACCCGAGGCTGCGCACTCAGGACACGGTCAGCGACCTCGACGGCCTGGTCGATCGTGGTGCCCTGCTGGTTAGTGACGATCCGCGCCTGGGGCAGCTCGGCCAACAGCGCCTTCTCAAAGCCCAGCCGGCGCTGGATACACACCTCGACCGTCTCGCAGTTGAGCACGGCGACATGAGGATCCTCGATACCTTCGGACTTGAAATGCTTAGCGGCCTCCGCCCCGGCCAGCTCCCCGAACTTCAAGGGATCACCCAGCACCCAGGCACTCACGTACTTCCGCGTCGCCTCCTCGGTCAGGCAGGTGTTGTAGCAGACGACCTTGACGCCACTCTCGTGCGCCAGGCGCACAGCGGGAATGGACGCCGTAGTGGAAACCGGCGAGAGCACCAGGGCCTTCACCCCCGCGGCACTCACAGTGTCGACGAAGGTGCTCTCCCTGGAGGCATCGCCCTGAGCATTCAGCTCCAGCAGCTGCACCTCGCCCCCGAGGCTCCTGACCGAGTCCTGCATGCCTTTACGCACACCGGCGTAGAAACCCTGAGCATCCATGTAGACCAGCCCGACCCGCCCCCCGTCCCCGGCCCGCGGTATACACCCGGTCAGCGCGACCATCGCCAGCGCAAGACCGAGGCACACGACGACCGCGGTACGACGCCGCTCCCTGCCGTTCCTCATGACATCACTCCGAATCACGTACAAAAAGCTACGTACGACCACAACCAGCACAGACCAGCGCAGACCAGCGCAGACCAGCGCGGACCGGCGCGGACCGGCGCGGACCGGCGCGGACCGGCGCGGACCAGCGCGGACCAGCGCCGCAGCGTGCTCCGAGTATGAAAGACACACCCAAGCAAGGTCAAGATTAATTGCTAATTAATGAATTGATCATGATCGGCGCCCACACCCCCCGACAGCGACACCCCCGAAGAACCACACAGACACACCGCCCCAACCAAACAACCAAAGGACGCACCACAGGACAGACACCACACACCCGACACCGACTCAAGACAGACCGCCAGCACGCACAACCGATCAGCAGCATCCGCGACGGCCATGGGCGAGCTGGACCGGCCGTGGACATGAATCGAGCCCCGCAGATGCAGCGACCGGCCTTGCCCCGGTCGTCACGGAACTCAGCAGCCGCATTCCCGCGAGTCACGGGCGGTGACGAGGGCACGGCGCTGGGGAGACTGTCGCGCCTTGACCGGGACAACCGTTTTCGGCCGATCTTGCAGACGCAGGCGACAGCTTTGCCAGGCCTCGGACGACATGTCGACCGCCCTCGTCACCGCGCTGTCGCACTGGGCCACGCCAAGCAAGTCCGGCACGGGAAGCGCCTTCCCCCTTCGACTGCGCTGCCAGCCACACCACAACAGCCACTCGGCCACCCCGTAACAGCAACCACAACCCCGCCTGCACCCACCACCAGGACACCAAAACGCCGAGCCCGCCGACGCCCACCCACTCACAGCCGCCGTGACCACGCCCTTCCTACTATTGTTCAGGCGTGCATCGGAATGCCGGAACAAGGGTGATGGGGTGGCGAATTGAGCACGATTGCGATCGTCGGCGCAGGTCCGCAGTTGGGGCGCGCGATCGGTCGGCGGTTCGCCGCCGAGGGATTCGATGTGGCGTTGATCGCCCGCAACCGTACGACGCTCCGGGCCGTGGCCGACGATCTGTCCGACACGGGCGTCCGGGTCGGGGTGTTCCCCGCCGACGTCACCGATCGTCCCGCTCTGCACGCGGCGCTGACGGCCGCCGAGGAGCAGTTGGGGCCGATCGACGTACTCGAGTACTCGCCCGCGCCCTCCCCGGCCGACCTGCGCCGCGCGCCGCTCGTCGAGGCCACGAAGGTCACCGTCGACTCGGTTCTGGCCCAGCTGGATCTCTACCTGCTCGGCGGTGTCGCGGCGGTGCAGCACGTCCTGCCCGGCATGCTGGAGCGCGGCAGAGGGACGGTCCTGGTCAGCAGTGGCGCGGGGTCGGGCCCGGTGATCGCCCCACACGTGGCGAACGTCCAGATCGCCACCGGCGGGATGCGCAACTGGATCCTCAACCTACATGCGGCACTTTCCGGTACCGGCGTCCACGCCGCGCACGTGGCGATCGCCGCCTTCATCGGCCAGGGCGGCCACGACTCCCAGCCTCAGACGATGGCCGACGCCTACTGGCGGCTGCACACCCAACGCACCGAAGCCGAACTGGTCATCCAGGACCTGCCGGACGACTACCTGGAACGGGGCCTGGCGGACAAGTTCGTCGAGTCCTGAGCCACTGACGGCTCCGCAGGCCGTTGTCAGGCGGGTGAGTCCGGGACCCGGCGCCGTGGGCGCGGGCCTGACGTCCGGTCACGTCGCCGTTCACCGCCCCACTGCCCGGGAGATCGCCAGGCCCGCCGTCCGCAGCGCCGTCCGAGCGGCGGTGGTCCGGGCTCCGCCCCCGTCGGGGGCAACCAGGGACAGCGCGCCCAGCGCGTCACCGCGACGGTCCAGGATCGGGGCGGCGACGGTCGACATCGTCGTGGGCCCAAAACGCAAGGGGTTGGGCACCGTCATGGCGCAGACGCCCTCCGCGCGGACGGCGGCCATGAACCGGCGCAGGAGCGCCGCGTCGTTCGCGTCGGCCAGTGCCTCCTCCCGCACCCGCTCGGGGGCGTGCGCCAGCAGGGCGATGCCGATGCCGGTCCCGGTGAGAGGGAGGCGGCCGCCGACCCTGTACTCGACCGCTGCCGAGTCCCGTGCGGACAGGCGCTCGACGAGAACAGCCTCCTCGCCGTCGCGCACGGCGAGAAGGATGTGCTGGCCGGTGACCCGGTGCAGGTCCTGCATGAACGGCAGCGCGGCGGCGCGCAGTCCGTGACCGCGGGGCGCCAGCGAGGCGATCTCCAGGAGCTGCAGACCGACGACGAAATCGCCGTTGTCGCAGCGTTCGAGGGCACCCACACCCGTCAGCTGAGCCGCGATCCGGGACGTGGTGCTCTTCGGGAGTCCCGCCCGAGCCCCGAGCCTGTGGAGGGGCAGGCCCTCCCCGGCCTCCGCGAAGGCCCCCAGGACCCTGAAGGCCCGCTCCAGGACCGGTTCACCGCGGGGCGGCCGCCCCGAGCGAGGGGTCCGCACTGGCGTTCCACTCATCGGAATCGTCGGTACACGTCGGCGGCCACAGTTCGAATACTAGCTCCGTGGCCCGCCCACCCCACGACCGGTGGATACCCGTACTGGTCAGACTCGGGCTCAAAACCCCAAGGAGACAGCAATGACGGCCAATCCCGCGCTGCGCGACGTCTACATCCCGCACGCCTACCCCGAACAGCAGGCCGACCTCGGTGAGATCACCATGAACTACGCCCAGGCCGGTGATCCGGGCAAGCCCGCCGTGCTGCTGCTCCCCGAGCAGACAGGCTCCTGGTGGGGGTACGAGGAAACGATGGGCCTCCTCGCCGAGGACTTCCACGTCTACGCCGTCGACCTGCGGGGCCAGGGGCGCAGCAGCTGGACGCCGAAGCGGTACAGCCTCGACAACATCGGCAACGACCTGGTCCGGTTCATCGCCCTGGTGGTGCAGCGACCCGTCGTCGTCGCGGGCAACTCCTCCGGCGGCGTCCTGGCGGCCTGGCTGTCGGCATACGCCATGCCCGGACAGATCCGGGGTGTGCTGTGCGAGGACGCCCCGTTCTTCGCGTCCGAGCTCCTCCCCACGTGCGGCCACTCGGTCCGCCAGGGGGCGGGCCCGCTGTTCGAGCTCTTCCGCACGTACCTCGGCGACCAGTGGAGCGTGGGCGACTGGGAAGGCTACCGTCGCGCGGCCGGCGCCGCGTCGTCGCCGATGGCACGGCACTTCGTGGCAGACGAGATCCCCCAGCACATGAAAGAGTACGACCCGGAGTGGGGACGGGCCTTCTGGGAGGGGACCGTCGGACTGAACTGCCCGCACGAACACATGCTGAGCCAGGTCAAGACGCCGGTGCTCCTCACGCACCACACACGCGGCACCGACCCGGAGACCGGCGGCCGGCTCGGGGCACTCTCCGACGAGCAGGCCGCACAGGCCAGGCGGTTGATGGAGTCGGCGAAAGCGAAGGTCGACTACGAGTCACTGCCGGACGCGCCGCACGTGATGCACCAGCTCGACCCGGGACGGTACGTCAAGATCTTCACCCAGTGGGCGGCCACCCTGGCCGAATGACCACGGGCAGCGCCACCCGCGGCCACCCTGGCTGAGTGACCGGGGGCGGCGCCACCCCCGTACCCCACTCCCTGCCCACCCACCGAGACCGAAAATGCCCGACCAGAAACCCGACAGAAACGAAGGCGCCCCCACCACGAATACCTACACAAACAACAGAACCAGGCGCAACGCAGTACCCAGGCGCGGGCAGCGTAGGCATGAGCAGATCATGCGGCAATTCCACGACACCCACGACTCCGCGCACCCCGTCCGACAAGACCGCCCCAGGCCGAGGGCATAAGTCCACCCTCCAGCCCATCGAGCCGGGCGAGCAGTTGGGCTTGACAGCGCCTGGGTACACCACCGCCATCTGCAGAACGGCAACTCCTCCCCCATCGCCGCGCTGGCGGCTCCCACGCAGCGCACCCGGCGCATCGAACCGGGCACCACGGTGACACCGCTGGGCTGGGAAAACCCCGTGCGGCTCGCCAAGGACCTGGCCACGGCCGAAGTCCTGTCCAGCCAGACGCCTCAACCCAGGCATCAACGTCGGTCCTCCCCTGTCCCACGACCGGGTCAAGAACGCCCCCTATCCACAGACCGCAGACACCGAGGACCTCAAATACCGGCGAGAAGAACGGCTGCTGGACCATGCACGAGACAAGCCCGCCACCGAATCCAACCGCACAGACACCCTCGAACCCTCGAAACCTTCAAAGCCCTCGAAGCCTCCTCCGACCATGCGCAGCCGCACTCACCAGCCCCGGAACGACGGACGCGATACAACAGCGCCGGCCTGCGACCGGCCCGGCCCGCGCGAACACGGAACGAACCCGCTGACCAACAGCGCCCCCAAAGCCCAAAACCCCAACGGCGAAACCACCGACTACAAGCCCTGGGAGGCGTCCTGCCGAGCGGGTGTCCGGGGGCGGTTGGAGTCAGAGGCGGGACTGCAGCTGTACTCGTGAGCTGACCCCCAGTTTGCGGTAGGTCCGGGTCAGGTGCTGCTCCACCGTGCTGGTCGTGAGGTAGAGCTTGCCGGCGATCTCCCGGTTGGTCAGGCCCTTTGCCGCGGCCTTGGCGACCCTCCGCTCCGCATCGGTGAGCGCAAGCATGTCGACATCCGCCCCCTCCAGCACGTCCGGCGCGCCGACCCGACGAGCGGGTAGTTCCACGAAGCACGCCTGCTTGATGCTGTTGGTCTTGCGTGCCACTGACCGCGCCCGGCCGGCATCGCCCAGTTGGGTGTACGCATCGTGCAGGGCGGCGAGCGCACTCGCCAACTCGCACTTGTCCCCGCTTCGGTGCAGCACATCCACGGCCTCGCGCAGCATAGGTGGTCGAAGGTGCAGTTCGCGGGTCGCTGCCAGCAGTCGCATGGTTCGTCCGCGCACCCGCAGGTGGCCGTCCGTACCGATCCGGCGCAGTTGCTCGCGAGCGTAGCGCGCGGCTGTTTCGTGGTTCCCGAGTTGCAGGTGAGCGGCGGCCATCTCCGTGCGCCACGGCAGTCTCTCGGTTTGGGCCATCCCCCACTGGTCGAGCAGGTCAGCGACGTTCTGGAAATCGTCGAGGGCGATCTGGGCGAGACCGCGCTCGACGTAGTAGCGACCGCGCGCCAGCAGGTAGGACAGACCGAACGGCGTCTCGAACATCACGTCCGGCACCCGCAGGGCGAGCGTACGTGCCGCTTCGTCGTGTTTGCCCTGCAGTGTTTGCGCCGTCAGCAGGGTACTCAACGGTTCAGCGGCCAGCACGCCCCATTCGGCGACCGGGATGATTTCGAGCGCGGCGGTCGCCCTGGAGACCGCGACGCCGAGCGACCCCCGGCGCAAGGCGATGTCCGCTGCGATCGAGCAAAACAGCGCACGCCAGGTGGGTGCCTGGAGGTCGAGACAGGTCTGCGTCAGTTCGCGGCACCGCTGCTCGGCTTCCTCCAGTCGCTCGGCATGCACCATCGTGTTCAACGCGAGAATCAGCGGCAACAGATTGATCTCGGTCAGCGGCTGTTGCCAAAACGCCTCGTCGGCCTGGACCAGGCGTTCCGCGGTTGCCCCCTGGTGGTGGGAGCTCTGGAAGTGTTCGAGTAATCGGTAACCGATAGCGCCCGGAGGCATGATCGGCATGCCGCTCGCCCTGGTCTCACCGGCCACGCGCCGGAAGATGCCCGGATACATGTCAGCCAGCCACATCCGTACCATCTCGAACTCCCATGAGGGCCGGGAGCCCGGCGACACGTCGGCCACCAGCCGGGAGAGCACGGAGCAAGCATCCTCCACCCGCCCCTGGAGCAACAGCATGATGATGGGCATCGTCGTGTGCCGGCCCCGAAGTCGGCCGCTCAGCATCGCCTCGGTCAGCTCGGGCAGATGTCCGGCCGAGGCTCGCAGATCGTCCCGCCACTCCGCCCGCAGCAGCAGGGCCAGAATCTCCACCCGGCGCCGGTCGTCGGTTTCGACCTGGTAGGCCAGCCGCAGCAGCTCTGTGGCCCGCCGTGAGTTGCCCTCCTTCAGCACCTGCCGTGCCCCCTCCACCAGGTTCAGCGCGGCCGAGGGGTCGTCGAGGCGGCCGCAGGCGACGAAGTGCTCCGCGAGCGTCAAGGAGTCCGCGCCGCACGCCTTGAGCAGATCCACAGCGCGCCGGCTCAGTTCGGATCGATCTGCGGCCGAGAAGGCGTCCAGTACGGCGCCGGCCATGATCGGGTGCCGCATCCGTCCGGCCTCCACCAAACCGATCCGGGTCAGTACCTGCATGGCGGCAGCGACCTGGTCCGACGCGAAGCCGACCAGCCGGTCCAGGTACGCGAACTGCGACGGCTCGCCGATCACCGAGATCGCACCCGCGACCCGTAGCGTCACCGGATCGCACCGGCGCAGGATGAGCTGGACCGCCCGCTCGAACTCGGGCCCGGTGTTCAGCTCGGCCGGCGGGTCGTCGGCGCGGGTGGCAGCCCGGTTGTCCTCCAGTAACGCATGCAGCAGCAGCAGATTGCCGCCGGTGAACTGGTATGCCTTCGCGGCCAGTTCTGTCGAAACGGACTCGTGGAGTCGCTCGGTCATGAGCTCCGCGACTCCGCTCGACGAAAGTGGAGCCAGCAACAGCCGCCGCAAGTAGGCCTGCTGGTAGAGCTCGGCACACAATAGCTGGGAGTTACTCGGAGACGCCTCGATGTCGTCGTCGCGCCAGCCAAGGACGATCAGGATGCGGGCGAGCCGGGCACGGCGGATCAGATAGATCAGCCAATCCTGGGAGAACGCATCGAGATACTGTGTGTCGTCGATGGCGATCACCACCGGGTTCTGCTCGGCCAACTCCAGAACCACCGTCGCCAACCCGTCCAGCACTCGAGAGCGACTCACCCCGTCGCTCGCGGCATCGGCGAGCAGCTGGTGGTCGAGCAAACCACTCACGATCTCCGCTCTGTCGCGGTCGAAGACCTCACCAGCAAGCAGCTGACGCACGATGCCCAAGGAAAGCGAGCACTCGGTCGGCGCCCCACTAGCCCGGAGTAGACGCGCCCCCGCCCCACGGGCCCGGTCGTCGAACTCCTCGAGCAGCGCTGTCTTTCCGGTCCCGACAACCCCCTGAAGCACGACAACCCGCACTCCCCCAGCCTCGGACTCGGCAAAAGCTGCAGCAAGCTCAGCGAGCTCAGACTGTCGCTCGAACATGCACGATCCCCTGTCATTCAGCAGCGGTTCCTACGTCGCGCGCACCGACAGACCGCGCGGAAGAAGGATCGGAAATACAGAAATCCCCCGATTGAGACAAGACATCAGTGCCACAAGACAGATGACCATCCGTAGGGCGACATTGGCCTGGACCGTGTGGTCGTGGCACGCGGAGGCAGCCCACCTGACCCTGCGTCGAGGGGCGGCCCGCCGCTGCTGAGAACAGCACCCGTGATGTCTCGAGCGAATAGGGCGTAGTCGTTGACGGGTCCCGGGGGCGGTCCGGTCGCGCACAGCCCTGTGCTTGCCCCAGGCGGGCGACGCGATGGCGAGAACGCCCAGGTGCGGACCGGGCCCGCGCCTTATATCCGCGTGACATCATGAAAAGTGGCAGGGAGTCGGATCAGTACCTGCGTATAACCTCGGGGGAATTCCGACAGCCTAGCTCCGTCGCCCGGCTGCAGGTAGATGTTCGGGTTCCGATCGGCGGATCCTCAAAGGTGGATCCCCGGTGTACGGACACGGCGTTGAGGAGACATCTCCGGGAGGCGAGGCCATCAGTGGTCTCGGACGAATACCGGAGGTGTGGGGAGAGACGGGCGGAATGCACCTTGCGTTGTGTCCGGTCGAGACGCTGCATGTATGGAATGCGACCGGGGCAGAATGGTGAACTGCCTGTGGCTCGACTTCAGTTGGGGGAGCGTGGTTGCCCGGTAGTAGTTGGCTTCGTATGCCACCGGCAGTATGTTCCGTATCTCACCGTGGCGCCGACGGTAGTAGTACCGGTCCCACCCTGCGGTGCTGGACTCGCCGTGAGAACGCGGCGTCGGCGTCGAGGGACAGACCGAGGGCGGCAGTAGCCGTCACTCCGAGTCGCAGCAGGTTCTTGCGCAATGTGGTCACACCTTTCAAGACTCTGGCCGGGCCACCGAGGTTGACAGTGCAGAACATTTATTCCCCAGATAGTGTGCACACGGAAGATCACAACGTCAACAACGGACGTCCTACCTCACGTTCGGGCGGCATCATGAGGACCGCGAGAGGGATGAGGACCGCGAGAGGCGGGTACGCGCGCGCACCCGCACGGCGATCGTGGACAATCAATGGCCGAGAAAAGTATCTCCCGTGGCCCCCGTGGTTTGAATGACCCCGGAATTGAACAGGCCTATCGTGGGCTCCGTCAGCGCGTTGTCGTACGCGTCGCCGACCGAGCCTATCGAGGCCGTGACGCCGGCCACGTCGAGGTCTTCGGCGCGGCGGAAGCGGGTATATCGAGGGTCGTTCCATGGCTCGAGATCCTTTAGACGAAACCGAGTCCTCATCCTGCCCGGGACGGTTCACCGACCTCGGCCCCCAACTCGTCGCTCACGGCCACGCCTGCCTCCGCGATGCCCGGCGAGTCCCCACCCGCCCCGGTTCAAGGGCTCGGCGGGATCCAAGTGTTCGAGCGGGGCTCCCTGCTCGGCCGGCACGTCGATCAGGAGACGCGCCACAGTGCCGCGCATCACCGGCCGGAATCTCGGGGCACCGGGCGGAATACGTTGATGCTGCCGAGGTGCCGGGCACGCTTGTCCTCGTCCCGCACGCCGAGACCCTCTTCCGGCGCAAGGCACAGCACGCCGACCTTGCCGTGGTGCGCGTTGCGGTGCACGTCGAGCGCGGCCTGGCCGGTGTCCTCCAGCGCGTAGGACTTCGACAGCGTCGGGTGGATGAACCCCTTGTCGATCAGCCGGTTTGCCTCCCACGACTCCCGGTAGTTCGCGAAGTGCGATCCTACGATCCGCTTGAGGTTCATCCACAGGTACCGGTTGTCGAACTGGTGCGTGTACCCCGAGGTGGACGCGCAGGTCACGATCGTGCCGCCCTTGCGGGCCGCGTAGACCGAAGCGCCGAACGTCTCCCGGCCCGGGTGCTCGAACACGATGTCCGCGTCGTCGCCGCCGGTCAGCTCCCTGATTCGGGAACCGAACCGCTGCCACTCCTTCGGGTCCTGGGTGTGTTCGTCCCGCCAGAACCGGTACCCCTCGGCGCTGCGGTCGATGACCAGCTCCGCACCGAGGCGGTGGCAGATCTCCACCTTCTCCGGACTGGACACGACGCACACCGGGATGCCGCCGCCGTTGAGCACGTACTGCGTGGCATAGGAGCCGAGCCCGCCGGAGGCACCCCAGATCAGGACCACGTCGCCCTGCTTCATGTTCGCACCGTTGCGCGACACCAGCTGCCGGTACGCGGTCGAGTTGACCAGCCCGGGGCTTGCCGCCTCCTCCCACGTCAGGTGCGCGGGTTTGGGCATCAGCTGGTTCGCCTTCACCAGGGAGATCTCGGCGAGGCCACCGAAGTTGGTCTCGAAGCCCCAGATCCGCTGCTCGGGATCGAGCATCGTGTCGTCGTGGCCCTCGGGGCCTTCCAGCTCAACGCTGAGGCAGTGGGCCACGACCTCGTCGCCGGGCTTCCAGCGGTGTACCCCGGGCCCGGTCCGCAGCACGACACCCGAGGCGTCCGAGCCGACCACGTGGTGGGGCAGGTCGTGCCGCTTCGACAGCGGGGACAGCTTCCCGTAGCGCCGGAGGAACTTGAAGGTCGGCAAGGGTTCGAAGATCGAGGTCCAGACCGTGTTGTAGTTGATCGCGCTCGCCATTACCGCGATCAGCGCCTCACCGGGCCCGAGCTCCGGTGTCGGGACCTCCTCCACATGCAGCGATCTGCGCGGGTCCCTGTCCGCGCCGGCGATGCCCTCGAACATCTCGGTCTCCTCGGCGTGCACGGTCACGCCGCGGTAGCTCTCCGGCACCCGCAGCCCGGCCAGCGCGCCCGGGTCCCCGGTCACGACGGCCTGCTGGATCTCCTTGAGCTCTGCGTTCGGCACGGATTCCCTTCCTTCGCTGATCCGGTTCACGACAGGAGGCCCGCATGGGCCTCGTCGTCCCTCGGCCGGCCGTTCCCCTCTGCCCGTGCGGCACGGCCGGGGGGCGTTCGTGCCGTGGGGCCGAGCGGAGCCCGGCCCTGCGGCGCGATGCGAAACGGTCGGACTCAGTCGTGGTGCGCGGTGGCCAGCGCCTTGCTGCGCCACGGGGCGATGTGGTCCGCGACCATCGCGTTCTTGACCTCGAGGCGCTCGTAGGCGTCGCTGCCCACCAGCAGGTGCGAGGGCAGCGTCCCGCCGTCGATCACCTCGACGATCAGCGCCGCGCCCTTGGCCGGGTCCCCGGGCTGGGCGTGGTTGGCCGCGGCGACCCCGTCGCGCACGAGGTGGGCGGGGGTGCCGTCGTAAGCCGCCAGCCGCGCTCCGGAGACCGACATGGAGCTGGCGTCGAAGAGGTCGGTGCGCAACGCCCCGGGCTCGACGACCATGCTCTGGATCCCCAGGGGACCCAGCTCGGCGGTGAGGGCTTCGCTGATGCCGGCGACCGCGAACTTCGTGGCGCTGTACAGGCTCACCCCGGGCTCGCCCTCGAATCCCGCCCGGGAGCCGATGTGCACGATCTTGCCTTTCCCGGCGGCACGCATCGTCGGCAGGACCGCTCGCGTCACGTTGATCAGGCCGAAGACGTTGACGTCGAACAGCGACCTGGCCTCGGCGTCGGTGACCTCCTCCAGTGCGCCCACCAGCACGCGACCCGCGTTGTTGACCAGCACGTCGATCGTGGCGAACCGGTCGACCACCTGCGCGACGGCACGGTCGATCTGGGCCTGGTCGGTGACATCGAGGGTGCAGGGATGGCATCGCTCGGCGCGGCGCAGGTCGTCGGGCAACGCGTCGACATGCCGGACGCCGACGACGACGTCGTGACCCGCCTTCAGGGCCTGCCGCCCTATCTCGGCGCCCAGGCCTCGGCCGGCTCCGGTGATGAACCATGTCGCCATGACGGAAACGTCTCCTTCTGCAGGTATCGGTGCTCGCTGCCGGACCGGGTCCACGGCCCGGCGGGGTTCCTTCTTGATCTGGCGGTGTCGCTCGCGGTGTGCGACGGCTGTTCGGCCGAGGTCGCCGTTCTGCGTGGGACCCGCAAAGTGTTCGGCCCGGCCGCGTCCGATCCGGGTGTCCCGGCCGCTCACTGCGCCGGTGGGCGACCCGGTGCCGGGTCATCGCTACGGGCCACCGCCGGGGCCGCGACCCGCACGACCGTCCAGCGGAGCGCCGGTGCCACAGCCCCGGACACGAGATCCCCTGGCCACGTACGGCGACCACGGACGGGCATGTCACGACGGCACGGTCAGGCCTCTCCGGCCACCTCGTCCGCGTACTTGCGGTTCATGTGCTCGAGCGCCGCGCCGGCTGCGATGCTCGCCTCCTCGCGCCGCGCGAGAATCCGGGCCCGGGCGTCGTGGGACGCCTGGGCGTGGGTCTTCCCTGATCCCTGGAAGTGCGGGGCGACCTGACGGGCGATGAGTTCCCACGAGTGCCACTTCGCCGTCGGGCCGGCCCAGTCGTGTGCCAGCAGCAGCACGGTGCCGAACCCGCCGGACTGGTCGACCATGCGCTGGATCTGGCGGCGGACGTCGTCGGCCGTGCCGATCGCGCCCAGGCCCGATTCGTTGACGAACTCGATCAGTTCCCGCGTGCTGCCGTCGGGCAGCGCGATCCCAGGCGTGGCCGCGTTGTCGTTCAGGTGTCTCAACCAGTCCTGCAGCCCGAACTCGACGTCGCGGTATGCCTGCTCCCGGGTCTCGGCGACATGCACGTTGGTCACCAGCCGCCAGGTCGCACGGTCGGGCGCCGGCCGTCCCGCATGGGCGGCGCGCTCGGTGGCGATCCCCCAGTGGTACGCCAACGCGTCGAATCCGCCCTGGCTCATGGTCGCCCCGAGCGAGATCAGGCTCGCACCGCGGCTGCCGGCCAGGCGCGCTCCGGTCGGCGACGCCGTCGCGGCCACCGCGATCTCGAAGCACGGCTCGGTGTACGGGCGCAGCTGCAGCGTCGCGTCGACCAGTGTGTGGCTTCCGACCGTCGTGGTGACCGATTCACCGGCCAACAGCCGCTGGATGATGTCGAGATGGGTCTCAAGGAGCTCGCGGCTCTCGGTGGGGGTCATGCCGATCATGGCGACGTCGGAGGGCAGGGAGCCAGGACCGACCCCGAGCATCACCCGGCCCTGCGTGAGGTGGTCGAGCATCACCATGCGGTCGGCCACCCACAGCGGATGGTGGTATGGGATCGAGGCCATACCGGTCCCGAGGCGGATCCGGGTGGTGCGCTCCGCTGCCGCCGCGATGAAGATCTCGGGCGAGGCGATGAGGTCCCGGCCGGTCGAGTGGTGCTCCCCGATCCACGCCTCGTCAAAGCCCAGCCGGTCGAGGTGGGCCATGAAGTCCAGGTCGTGACGCAGCCACCAGGTCGGGCTCTCCCCGAGCGGGTGGATCGGGGGCAGGAACGCACCGAAGCGCAGACTGGTCACAGGTTCTCCACCGGGTCGGCGTCCACATCAGTCGCTCGCGGCCGCGGCGCCTCCACCCGGCGGGCGGTGATCGCGCAGGCGACGAGCGGACGCGGACGGGTGTGCTCGGGCTGGTCGGTCGGCACCTGGCGCACGTCCTCGTAGCGTGTGACCAGCCGGCCGGTCTTGCCGCCAGCGAGCCGGAACCGGGTGACCGGCCGGTCCCGTTGCAGCTCGTTCAGCTCCGGCGGGGGATGGGAGAGTGACGGCGTGGGCGGGAAGGGGGTCACGGCTGGGGCTTGGTCGGCATGAACCATGAGAATGAGCCTCCGGAGAGCTGCGTGCGCCCAACGGTAGGCTCTGCGACTCGGCGAGCCATCCCCTAGCTTTCCGGTGAGCCATCCCCTAGTTGTCACGAGGCATCTCTGGGGTCTCTGGGGTCTTCTGGACCCCTCCGGCGGGCAAGTTCCCTGGCAGCGAGGTGGCAACGCATTCTCGGGGGTCCGGGTGTGCGGGCTGCGTACCTGTTGCCCGGCTGATCTGTCCGATGCGGAGTGGGAGATCTTCTGTCCGCCGGTTCCGGAGGTCAAGCCCGGTGGCCGGGCCGGCCGTCCAGCGCGTCGCCCGCGAGTTCGGTGACCCAGGCGCCGTCACGGATGTCGCCGCCGGGTTCGACGACCCGGCCGGCGCCCAGGCCGATGCCGGGACCGTGAGTACGGCCTGGCGGACGGCGTCGGCGATCGTCATGCCGAACGGGTACGACAGCCGTCTGCCGCGTTCGGCGAGCCAGGGCACGAAGGCGGGGGCGCCGTCTCCGGAGTCGGTGCGGACCAGGGCTGCCGTCCGCACCGGTAAGTCCTCAGCAACTGTGCCGGGGCGAGTTGGGCGGCGGTGATGTGGTCGGCGGCGGCGTTGCTGCCTGCGTTGCCGTGCCACAGCAGGCCCGCGACCGGTTCGCCGGTCCCGCCCCGGGCGTGGTCGACGAAGCCCATCAGGGGGTGGTGGCCGAACGTCTTCTTCCTGCCCCCAGGCCCGGTCATGCCGACGACGACGCCAGCATCGCGGGACCAGCCGCTATCAATGCGAGGTGGCCACGCTCGCAGACACCTGACGATCTACGGCTGGAGTACTGGAAGCAGGGGCACCTCGCCAGTCCCATGAGACACATTGCCGCTCTCTGAAGATCAATCATGCGGCTCTGATCGGGATCCCCTGAATACCTCGCAGTGTGAAGTCGGGGCCGAATTTTATTTCGCCCGCGACCTCGAAATCTGGCAACTTGTCCAGCAGCCGATTCAACCAGATGCGCATCTCCATCCGAGCCATATGAATTCCGAGGCAAATGTGAGGCCCGAAACCGAAGCCCATGTGTGCTTTTCGGAGGCGGAAGATGTCGAAGGAGTTCGGGTTGTCCCAGCGAGCGGGATCGCGATTCGCGCAACCCAGGAGAGACACGACCGCGGAGCCCTCGGGGATCGTGAAACCCTCGACCTGCGACTCGTCGCTGCAGGCAAAGCGCAGAACCGACTGTGTGAGAGTCGACCAGCGGTGGACCTCCTCGAGTGCGGCCGGAACGAGTGACCTGTCGGCGACCAGTGCGCGACGCTGGTCGGGATGGCGTCCCAGCGCATACAGCATCATCGCCATCACCTGCGCCGTACTCTCATTCGCCGCAACCGTCAGCATCGTCCCGTTCGCCAATATTTCCCGATCAGGCATGGACGGCGCGAAATCGTCGAACACCATCTGGGCCATAAGCGATCCATCACTCACCCCCCGCGCACGGTGTTTTTCGATGAGGCCGGCGATGTACGAGTTCAGGGCGACTGCTGCCGCAGCGCCGTCGGCGACAACCTCCTGACCCTTCGGAGTCGGGTCCAGCCGTGCGCCGAGAACCGCCGCCGTGGCGTCACTCCATTTGATGAAGTCTTCGTACACGTCCTCTTCGGCGCCCATCAATTGGGCGGTGACAACAGTGGGGATGATCCGTGTCATCCCCGCGAGAGCGTCGAGAGATTCACCGGAGCGGAGGCGTTCAACGAATTGATCCACGTATACGTCCACAACTCGCTGTATTCGCTCCGCCCAGTCGGCTTCGACAGCCCTGCGCTCGAATCCTGGCTCCCAGATCCGGCGGACCGTCTGATGTCGTGCACCATCGGTTCCGAGAAAGGTCGGTCCGCCGAACGCTTTCTCCATCTCCGGGAGCACGTTCGCAGAGTTGAAATGGCTGATGTCACCGAGCACTCGCGCACAGTTGTGATGCGAGGTGATCATGTACTGATCGTGGTGAGAGTTGTAGACGACCGGCCCCAGGGCTCGCCATGCGGCCATGGTCTCATAGGGGTCCTGCACGAAGTCAGGATCGAGCATGTTCAGGTCCACGGTGGGACATTCCGTCGCTGCAGAGTTCATTGCACGTCTTCCCTCTGATCGGGATCGATATCACCGGGCGTCATCGCGGCCAACACGTGTTCAGCGGGAACGCTGTAGCGATGCGCATCGATCGTGTGTAGCTGGGACAGGCGGATGAGGTCATCTTCGTCAGTCGCCTCGATGAGACCTCCGCACATCGGGCAGCTCACTTCAAATCCGACGGCCATGGCCGGGCCCCCTTCCGGTTCGACAAGAGCACACGACTCACGCAGTCGGCTATCTCGGCGACGTGGTCGTGCATGAAGAAATGGCCTCCGGTCAGGACCTTCATCTCGAAGGATCCCGCTGCGTGACCTCGCCAAGCGCTCGCTTCGTCGATCGACACGCTCGGATCACGGTCGCCGGTCATGGCCATGACCGGCGCGTTCAAGGTCGTCCCTGTCGTTGGCGCACGGTACGTCTCGACGGCCCGATAGTCGCCACGGATAGCGGGAAGGATCACGCGTCTCATCTCGTCGTCGTCGAGAAGGGCCGGGTCGGTTCCGCCCAGCGATCGGAGGTTGGCGATGATGCTGTCGTCGTCGGCCGCATGAAAATCCTCGTCACGATGACACGACGGGGCGCGGCGCCCGGACGCGAACAATGCGAGCGGCGCGCGTCGGTCATCTCGCTGGAAGCGGCGCGCCACCTCGAACGCCACCAACGAACCCATGCTGTGACCGAAGAACGCGAGTGGCTGCGTCTCCCACGGGATCAACGCCTCACAGATCTCATCGGCGAGTTGGCCGATGTCCTCGATCAACGGCTCGTGCCGGCGGTCCTGTCGCCCTGGATACTGGACTCCGAGCGCCGATATATCTGGTTCGAGCGAGTTTGCCAGCGGGCGGAAATATCCCGCGGAACCGCCCGCGAACGGAAAGCAGACGAGGTGCACTCGACCGGGCCGAGGTGAGCTTCGCAGCGGCCTGATCCATGATCCGCCACTCGTGGTTGATGCGTGCACGTTCCTTCTTTCTCGGGCCACGCGACCCGCAGTACTCCTGACCGCCGAGAACCGGATCTGAAGCAATCGGTGCACGACGACGTGGTCGGCACCGGCCGCGGTGAGTTCTGCTGGGCGGACACGCGACGGCAGCCTCGGACCGTAACTGTCCGGTCTACTGATCGAATGGGCTCTCCCCTGCCGGAAATTCGAAGGTTCCGATTTCCGGCCTGGTCAACGGGATCACTTTGCGACTGGAGAACTTCCAGACCCCGTTCTCGCGAACGTATTCATCCTTGTAGTACGCGGTAGCCCGAGAGATCCCGCCGGCTCGAACATCACCCTGGGCGAACACATGACAGTTACCGGACGCCCGGGATTCGAGAATCTCGTCGATCACATGGTTGACCGTCATGTGGCAGAGATTCTCCATCTGTCCGTAGATGTCGGCTTCGAAGTGATGCCGTATCTCGTCCTTCCCCGTGAACTTTCCCAGCCCGAAGCTTTCTTCGTCGAAAACCGGGCTGTCGTCGCTCCACAGCTCCATCAAAGAATCGAACTGGCGAGTATCGAGTCGATGAGCGTATTTGGCCGTCAGCTCAATGATATCGAGTCGATCGACCATGAGAGAGACTGCGTTCTCTGCCGCCATGTGAAAACCTCCGGTAACTCGTTCGCGCGCCTGAGACGCTGACAGTACTTCGATTGAGCGATGAGCGACGTCTTGTTCGTGGACCGGCCCCGACCTCTATCGAAGTTTATTGGGAAGCATCATTCCAGCATCCACGGGAAGAGTGATCCCAGTGATGTGACGTGCCTCTTCCGACGCCAGATAGACCACGGCGTCGCTGATCCCTCGCGAGTCCAGCCAGCCGGTGGGCAGCGCGCTCATTTCCTTCATCACTTCGTTTGCGTCCTCCGGTGTCGGATCGTCGATCTCGGGCAGGTAGATCTGTCGCATCGGAGCATTGTTGACCATCGGCGTGTCGACATTTCCGGGATTGACCGAGTTCACGCGAATGTTGTGTGGTGCCAGTTCTGCCGCCAAGGCACGCATCAACCCGACCACACCGTGCTTGGACGCGGTGTAGTGCGCCATGGTCGGTACACCGATCAACCCCGCGGTCGAGCTGATGAAGACCAGTGATCCACCTTCATTCCGTTCGATCATGTGGGGAATCACCGCTTTGACGGTCTTCCACGATCCTGTCAGATTGACGTCGATGATTTCTTGCCAGGCTTCATCGGTAAGTTCCCATGAGAACCCGAAGCTTGACATTCCGGCATTTGCGCACACGACGTCGATATGACCGAACTCCGCTATCGCCTCGTCGACGACTCCCTGCAACTCGTTGAAGTTGCGCGTATCCGCCCGGCGCGCAATGATCCGCCGGCCCAGCTGTTCGACCAGTTTCGTCGTCGAGGAAAGATCTTGACCGTTCGCTCCTGGATACGGCGTGGTTTCGAGATCTGCGCACAGGTCAACAGCTACGATGTCTGCCCCTTCTTGAGCAAGTCGCACCGCATGCGAACGCCCCATTCCACGTGCAGCGCCAGTAACCAATGCGACTTTCCCGGCGGTCCGGCCCATTACTCAACCTCCACGTCAGAAAACAGGGGTGTTTTATTCACGGCGGAATGCCATGAACATTGAAACCTGAGCGCTCTCAGCTCATCACTGCACCGCGGGGTCGTTCACTCGGCGGAGGCAAACATGATCAGTTTCACGTCGGCTCCTTCCACCTTACCGAGATCGTAGGGGCGCCAGGCCATGAAACCTGTTTGGCCAAGATATCGGCCACTGGTACCCATACTCGGATAGTAAGCCCAGCCCCCTGACAGGAGTGACCCGAGATCGATCCAGCCGGCCACCCGGATCGTTCCGGACCCGTCCTCGAAGACGACTTCATTGGTCAGGTAAGCCATGAACTGCTTGTCGGATTCTCGCTGATAGAGAATCTTGTAGCCACCTGAGGTGGTGGCCACCTTTTCACCGGACTTCGTGAACAGGGCGTGCTCGTAGCTACCACCCTGCCCGACCTGGATATTCTGGAAGTCCTCGATGTCAGTGGTGGCACTGATCGTTGTCTCGACCAGTTCCTCATAGCTGTTGTTCACAGTTTCTACCCTTTCTTGGGCGAGTGTTTCAGACCTTGCGGTAGACGTCTTTGAGCACGATCTTCCCGTCGCTCAGGATGAAGAGGTCAACACCACGATTTACCACCTTTCCGTCATCGGTTTCCACGGTCCACCGAACCAGCCCCATGTTCTCGTCAAACATGATCGGCGATTCGAACTTCCCGTCGACCCCGGAGGCGATCATCTTTTCGCGCATCGCGTTCATACTGGTGATCAGATCGCCGATCTGGTCCTTCGTGTGGACCTTCCCGAGTCCGTCTCCGTCGGGCGTGATCCACTCCCCGTCATCAGCAAAACATTCGACGGCTGTCTCGATGTCGCCGGCACCCGAGCTCTCGAAAAATCGGTCAATCACTTCTGCTGACATGGGTCCGCTCCGTTCTCGTCGTTGACGGTTCTCATGAATCATGCGTGCAGCCTGACCGGCAGCCGCTCCAAACCACGGAACTGCAAGGTGTAACGCCAGGTGAGTCGTTCCAGGGACTCGGCCGCTTCCCAGCGCCGGAACCTGTCCAACAGCCGGGACAGCACGATTTCACCCTCCAGTCGTGCCAGCGGTGCGCCGACACAATGGTGGATTCCGTGGCCGAAGGCCAGGTGCGTAGCCGCATTACGGCGAATATCCAGCCGGTCCGGATCCGCGAACCGATCCGGGTCTCGATTCGCCGAGGACAGCGCCAGAAACACCACTTCGCCGGCGGGGATGACAGTATCGCCGACCTCCACCGGTTCGGTGGTGTAGCGCAATGTGGAAAGGTTCAACGGGCTTTCATAACGCAGGAATTCCTCCACTGCGTTCGGTATGAGGGTGGCATCGCCGCGCAACAGCTCCAACTGTTCGGGGTGCTTCAGCAGTGCGTACACCGAGCTGCTGATCAAGTTCGCGGTGGTCTCGTACCCTGCGTTCATCATCAGGAAGATGGTGGAGAGCAGCTCGGACTCCTCGAACCGCTCCTCGTTGTCCGGGTCGATCATCGCGTTGATCAGGTCGTCCGCGCCGTCATGACTGCTCGCCTTCTGGGCGACCAGGGTCCGGAAGTAGTCGAGCGACGCCATGTAGGCCTGGTACTTCTCCGCCGGCTCCGAGTCGACGCTGGTCAGCGCGCGGTTCCACCGGCGTAGATCGTGGTGGGCGGCGCGCGGTACGCCGAGCAACTCGCCGATCACCGCGATGGGGATGGCCATCGCCACCGACTCCACCAGGTCGATCTCGGCTCCCGTCGGGATCGAATCAAGCAGCTCGTCGGTGAGTTCCTCGATGCGCGGGCGCAGGTTCAGTGTCCGGCGCATCGTGAACGCCCTGCTGAACATCCGCCGCAGTCGCGAGTGCTGCGGCGGATCGCTGAACAGCATGCTGTCCGAGGTGATCGCCGCGCCCGAGACGTCCTCCGTGCTGTGCTTGGCGATGATCGGTGCCGCACCCCCGGCCGCCTTCGAGAGTCGGGGATCGGCGAGCAGTCGGCGCACATCGCCGTATTCGGTGACCAGCCACGACCGCAGACCTGTGCTCAATGTCTTGATGACGAGCCGCCGAGGGCCCGTCCCGGCGCGCATCTCCCGGTAGGTCAGGTACGGGTCCTGGATGAAGCCCCAGTTCAACAGGTCGGCCTCGGCTGTCTCGGTGCCGGAGATGTGGGGCTTGGTGGAGTCGGTCATGAGGGACGTCCCTTGTGCTCAGGTGGCGGAATGAGGACATCAACTGGTCCGGACCGGTCTCGGTTCACTGGCTGGGACCGCCCAGTTCTCGATTGATGAAGTCGAAGAGTTCGTTGTCGTCGGCGCTCTCGATGAGCCGGCTCTGTTCGGACCGGCCGCCTTGACCGGCGAGCGCGGCGGCCATCTTCTGGACTCGCCGCAGCACCTGGTTCCTGGCCGCCTCGTCGATGCCGTCGTCCGCCGTCACGGCCGAGAGCATCTCCTCCAGCCGGTCGAGCTCGGCCAGCGCGGACTCGGCCTGGTCGGCGTCCGCGCCGAACATCGCCGTCCGCAGGTGGTCGCGGAGCGCCAGCAGGGTCGGGTGGTCGTAGGTGAGGGTCGCCGGCAGCCGCAGCCCGGTGGCCGTGTTGAGCCGGTTGCGCAGTTCGACCGCGGCGAGGGAGTCGAAGCCCATCTCGACGAACGCCTTGGCCGGCGACAGGGCCTCGGCCGAGCCGTGGCCGAGCACCTCCGCCACCTGCGCCTGCACCAACTCCAGTAGCCCGGCGTCACGTTCGGGGCCGCCCAGAGCGTTCAGCCGCGCCCAGGAACGGGACCCGCCGTCCGGCTCGGCGAGCCGATCCCCCGTGGCGGCCACCGGGAAGGCCGCCCGGTATTCGGGCAGGTCACTGATGACCGTGCACTTGACGGTGCCTGCGGTCGCCTTGATGAACCGGGTCCAGTCCACGTGTGTCATGGCGATGTAGGTCTCGTCGTGGTCCAGTGCTCGCCGCAGTCCGGCCAGTGACTGGACGGGGTCCATCGGGTGCAGACCTCGCCGGCTCGCCCGGTCGGTCGCGCCGGTGTCGTCGGCCATGCCTCCGCCGGCCAGCAGGCCCCAGCCGATCGTCGTGGCCGGCAGACCGCGCGCCCGCCGGTGGTGGGCCAGGGCGTTGAGGAAGGCGTTCCCTGCCGCGTAGTGCGACTGGCCGGGTGAGCCGATGAGGCCGGCGGCCGAGGAGAACAGTACGAAGGCCGAGAGGTCCAGGTCCTGGGTCAGCTCGTGGAGGTTCCACGCTCCCTCCACCTTGGGCCGTAGCACGTTGTCCAGCCTGTCGAGAGTCAACTCGGTGATGACGCCGTCGTTGGCCACCCCCGCGCTGTGGAACACGGCGGTCAACGGCAGGTCGTGGGGAAGGTCCGCAAGCAGGGCCTCCACCTCGCCCCGGTCGGCGACGTCGCAGGCGGCGATGGTCACCGAGGACCCCAGGGCGGTGAGGTCGGCTTCGAGTTCGACGGCGCCCGGCGCTTCCCGGCCCCGGCGGGAGGTGAGCACGAGGTGAGGCGCCCCCTGCTCGGCCAGCCAGCGCGCGGTGCGGGCGCCCAGGCCGGTGAGGCCTCCGGTGACCAGCACGCTGCCCGACGGCCGCCATTTCCGGCGCGGCGGCTCATCCGGGTCGGCGCGGACCAGCCGGCCGCCCAGAACGGCGCCGTCCCGCAGCGCTGCCTGCTCCCCGGTGCCGCCGTCGCCCAGCAGGCGGATCAGCCCGGCCACGCAGGCGTCGTCGGGGGTGGCCGGCAGGTCGACCAGACCGCCCCAGCGGTCGGGGTGCTCCAGTGCGAGGGTCCGTCCGAAGCCCCACAGCAGGGCTTGGTCAGGATGATCGAGTCCGTCGCCGGGGACGACGTTCACCGCGCCCTGGGTGAGGCACCACAGGGGCGCGTCGATCTCGCGGTCCTCCAGCGCCTGGACCAGGCTCACCGTGGCGGCCAGACCGATTGGCACCCCGGGGTGTCCGGGGACGCGGGACTGCTCCACCGCCAGCAGCGAGACCACCCCTGCGAGCGGGGGCTCGCCGAGCCGGGTCGCCAGCGCGGCCCGGTCCACCTGGTGCTCGCCGACCTCCAGGCCGCGGATCTCGGCCCCGGCGGCGGCCATCGCCGCTTCGATCGCCGCGACCCAGGCATCGTCGCGGTGGCCGGCGGGCACCACCAGCAACCAGGTGCCGGTGAGCGTGCCGTCGGGCCGGGTCGGCACCGGTCGCCAGCTCAACCGGTACCGCCAGCCGTCCACCACCGTCTTCTCACGCCGGCCGAGGCGCCACCGGGTCAGTGCCGGCAGCACGGCGCCGAGGCCGTCCCGTTCCTCGGTGTCCAGCTCGGCGCTCAGCGCGTCGAGGTCGCCCTGTTCCACCAGTCCCCAGAACCGGCTGTCCACGGCGTCCGGGGCAGCCGGTGCCGTGGCCGGTGTCTGCGGCGTGTCCGGCCAGTAGTGCGTGTGTTGGAACGCGTACGTCGGCAGCGGGGTCCGGTCCGCGCCTGCCGCGGGGAACAGGGCCGGCCAGTCGACCTCGGTCCCGGTGGCGAACAGGGTGCCCAGTCCGGCGAGCACGGATTCGGTCTCGGGACGGCCTCGCCGGAGGCTCGGCACGGCGACGATATCCTCGCCGGTCACGCATTCGCGGACCAGACCGGTCAGGGTCGCGTCCGGCCCCAGTTCCAGGAAGCGGGTCGCCCCGCAGGCCCGGAGTTCGGAGACCGTGTCGGCGAACCGCACCGTGTTCCGGACGTGCTGGACCCAGTACTCGGGGGTGGCCACTTCGCTGCTGGTCATCGGTATCCGCGGTGCCCGGAACTCCAGGCCGTCGAGCGCGGCCCGGAATTCCGCGAGCATGGGGTCCATGAGCGGGGAGTGGAACGCGTGGCTGACAGCCAGCTGCTTCGTGCGGTGTCCGGCGTCGCGGAGGCGTTGTCCTATCTCGCTGACGGCGGGTTCGGTGCCGGAGACGACCACCGATTCCGGGGTGTTGACCGCGGCGATCGACACCCCGGCGCCCTGCTCGGTCACCAACGGGGCCACCACGTCCTCACCGGCGTCGACGGACATCATGATCCCGCCCGGTGCGAGCCCCTGCATGAGCCGGGCCCGCGCGGTGACCAACGCGCAGGCATCGGTCAGCGACAGCACGCCCGACACGTGGGCGGCGGCGATCTCGCCGACGGAATGGCCGGTGACGAAGTCGGGCCGGATGCCCCAGGACTCGAACAGCCTGAAGAGGGCCACTTCGATCGCGAACAGCGCGGGCTGGGCGAACTCGGTGGTGTTCAGCCGGGTCTCGTCCTCATCGAAGATCATGTCCCGCAGTGACGGGTCCGAAGCCGCGCACACCTCGTCGAACGCCGCGGCGAAAACCGGGAAGTCGCGGTGGAGCTCCCGGCCCATCCCACCTCGTTGTGACCCTTGGCCGGTGAAGACGACGGCCAGACCGCCACTGCCGGCCACACCGGTGGCCTCCGCGCCAGGTGCGGTGGTGTCGCCGGCGAACGCCGCGAGTCGCTCGCGTAGTTGGTCACGGTCGGCAGCGAGCACCACCGCCCTGTGATCGTGCGTCGCGCGGTCGGTCACCAGCGACCGCGCGACGTCGGCCAGCGTCAGTTCGGGCCGGTCGGTCAGGTGGGTGTGGAGGCGCGCCGCCTGGGCGTGCAGGGCGGCCGGCCCCCGGGCCGACAGCACCACCGGCTGCGGCCGCCTGATCGCGGAGCCCTCGTGCGGGGCCGGCGGCGTCGGCGGGGTGCGGAATTCCTCGGGCGGTTGTTCCAGGATGATGTGTGCGTTGGTTCCGCTGAGGCTGAACGCGGACACGCCCGCCCGCCGCGGACCGCCCTGTTCGGGCCAGTCACGGGCCCGGTCCAGCAGTGCCACCCTGCCGGAGGACCAATCGACCTCATGGGACGGGGTCTCGGCGTGGAGCGTGCGGGGCAGCAGGCCGTGCTGCATCGCCATGATCATCTTGATGGTTCCGGCGGCGCCCGCGGCGGCTTGCGAATGCCCGATGTTCGATTTGATCGAACCCAGCCACAGCGGAGTGTCGGGCTCGTGTTCGCGTCCGTAGGTGGCAAGCAGGGCCTGTGCCTCGATGGGATCGCCGAGCCGGGTCCCGGTGCCGTGTCCCTCCACCGCGTCGACCTGGCTCGCCGACAGGCCGGCATTGGCCAGCGCGGCGCGGATGACCCGTTGCTGCGACGGGCCGTTGGGCGCGGTGAGGCCGTTGGAGGCGCCGTCCTGGTTGACCGCCGAGCCGGCCAGGACAGCCAGCACGCGATGGTGGTTGCGACGGGCCTCGGAGAGTCGCTCCAGTACGAGCAGGCCCACGCCTTCGGCCCAACCGGTGCCGTCCGCTCCGGCGCTGAAGGCCCGGCACCGGCCGTCGGGGGACAGGCCCCGCTGCCGCGCCATCTCCACGAACATGGCGGGGGTGGCCATCGTGGCGACCCCGCCGGCCAGCGCCAGCGAGCACTCGCCGGAGCGCAGTGCCTGGGCCGCCAGGTGCATGGCCACGAGCGAGGACGAACACGCCGTGTCGATGGAGACGGACGGCCCCTCGAATCCGAACTCGTAGGACAATCGCCCGGAGATGATGCTGGCCGCGTTGCCGGTCAGCACCCGCCCGCCGAAGTCACCGGAGTCGCGGGTCAGCAGTGCGGGGTAGTCGCTCCCGTTCGCGCCCACGAACACCCCGACCGGGCCGCCGCGCAGGACGGAGGGGACGATGCCGGCGTTCTCGAACGACTCCCAGGCGGTCTCCAGCAACAACCGCTGCTGTGGGTCGATGGCGATGGCCTCACGCGGTGAGATGCCGAAGAAGTCGGAGTCGAACTCGGCCAGGCGGTCGAGGAACCCGCCTCCCTGGGAATACGTCGTGCCGACCTGGTCGGGATCCGGGTCGTAGAGGCCGGCCAGATCCCAGCCGCGGTCGGCCGGGAAGGCGGTGATCCCGTCGCGGCCATCGGCCACGAGCCTCCACAGTTCGTCCGGCGAGTTCGCCTCGCCCGGGTAGCGGCAGGCCATGCCGACGATCACGATCGGGTCGTCGCCGATCGCGGTCATGGGCCCGGCCGGAGTTACGTCGACGGTGTCGGCCTCGTCGCCCACCAGCTCGGACCTGACGAACGCGGCCAGCGCCTCGGGGGTGGGGTGGTCGAACACCAGCGTCGCCGGCAGTCGCAGCCCGGTGGCCGTGTTGAGCCGGTTGCGCAGTTCGACCGCGGTGAGCGAGTCGAACCCGACGTCGTGGAAGGCGCGGGTCATGTCGACCGAGGCGCCGCTCGGGTGGCCGAGCACGGCGGCGACCTGCTCGCGCACCAGTTCGCCGATGGCCTTCATCTGGTCGGCCGTGGAGGAACCGGCCAGTCGCACCGCCTCCAGTTCCGCCACCGCCGATGATGCCGCGCGCCGGGCCGGACGCCGTACCAGGCCCCGCAGCAGGGCGGGCACCGCGCCGGCCGACCGCACAGCGGCCAGGTCGAGGCGGGCCGCCATCACGTTCGGGCGAGCCAGATCTGCTGCTCTGCCCAGCAGTTCGAGGCCCTGGGCGGTCTCCATCGGCAGCATCCCGCCCCGCCCCATGCGGGCCACGTCGGTCTCGCTGAGGTTCTCGGTCATTCCGCTGTTCTCGCCCCACCAGCCCCAGCTGATCGAGACCGCGGGGAGGCCCTGCCGGTGCCGCTCGACGGCCAGTGCGTCGAGGAAGGCGTTGGCGGCGGCGTAGTTGGCCTGGCCCGGTGCTCCGAAGGCCGTGGCGGAGGAGGAGAACAGCACGAACGCGGAGAGGTCCAGTTCCCGGGTCAGTTCGTGCAGGTGCCAGGCACCGTCGACCTTGGGTGCCAGCACCGCGTCGACCCGGTCGGGGGTCAGGGAGTCGAACACGCCGTCGTCCAGCACTCCGGCGCAGTGCAGCACCGCGGTGAGCGGGAACTCGGGCTCCACCGAGCGCACCAGGGCCGCGACCTGCTCGGCGTCGGCGACATCGCAGGCGACGACGCGCACCGCGGCACCGAGCTCCGCCAACTCGGCGGCGAGCCGGACGGTCCGGGGCGAGTTGTCGCCCTGTCGGGAGGTCAGCAACACCTGTCGCGCGTGGTGGTCGGTGACGAGGTATCGGGCCACGTGTCCTGCGAGCACACCCGAGGCACCGGTGATCAGTACGGTTCCGGCCGACCACGAGGTGGCCTGCGCGGGGTCGGTGGTGATCAGGCGGGCCAGCCGCGGGGCCCGGAGCACGCCGCCGCGCACCGAGACCTCCGGCTCACCCGATTCCGCGGCCGCGTGCAGCGCCGCGGTGGTGGTCGCGTCGGCGTCACCCTCGACGAGGACAATGCGGTCGGGGTTCTCCGACTGTGCCGAGCGCAGCAGGCCCCGCACTGCCGCGCCGGTCAGGCTGTCGGTCGTCGCCACCACCAGTCGCGAGGACTCCCAGGCGGGATCGGCCAGCCACGTCTGCACGGAGCGCAGCACGCCGTTCACCGCCGCGTGGACGTCGGCGGGGACGGCGGGACCCTCCCCCGGTACCGACACCGCCACGAGGGCCGGAACCTCGGCTGCCTCGTCCCGCCCTGACATCAGTTCCGCGAGCTCGAGCGGGCCGTCCAGCACGGTGGCCGTGGAGCGGGGCGCGGTGTCGTCGACCCGGCCGCACTCGACCCAGCCGATCTCGAACAGCGAGTCGTCGCGGGAGGCGGCGGCGCGGAGCTGGTCGGCGGACACCGAGCGGGAGGACAACGCCGCCACACTGAAGACGGGGGCGCCGGTGTCGTCGAAGGCGTCCAGGGCGACCGTGCCGGTGGCCACCGGCCTGACCCGGATGCGCAGCGTGGTGGCGCCCGAGGCGAACAGCCGCGCTCCGGCCCAGGAGAACGGCACCAGGCCCTGGGGGGTGTCGGAGGTGAGGGCCCGGAGCACGCCGCCGTGCAGACCGGCGTCCAGCAACGCCGGGTGCACGCCGAAGCGCTCGGTGTCGGTGCCGCCCGGCGGCAGCGCCACCTCGGTGTAGAGCTCCGCACCGCGCCGCCAGCAGGCCACCAGCCCCTGGAACGTCGGCCCGTAGTCGTGGCCCGCCTCGGCGAACAGGTCGTACGCGCCGTCGACGTCGACGGTGTCGGCTCCCGGCGGCGGCCATTCTGTGAGCGGATCGGGTTCCGGCAGGCTCCCCGTGCCGGACACCGTCCCGGTGGCGTGCCGTGTCCAGGAGGCGTCGCCGTCGGGGCGGGCGGAGATCGTGATCTTCCGGCGGCCCTCCTCGTCGGCTGCCTCCACCAGAATCTGCAGCGCGGCCGAGCCCGCCGCGGCGATCAGCAGGGGCGCCTCGATCGTCAGCTCGTCGAGCACGGTGCAGCCGACCTGCTCGGCCGCCCGTAGTGCCACGTCCACGAAGGCTGTGCCGGGCAGCAGGGCCTGATCGAACAGCACGTGCTCCCGCAGCCAGGGCTGGGTCTGCGGCGCCAGCCGGCCGGTCAGCAGCACGGCCTCGCCGCCGGCGAACTCCACGCCGGCCAACAGCAGTGGGTGGTCGAGCGGGTCGAGGCCCACCGCGGCGAGATCGGCGGGCGGCTCGGCGTTGTCGAGCCAGTACCGCTGGTGCTGGAACGCGTACGTGGGAAGCGGGGTGTGGCGAGCTCCGGTGCCGTCGAACAGGGCGGACCAGTCGACAGCCACTCCGGCGGCGAACAACGTGCCGAGTGCGGTGAGCACCGTGTCGGTGTCGTCGCGGTGCCGGCGCAGGCTGGGGACTGCGACGACGTCCGGCGCGTCGAGGCACTCGCGGATCGCGCCGGTGAGCGGCGCGTCGGGGCCGATCTCGAGGAACCGGGTGACGCCGGCGCCGTGCAGTTCGGACACCGTGTCGGCGAACCGCACCGTGTCGCGCACGTGCCGCACCCAGTACTCCGGGTCCGTGACCTCCTCGCCGCGCGCCATCGGGATGCGGGGCGGCTGGAACGCCAGGCCGCGGACCAGGGCCCGGAACTCGTCGAGTACGGGGTCCATGAGCGGCGAATGGAACGCGTGGCTGACGACGAGCTGTTTCGTGCGGTATCCGTTCTCGGTCAGGCGCCGCACGATCTCGGTGACGGCCGGCTCGAGCCCCGAGAGCACCACCGAACCCGGGGTGTTGACCGCCGCGATCGACACCGATTCGGCGTACTGCGCGACCAGCGGGGCGACCACCTGTTCGCCGGCGGTCACCGAGACCATCACACCGCCCGGGTCGAGCCGCGCCATCAGCCGGCCACGCTCCGACACCAGCCGGCACGCATCCGGCAGCGACAGCACGCCGGCGACGTGCGCCGCGGCGATCTCGCCCACCGAATGACCGGTGAGGTGATCCGGCCGGACACCCCAGGACTCGAACAGCCGGAACAGCGCGACCTCGACCGCGAAGAGCGCCGGTTGGGCGATCTCCGTGGCGTCGAGCCGATCCTCCCCATCGCCGAGGACGGCCTCCCGGACGGCAGGATCCAGTTGTTCGCACACCTGGTCCAACGCGGCCGCGAAGACCGGGAATCGCCGGTGCAGTTCCGAGCCCATGCCGGGGTGCTGCGCGCCCTGACCGGTGAACACCATCGCCAGCGGGCCCCGCCGGGCCACATCGGCGACGGCCCCGGTTCCGTCGCCCCCGCGTGCGTATTCCGCCAGCCGCTCCAGGGCCTGCGCGCGGTCGGAGGCGAGCAGTACCGCACGGTGGTCGTGGCCGGTCCGGTCGGCCACCAGGGAGTAGGCGACGTCCGCCAACGCCACGTCGGGCCGGTCGCGCAGGGAGGAGCGCAGTCGATCCGCCTGGCCCCGCAGGGCCGCGGGCCCGCGAGCCGTCAGCACGAGCGGCCACACCGGCAGGGGCGCCTCGGGAGGCAGGGCCGCCGCGGGAGGCGGGGCCGGGGCGGTGAACTCGGCCGGGGGCTGTTCCAGGATGACGTGTGCGTTGGTCCCGCTGACGCCGAAGGAGGACACCCCCACCCGGCGGGGCCGGCCACGGTCCGGCCACTCCCGGGCGCGGTCGAGCAGCGCGACCGCGCCCGACGACCAGTCGACCTGCGGCGACGGGGTCTCCGCGTACAGGGTCTTGGGCATGATCCCGTGCCGCATCGCCATGATCATCTTGATCGTGCCGGCGATACCCGCCGCCGCCTGCGTGTGGCCGATGTTCGACTTGATCGACCCCAGCCAGAGCGGTGCGTCCTCGGTGTGCTCGCTGCCGTAGGTGGCCAGCAGCGCCTGGGCCTCGATCGGATCGCCCAGCCGGGTCCCCGTGCCGTGTCCCTCGACGATGTCCACGTCGGAGGCGGACAGTCCGGCGCCGGCCAGGGCCTGGCGGATCACCCGTTGCTGGGACGGGCCGTTGGGGGCGGTGAGCCCGTTCGACGCGCCGTCCTGGTTCAGCGCAGAGCCGGCCAGCAGTGCCAGCACCTGGTGTCCGTTGCGCCGCGCGTCGGACAGCCGCTCCAGCACCACCAGGCCCGCGCCCTCGGACCAGCCGGTGCCGTCCGCGTCCGCGCCGTACGCCCGGCACCGGCCGTCCGCGGCGTTCGCGCGCAGTCGGCTGTACTCCACGTACAGGTCGGGCGTCGCCATCACGGTCACGCCGCCGGCCAGTGCGA
The DNA here is from genome assembly GCF_040650935.1 of Streptomyces sp. NPDC048565. Lineage (NCBI taxonomy): Bacteria > Bacillati > Actinomycetota > Actinomycetes > Kitasatosporales > Streptomycetaceae > Streptomyces > Streptomyces sp. NPDC048565. The sequence goes on from NZ_JBEZIH010000039.1 coordinate 51,285, forward strand.
GCGAGCACTCCCCCGACCGCAGTGCCTGCGCCGCCAGGTGCATGCTGACCAGCGATGACGAGCACGCCGTGTCCACGGTCACGGCGGGGCCCTCGAAGCCGAACTCGTAGGCGACCCGGCCCGAGGCGATGCTCCCCGCGCTGCCGTTGCCCAGGTAGCCCTCGAGCTCCTCGGGCTTGGTGTGCAGCCGCGAGCCGTAGTCGTGATACATCAGCCCGACGAACACGCCGGTCGGGCCGCCGCGCAGAGTGGAGGGGTCGACGCCGGCGTTCTCGAGGGACTCCCAGGCCGTTTCCAGCAACAGCCGCTGCTGTGGGTCGATCGTGATTGCCTCGCGTGGCGAGATGCCGAAGAACTCGGGGTCGAACTGGTCGGCGTCGTACAGGAAGCCGCCCTCTCGGGTGTAGGTGGTCCCGGGATGGTCGGGGTCCGGGTGGTAGAGCTCGGCGAGGTTCCAGCCCCGGTCGGTGGGAAAGGCGTCGATCACGTCCCGGCCCTCGGCGACGACGTCCCAGAGTTCGTCGGGCGAGTTCACCCCGCCGGGGAAGCGGCAGGCCATGCCCACGATCGCGATCGGGTCGTCTCCGGTCCTGGCCACGGTCGCGCTGACGGTCGGGCGGGACGGCGCGGCCGGCCCGCCGCCGATCTCGCCCCGTACGAACTCGGTCAGGGCGGTCGGGGAGGGGTAGTCGAAGATCAGTGTCGCCGGCAGCCGCAGCCCGGTGGCCGTGTTGAGCCGGTTGCGCAGTTCCACCGCGGTCAGTGAGTCGAACCCCAGAGCGGTGAAGGGCTGCCGATCGTCGATGGCGTTGCTCGTGGAGTGCCCGAGTACGGCCGCGGCATGGGTGCGCACCAGTTCGGCGACGGCCTGGTCGCGTTCGGCCGGCTCCAGTGCCGCCAGGCTCTCGCGAGGTCCGGTTCCACCGGTCAGAGGTTCGACGACCCTCCGTGCCGGGCGGCGTACCAGTCCGCGCAGCAGTCCCGGGACCGTGGCCGCGGTGGTCAGGCCGGCGAGGTCGAACGGGGCGGCGATGATCCGGCCCTGTCGGCGGGCGGCCGCGTCGAACAGGGTGAGACCGAAGTCGTTGTCCACCGGGCGGATGCCGGTGCGGGCCATCCGGGCCCGGTCCTGGGTTCCGAGGTGGCTGCCCATCCCGCTGGCCTCGGCCCACCATCCCCAGCCGATCGACACCGCCGGTAGGCCGAGCCCGCGCCGGTGCTCGGCCAGTTCGTCGCAGAACGCGTTGGCCGCCGCGTAGTTCGCCTGGCCGGCGGCGCCGAACGCGGACGCGGCCGAGGAGAACAGCACGAACGCCGACAGCTCGGCGTCCTGGGTGGCCTCGTGCAGGTGCCAGGCGCCGTCCACCTTGGGCCGGAGAACCGCATCGACCCGGTCGGGGGTCAGTGAGCCCACGGTCGCGTCGTCGAGCACGCCCGCGCAGTGCACCACGGCGCTGAGCGGGAACTCCGGCGGCACCGAGCCGACGAGGTCCGTCACCTCCTGGCGAACGGCGAGGTCGCACGCGACCATCCGCACCGAGGCACCCGCCTCGGTCAGCCGCTCGACCAGTTCATCGGCGTGCGGAGCGGCCGGCCCCCGGCGCGACACCAGCACCAGCCGTCGCACCCCGCACCCGGTCACGAGGTGCTCGGCCACCAACCCGGCCAACACGCCGGACGCCCCGGTCAGCAGCACGGTTCCCGTGCCCCACACCGAAGACCGCTCGTCCGGCGCCGGCCCGGCGGGCTCCGGGAGCGCCTCGGCGGCGACCCTGTTCAGACGGGGCGACCACAGCCGTCCGTCGCGGACCGACACCTCCGGTTCACCCGATTCGACCGCGGCGCGGGCGAGGGCCTCCACCGGCCGCGCCCCGGCCGGCTCCGGATCGGCGAGCGCCTGCTCGACGAGAACCACCCGCTCCGGGTTCTCCGACTGCGCGGAGCGCACCAGACCGCCGACCGCCGCACCCACGAGTCCGCCGTCGGTCACCACCACCAGGCGCGACCGCTCCCACCGGGTATCGGCGATCCAGTCCTGCAGCACCCGCAGCGTGCCGTTCACCGCGGTGTGCACCGAGTCGACCGTCGACTCGGGTGCACGGCGGCCGGGAACACGCAGCACCACTAGTTCGGGCAGCGGCGCGCCGCCGTCCACCGCCGCGCCGAGCGCGGCCAGGTCGGGGTGGGACCACGCGTCGGCCGTGTGCTCGTCCTCCGACGGCTCGGTCCTCGCCGGAGAGGGCGGCACCACCCAGCCGACCGGTCCTTCGGCGCTCGTCCCCGGACCGGCCTCGGCCGGTCCGCACTGCACCCAGCCGAGCTCGAACAGCGCGTCGCGGTGTGCGGTGTCGACATCGCGCAGCTGCTCGGCGGAAACCTCCCGGGCGACCAGTGAGTCCACCCTCAGTACCGGGCGACCGGTGGTGTCGAACCCGTCCACCGACCACGAGGACGGCCCTGTCGGGGAGAACACGAACCGCAGTGCCGTGGCACCCGAGGCGAGCAGCCGCACCCCGGACCACAAGAACGGCGCTCGCACGCCGGGGTTGTCCGGGTCGGCTGTCGGCGAGTCGAGCTGGTCCATCGCCAGGCTGTGCTGACCGGTGTCCATCAGGGCCGGGTGCAGCCCGAATCGCACCGCATCGGCCGCGAGTCCCTCGGGCAGCTCCGCCTCGGCGAAGACCTGGTCACCCACCCGCCAGGCCCGGCGCAGGCCGGTGAAGGCGGAGCCGTAGTGGTACCCGAGCGCGCTGAGCCGCTCGTACGATCCGGCGACGTCCAGTTCCGTCGCCCCCGCCGGCGGCCAGGTCACGTCTGTCGGCCACGGCTCCGGCTCGGGCTCCGGGCTGTCGCCGGGCACCGCGCTCCCCCACGCGTGCCGTGTCCACGAGGCGCCTACGGACTCGCCGGGTTCCGCCGGCCGGGAGTAGACCTCGACCGTGCGCCGACCGTCGCCTTCGAGTGCCCCGACGAGCACCTGGACCAGCACGTCGTGCCGGCTCGGCAGGACCAGGGGTGCCTCGATGGTCAGCTCCTCCAGCCGGCCGAGGCCCGCCTCATCGGCTGCGCGGATCGCCAGCTCGAGGAACGCCGTGCCGGGCAGCAACGGCCGGTCGAAAAGCGCGTGGTCGACGAGCCACGGGTGAGCGTGCAGCGAGAACCGGCTGGTGAACAGGAAGCCGGCGTCACCCGCCAGAGTCATTTTCGCCCCGAGCAGGGGGTGATCGACCTGTTCGAGGCCGCCGGCGGCCAGGTCGCCGGGCGCGGACGCCGGCGCAGTCGGCCAGTAGCGCTGCCGCTGGAAGGCGTAGGTCGGCAGGTCGACCCGGCGCGCCCCGGTGCCGGCGAAGGCCGCGGACCAGTCCACGGTGAGCCCGGCCCGCCACGCGGCAGCCGCCGATCGCAGGAACATCTCCGGGTCGCTCCCGCCGCGGCGGAGGGTCGTCAGCACGGTCGCCTCGACGCCGTGCTCCTCGGCGGTCTCCTCGATCGCGGGAGCCAGCAGCGGGTGCGGGGCCACCTCCAGCAGCACGCGGTGCCCGTCGGCCAGCAGCACGGCGGCGGTGTCGTGGAACCGTACCGGCTGCACGAGGTTGGTGAACCAGTACCGGGCGTCGAGTTCGTCGCCCTCCACCCGGCGGGCGAACGTCGTGGAGTAGTACGGCACCGAGGCGGTGGCCGGGCGGATGTGGCTCAGGAGCGCGAGGAGTTCGTCCTCGACCACCGCCATGTCCGGGGAGTGCGTCGGGTAGTCCATCGGGATGGGACGCGCGCGGACACCGGCGGCCTCGTACTCGGTCCGCAGCGTAGCGACCCGGTCGAGCGGACCGGTCACGACGACCGATCGCGGACTGTTGACCACGCTGACATGTACGTCGGTCAGTTGTGCGACCCGGTCGCGCACCTGCTCGGCCGGCAGTCCGACCCAGAGCGTGGCGTACCCGGTCACCTGGCCGGACACGCGCGCCCGCGCGGTCAGGACCCGGGCCGCGTCGGCGAGGGTGAGGATGCCGGCGATGTGCGCGGCCGCGACCTCTCCCACGGAGTGCGCGATGATCGCGGAGGGCACCACCCCTCGGGAGATCCACAACCGGGCGAGCGAGACCATGACCGCGAACAGCATCGGCTGGACCTGCTCGGCGTGTTCGGGGTCCACGCCGTCCACGCCGTCCACGCCTGCCAGAAGATCGCGCAGGGTGTGGCCGTGCCAGTCCACGTACGGTGCGAGCGCCGCCTCGCACTCCGCCATGGACGCGGCGAAGACCGGCGAGGAGTCCCACAGCCGCAGGGCCATCCCGGTGTACTGCCCGCCCTGCCCGGGGAACACGAACACCGGATCGGTGTTGCCGGAGCTGACGGGTCCGGTGACCGGGGTGGTGCCGGCCACCAGGTCGTCCAGTCCGGATAGGAGTTCGGCGAGGTCGGTGCCGAGCACCACGGCCCGGTGATCCAGCGAGGAGCGGGTGCCGGCCAGTGAGAACGCGACGTCGGCCAGTTCCGCCGGGCCGGTGGCCTCGAGTGTCAGGAGGTGTTCGCGAAGCCGCGCCGCCTGGCCGCGCAGCGCGGTTTCGCCGCGGCCGCTGAGCAGCAGCGGCAGTAGCCGCGGCGGGCAGGACCGGTCCGCCGGTGCGGCTTCGGGTTCAGTGTCCGGAGCCTGCTCCACGATGACGTGAGCGTTGGTCCCGCTCGCCCCGAACGACGACACCGCTGCCCGTCGGGGACGCCCGGTCGCCGGCCACGGCCGGGTGTCCCCGAGCAGCCGGACCGTTCCGCTCTCCCAGTCGATGTGCTCCGAGGGCCGGTCCGCGTGCAGGGTCTCCGGCAGCACACCGTGCCGGATCGCCATGATCATCTTGATGACGCTGCCGACACCGGCCGCTGCCTGGGAGTGGCCGATGTTGGACTTGAGCGAGCCCAGCCAGAGGGGCTCGCCCTCGCCTCGGTGCCGGCCGTACACGGCCTGCAGCGCCTTGATCTCGATGGGGTCGCCGAGCACCGTGCCGGTGCCGTGCCCGTCCACCGCGTCCACCTCCTCGGGGCGCACGCCGGCGTTGACCAGTGCCTGTCGAAGGACCCGCTGCTGGGCAAGGCCGTTGGGCGCGGTGAGGCCGTTGGAGGCACCGTCCTGGTTGATCGCCGAACCGCGGAGCACGGCCAGCACGGAGTGGCCGTTGCGGCGGGCATCGGAAAGCCGCTCCAGCACCAGCAGGCCGGCGCCCTCGGCGAAGCCGGTCCCGTCGGCGCCCGCGCCGTACGCCTTGCAGCGACCGTCGGCGGACAGTCCCTGCTTGTCGAACTCCTGCAGGTCGACCGGGGTCGACATGACGGTGGCCCCGCCGGCCAGTGCCAGTGCGCACTCCCCGGAGCGCAGTGCCTGTGCGGCCAGGTGCATCGCCACCAGTGAGGACGAGCAGGCCGTGTCGACCGTCAGCGCCGGCCCTTCCAGGCCGAACTGGTAGGAGACCCGCCCGGCGAGCACCGCGGCGGAAGTCCCGGTGAGCAGATAGCCGTCGGCCAGCTCGGCGCTGCCGCGGAGCAGGTCCGCGTAGTCCTGGTCACTGGTGCCGGCGAACACACCGGTCTGGCTGCCCCGCACCGACTTCGGGTCGATCCCGGCCCGCTCCAGCGCTTCCCAGGTCAGTTCCAGCAACAGCCGCTGCTGCGGGTCCATCGAGGCCGCCTCGCGCGGCGAGATCCCGAAGAACCCCGCGTCGAACTGCGCCACGTCGTCGAGGAAGCCACCGCCGCGCACGTGGGTGGCGCCCTGACGCGCCGAGTCCGGGTGCAGCAGGGTGTCGAGGTCCCAGCCTCGGTCGGCCGGCAGCCCCGACACCGCGTCGCGCCCGCTGTCCACCAGGTCCCACAGCTGCTCCGGCGAGCCGACTCCGCCCGGGTAGCGGCAGGCCATGCCGACCACGACGATCGGGTCGTCGGCGAACCCGGCACGGGGGGCGGCCGTGCCGGGTTCCTCGTCGGTCCCGCCGGTCACCAGTCCGACCAGGTGCGCCGCAAGGGCCGCGGGGGTGGGGTAGTCGAAGGCCACGGTGCCGGCCAGCCCGAGATCGAGTGCCGCGTTCAGCCGGTCCCGCAGCTCCACCGCCGCGAGGGAGCTGAAGCCCAGATCCTGGAAGGTGCTCTCGAGGTCGACATCGGCCGGCGAGTCGAGGCCCAGTACCAGGGTGACCGAGGTCCGCAGCAGATCGTTCACGACGCGGCGCTGGTCCACGACGGCCAGCACGTCCGTGACCCGGGCGTCGGTGCCCGGCTCGGGCGTGTCGGCCGAAGGGGGAGCCGGCGCGACGGAGCCGTCGCGCGGCAGCCAGTGCCGGTGCCTCTGGAAGGCGTAGGTCGGCAGGTCGACCCGCCGGTTCTCGTCGGGGAACAGCGCCGCCCAGCTCACCTCGCCGCCGCCGGTGAAGAGGCGACCGACCGCGTCGAGCAGGGCGACGGCCTCGGGCCGGTCACGGCGGGAGGCGGCCACCGCCGTCACCCGCTGTTCGGTGGGCAGGCATTCCCGGACCATGGGCGAGAGCACCGCGTCCGGTCCCAGCTCCAGGAAGCGGGTGACGCCTCGTTCGTGCAGGGCGGCCACCCCGTCGGCGAAGCGCACCTGCTCGCGTGCCTGCCGGACCCAGTACTCGGGCTCGCCGAGCGTGGCCGCGTCGGCCAAGGCACCGGTGAGGGTGGACACCACCGGGATGTCGGGCGCGCCGAAGGCGAGTCCGGCGACGACGGCCCGGAAGTCGTCGAGCACCGGGTCCATCAGTGGTGAGTGGAAGGCGTGGCTGCTCGTGAGCCGACGGGTCCGGTGCCCGGCCGCGGCCAACTGGGCCACGACCTCTGCCACCGGTTCCTCCGCACCGGACACCACGACCGAGTCAGGGCTGTTCACCGCGGCCACGGACACCCCGTCCGCGGCCGCGACCAGCGGGGCCACCACGTCCGGGGCAGCGTTCACCGCGACCATGACACCGCCGTCGGGCAGCGCCTGCATCAACCGGCCGCGTGCCACCACCATGCGGCCGGCGTCGGCGAGGGACAGCACGCCGGCCACGTGCGCGGCGCTGATCTCGCCGATCGAGTGACCGGCGACGAACTCGGGCCGGATACCCCACGACTGGACGAGCCGGAACAGCGCGACCTCGAAGCAGAACAGCGACGGCTGGGCGAATTCGGTGCGGTCCAGCAGTGGACCGTCCTCCCACATCAGCTCACGCAGGGATCGGCCCAGTAGTTCGTCGACCACTCCGCAGACCTCGTCCAGCGCCGCGTCGAACACCGGGTACCGCGCCGCCAGTTCACGCCCCATTCCGGCGCGCTGGGCACCCTGGCCGGTGAAGACCATCGCCAGGCGGCCTTCCCTCCCCCGATCGACGTGCACCGCGGGACTGTCCGTGCCGGCGGCCAGCGCGGACAGGCCGGCCAGCAGGGCCGCCCTGTCCTCGGCGACCACCACGGCACGGTCGGCCAGCACGGCGCGGGTGGTGACCAGGCTTCGTCCGACGTCGGCCGGCTCCAGCTCCGGGTGGCGTTCGACGAAGGAGCACAGCTGCTCGGCCTGACCGCGCAGCGCGGCGGTGCCCCGGCCGGTCACCACGAACGGCCACGGACCGGTGCGGGCCCGCCCCGTCGGCGCGGACGCGGCCTCGGCCGGGTCATCGGGAGCCTGCTCCAGGATGACGTGCGCGTTGGTCCCGCTGATCCCGAACGACGACACCGCTACACGCCGGGGACGGCCCCGGTCGGGCCACTGCCGCTGGTCGGTGAGCAGCCGGACCGTGCCCGCCGACCAGTCCACGTGGGAGGTCGGCCGCTGGGCGTGCAGCGTTCTGGGCAGCTCCCCTTGGCGCATGGCCATGATCATCTTGATCACGCCGCCGACGCCGGCCGCCGCCTGCGAGTGTCCGATGTTCGACTTCAGCGATCCGATCCACAACGGCGAGTCCGCCGTTCGATCCTGGCCGTAGGTGTCCAGCAGGGCCCGGGCCTCGATCGGGTCGCCCAGCCTGGTGCCGGTGCCGTGCGCCTCGACCGCGTCGATGTCGGTCGAGGCCACACCGGCGTTGGCCAGCGCGGCCCGGATCACCTGGCGCTGGGCCGCGCCGTTCGGCGCGGTGAGGCCGTTGGAGGCGCCGTCCTGGTTGAGGGCGGAGCCTGTCACGAGGGCCAGCACCTGGTGGCCGTTGCGCCGGGCGTCGGACAGCCGCTCGACCACGAGCACGCCGACGCCTTCCGCCCAGCCCATGCCGTCGGCGTCGTCACTGAATGCCTTGCACCGGCCGTCCGGGGCGATGCCGCGCTGCCGGGCGAACTCGATCAGCGAAGCCGGGCCCGACATGATCGTCGCCCCGCCGACCAGGGCGAGCGAGCACTCCTGCGAGCGCAGCGCCTGAGCGGCCAGGTGCAGCGCGACCAGCGAGGAGGAGCACGCCGTGTCCACGGTGACCGCGGGCCCCTGCAGACCGAACGCGTAGGACAGCCGTCCGGAGACGACGCTGGCGATGTTGCCGGTCAGCACGTAGCCCTCGTAGGCCGACGGCACGGTGCGCAGCGAGATGTGGTCCTGGTAGCTGACGCCGACGTACACGCCGGTCTGGCTTCCTCGTACCTCGTCGGCGCTGATCCCGGCTCGTTCGAAAGCTTCCCACGAGGTCTCCAGGAGCAGCCGTTGGTGCGGGTCCATCACGGTCGCTTCCCGCGGGGGGATGGAGAAGAACTCGTGGTCGAACTGGTCCTGCGCCCGCAGGAAACCGCCGCCCCGGGAGTACGTCCGACCCACCTTCCGGGGGTCGGGGTCGTAGAGCTCGTCCAGGTTCCAGCCGCGGTCCGTCGGGAAGCCGGACACCGCGTCGGTACCGTCGGCCACGAGCTGCCACAGGGCTTCGGGGCTGTCGGCGTCGCCCGGGTAGCGGCAGGCCATGCCGACGACGGCGATCGGCTCCCGGTTCTGTGCCTCGACGTCGCCGAGCCGCTGCCGGATTCGCTCGTTGTCCTTGAGTGCGTTGCGCAGTGCGTCAACGAGCTCGTTCATGGACGGGGTGGTCATGAGGTCGGCCCCTCCGCTCGGTCGCTCGCGTCGGCTTGGCCGTATGCGGCGCGTATGAGATCAGCCATGTCCATCGAGTCGATCGCGGTCGTGGGGCCGGCGCTGTCGGCCGGCTCGTCCCCGGGCGCGGTCTCGGCCAACCGGAGCAAGGCGTCCACCAGCCCGGCCTGCCTCAGCGAGGCGATCGGAATGCGGTCAATGATCTTCTTCAGCCCTGTGTCGTCGACGCCCTCACCGGTCTCGCTCCCGTGGGCGCCGGTGTCCTCGCCGAACAGCTCGGCGTACACCAGTTCCGTGACCGAGGCGGGCGTCGGGTAGTCGAAGATCAGCGTGGCGGGCAGCTGCAAGCCGGTCGCCACGCCGAGCCGGTTCCGGAACCGCAAGGCGGTGAGCGAGTCGAAACCGGTTTCCTGGAAACTGCGCCCTGACTCGACCGAGTTGACGTCGGTGTGCCCGAGTACGGCCGCCACCGTGGCCCGGACGAGGTCGGTGATCGCATATGTCCGCTCGGTGGCGGGCAGGCCGGCGAGGCGCTCGCGCACACCGGTGCCGGCCGCTCCGTCCGCCGGCCCCGCGGGGTCGTCGCCCTCCCCCGCATCGAGCAGCTCGGTGAGGAGTGACATCGACCGAGTGCCGACAAGTTCGGCGTGGAACGAGGACCACTCGACGTCCACCACGACCACGGCCGTCTCGTCGCGGTCGATCACCTGGCCCATGGCCTGGACGGCGTCGCGCGGGTCCATCGCGCGCAGGCCGCGTGCCGCCAGCTGGTGCTGCGCTCCGTCGCGGTCGGCGATCCCTGGGCCTTGCCAGAGTCCCCAGGCGATGGAGGTCCCGGTCAGACCGAGAGCCCTGCGGTGTGCGGCCAGTGCGTCCAGCGAGCTGTTCGCGGCGGCGTAGTTGGCCTGGCCGGCCGGGCCGACCGTGCCGACGAACGACGAGAACAGGACGAAGTCGACGAGGTCTCGGTCCCTGGTGAGCTCGTGCAGGTGCCAGGCGGCGGCCACCTTGGGGCGGAACACCCGGTCGAAGCGTTCCGGGGTGAGCCGGTCGATGACGCCGTCGTCGAGGACGCCCGCCGTGTGCACGACCGTGGTCAGGGGATGTTCGACCGGCCAGTTGGCCAGCAGGTCGGCGAGCTGTGCCCGGTCGGCCACATCGCAGGCGACCACCGACACCGAGGCACCCTGTTCGGTCAGTTCGGCGGCGAGCTCGGCGGCGCCGGGTGCGGCAGGGCCGCGACGGCTGGCCAGTACCAGGTGTCGAGCGCCGCGCCGGACGAGCCAGCGCGCTGCCTCCGCCCCGAGAGCTCCGGTGCCGCCGGTGATCAGGGCGCTGCGCTCGAGCGGCTGGTCCGTCCGGGGCGCGGGTGGGGGTGCGGTGACCCGGGTAAGCCGGCGGCAGAACACCGCGCCGCCTCGCACGGCCAGCTCGCTCTCGTGGTCCAGGAGCGCCCCGGCCAGCGCCGCCAGGTCCGCTGGGCCGGCCTCGCGTGGCAGGTCGACGACGCCGCCCCACGACTCGGGTTGCTCCAGGCCCGCGTGCCGGGCGAACCCCCACAGTGCGGCCTGCCGTGGCTGGGTGACGGCGTCTCCCGGCCGGACGGCGACCGCGTCCTGGGTCACGGACCAGATCGGGGTCGACAGGCCGAGCCCGCTCACCGACCGCACCAGCGCGAGCGTGCCGCTCAGGCCGACCGGTACGGATACGGCCTCGGTGTCCCCGGCTGTGTCCATCGCCAGCAACGACAGGATGCCCCCGGCCGGTTCGCCGTCCAGCGCCGTGACGAGTTCGTGGCGGATCGCCTCGGCGTCCGCCGCTCGGGGGACACCGATCCGGCCGACCTGCGCCCCTCGGGCGCTCAGTGCTGCGATGACCTGCCCGAGCCACGCCGGCTCGGCGATGTCGGCCGGCACCACGACCAGCCAACGGCCGGTGAGCGGTCGGCCGGATCCTTCGGTGGGGCGCCAGGCGACGCGGTACTGCCAGCCGGCCAGCGTCGCCTGCTGCCGGCTGCGCTCACGCCACGACGACAGGGCCGGGAGCACGGTGCCCAGCGAGGACCGGCCGGTGTCGTCGGAGAGGGCGAGCACCGTGGTCAGTCCGTCGAGGTCGCCCTGGTCGACCATCCTCCAGAACCGGCTGTCGACTTCGGTGCCGCGGGACGAGCGGCTGGGCAGCGTCTCGATCCAGTAATGGGTGTGCTGGAAGGCGTAGGTGGGCAGTTGCACCGGCTGCCGGCCCGAGGGGAACAGGCCGGACCACCGGACGTCGACGCCACCCACGAACGCCTCGGCGGCGTTGCGCAGGAACTCCCGCGCGCCGCCGTGGCCGCGGCGGAGCGTTCCGGTCGTCGTGACCGGCGTCCCCTTGGCCTCGGCGAGTTCCTGTATCGAATTGAGGAGTACCGGGTGAGCGCCCACTTCGTGGAAGGACCGGTGTCCGTCGCTGAACAGCTGGTCGACCGCCTCCGCGAAACGCACCGTCTCGCGCAGGTTCCGGTACCAGTAGTCGGCGTCGAGTTCCCGGCCGTCGAGCAACGAGCCGGTCACCGTCGAGTAGAACGGAACCGTGCCGGGTGAGCACTCGACCGCACCCAGTGTGTCGGACAGCTCAGCCCGGATGACCTCCACCAGCGCCGAATGCGACCCGTAGTTGATCGGTACGCGCCGCACCCGCGCTCCCTCCGACTCCCAGACCGACAGAAGTTGATCGAGTTCGTCGGTGGCCCCGGAGACAACCGTGGACATCGGTCCGTTCACCGCGGCGACGCCGAGCGCGGGATAACCGGCCAGGCGTTCGTGCACCTCGTCCACCGATCGGTTTACCCAGCCCATGCCGCCTCGCGTCGCCATGCGTCGGAGCACCCGAGATCGCAGGGACACGACGCGCGCGCCTTCGGTCAGCGACAACGCCTCCGCCGCCACGGCAGCAGCGAACTCTCCCTGGGAATGCCCGACGACAGCCGACGGCCGAACGCCGAGTGATGCCCACAGCCGGGACAAGGAGACCCCGACCGCGAACAGTGCCGGCTGGACGACGTCGTCCCGGTCGAGGCTCGGCGCACCTGGCACCCCGGCGAGCACGTCCCACAGCGAGAACCCGTCCCAGTCGACCCAGGGCGCCAGCGCCTCGTCGCAGGTCCGCATGAGCTCCGCGAACGTCGGACTGCTCCTCCACAGCTCGATGCCCATCCCGAGCCACTGGCCCCCCTGCCCAGGGAACACGAAGACCGGGCCGTCGTCGTCGGTCTCACCGGCTCCCGCGACCACCAGGGCCGAGTTCTCCGGCCGTCCCGCCGCGATCGCGTCGAGGCCGGCCAGCAACTCCTGGCGGTCCTCCGCGATCACCACAGCTCGGTGGGAGTGCGTGGCCCCGCCGTTGGTCAGTGCCGCGCCGAACCCGGCCACGCCGGTGTCCGGCGAGTCGGCCAGCGCGGCCCGCAACCGGGCCGCCTGGCCGGCCAGCGCCGCCGCTCCCCGGCCGGACACCGGGAAGGCGGAGACTCCGAGCCGCGTCACGGCCTCCGACTGCCCGGCGTCCGACTGCCCGGCTGCCGGCTCCGGCGCCCGCTCAAGGATGACGTGCGCGTTCGTGCCGCTGATGCCGAACGAGGAGACGCCGGCACGGCGGGGCCGGCCGGTCCTCGGCCAGTCGTGGTTCCGGTCGAGCAGGGCGACGGCTCCCTGCGACCAGTCGATGAACGGCGAGGGCTGCTCGGCGTGCAACGTCCGCGGCAGGACGCCGTGCCGCATCGCCATGACCATCTTGATGACGCCGCCGACCCCGGCGGCGGCCTGGGTGTGCCCGATGTTCGACTTCAGCGAACCCAGCCACAGCGGGGTTTCGCGGTCCTGGCCGTAGGTGGCCAGCAGCGCCTGGGCTTCGATCGGGTCGCCGAGCTTCGTGCCGGTGCCGTGCCCTTCGACCACATCGACGTCCGACGCGGACAGACCGGCCGAGGCCAGCGCCTGGCGGATCACCCGCTGCTGCGACGGACCGTTCGGGGCGGTCAGGCCGTTCGACGCGCCGTCGGAGTTCACCGAGGAGCCCTTGAGCACCGCGAGTACCTGGTGGCCCTGTCGGCGTGCGTCCGACAACCGCTCGAGCACCACGAGGCCGACGCCCTCGGCCCAGCCGGTGCCGTCCGCGCCCGCGCCGAACGCGCGGCACCGGCCGTCCGGGGACAGGGCGCGCTGGTGACCCAGGTCGACGAACGTCATCGGGGTGGACATCACCGTGACCCCGCCGGCCAGCGCGAGCGAGCACTCACCCGACCGCAGTGCCTGTGCGGCCAGATGGAGTGTCACCAGGGACGACGAACACGCGGTGTCGACCGAAACGGCGGGCCCCTCCAGGCCGAACTGGTACGCCACCCGCCCCGAGAGCACGCTGCCCGCGCTACCGGTCAGAACCGCTCCGCTGAGCTGGTCCGGGACCAGGTCCACTGTCGGCGCGTAGTCGTGGTACATGACACCGGAGAACACCCCGGTCCTGCTGCCGCGCAGGGAGTCGGCGTCGATACCCGCACGTTCGAAAGCCTCCCAGGCGACCTCCAGCAGCAACCGCTGCTGCGGATCCATCGCCGTCGCCTCACGGGGCGAGATACCGAAGAACCCTGCATCGAACTCACCCGCGTCATGCAGGAACCCGCCACCACGCGCATACGTCGTCCCCGGATGATCCGGATCCGCGTGATACAGACCCTCCACATCCCAGCCACGCGACTCCGGAAAACCAGTGATCCCCTCCCGGCCCTCGACCACCAACGACCACAGATCCTCCGGAGAAGACACCCCACCCGGATAACGGCAGGCCATCCCGACGATCACCACAGGATCACCGGGATCGGCAACAGGCGAACCGGTCCTGTCCGCTGTCCCACCGCTCGGGGCGAGTTCGCCGGACAGGTGGTCGGCAAGGGCCCGTGGGGTCGGGTGGTCGAACACGGCCGTGGCCCCCAGGCGCGATCCCGTGATCGCGTTGAGCCGGTTGCGCAGCTCGACGGCGGTGAGCGAGTCGAGTCCGAATTCCTTGAAGGTGCGGTCGGCACCGATCGAGTCCCGCCCGTCGTAACCGAGTACTCGCTCCGCCTCCGCGCGCACCAGCTCCAGCAGTCGTCCGGGCTGGGACGTCGTGTCCTCGCCGGCACGGCGCGGACCGTCCGGACGGCCCGGTACGGCCGCCGGGCGGGCCGGGTGCGGCGCGCTCGTGACCAGTTCGCGGAGCAGTGGGTGCACGTTCCCGCCGTCCTTGGCGGAGGCGGTGTCCAGCCGCAGGGGCACGAGCAGCGGCTCGCTCCGCCGAAGAGCAGCGTCGAAGAGTGCGAGGCCCTCGGTTTCGGACAGCGTCGCTATTCCGGAGCGAGCCATCCGGTTGAGGTCGCCGGCACCGAGCGCCGCTGCCATACCACCCCGCTGATCCCACAGTCCCCACGCCAGCGACGTCGCCGGGAGTCCGAGCCGGGCACGATGGTGGGCGAGCGCGTCGAGGTAGGTGTTGGCGGCGGCGTAGTTGGCCTGGCCCGCCGCGCCGATCAGGCCCGAGACGGAGGAGTACAGCACGAACGCCGACAGCGGCATGTCGGCGGTGAGCTCGTGCAGGTTCTTCGCCGCCACCGCCTTCGGGCCCATGACCGCGTCGAGGCGCTGCGGACTCAGCTCGGTGAACACGCCGTCGTCGAGCACGCCGGCCGTGTGGATCACGGCGGTGAGGGGGCGATCGGCAGGCAGTCCGCGAAGCAGCGCGGCGAGTTCGGCACGGTCGGCGACATCGCAGGCTTCGGCCCGTACGTCCACACCCAGCGCGGTCAGCTCGGCCACCAGGGCGCGCGCCTCGGGTGTGACGGGGCCGCTCCTGCCGACCAGCAGCATGTCCGTCACTCCGTGCTCGGTGGCCAGGTGCCGCGCGAGCAGCAGGCCGAGCCGGCCGAACGCCCCGGTCAGCAGCACGGTTCCGTGCTCGGGTATCGGCTTCTCGGCGGCGGGGGGTGAGCCGGGATCCACGGGCAGGCGTGTGAGGCGCGGAACGCGAACGCCCTCGGCGGACAGAGCCAACTGCGGCTCCCCCGTGGCCACCGCGGCGGCGAGCTGTCGGGCCCCCTCGCTGCCCGGCGCCACGTCGACGAGGACCATACGGCCGGGGTGTTCGGACTGCGCGGCGCGCAGCAGACCCCAGACCGGCGCGTTGTCGGGATCGATGCGCCCGTTGTTCCCCGTGTCGACGGCACCGGTGGTGACGACGACCAGTGGCACGTCGGCCGTCGTCTCGTCGGCCAGCCAGTCCTGTACCGGTCGCAGGATGCGGTGCGCGCCGCTGACGTCCGTGGCGTCGGCCGGGGGGACCACGGTGATCACGGTGGACGGCGTCGGGGCTCCCGCCGCCGTCGCGGTCCGCAGTGCGGAGAGATCCGAGTACCGGTCGAGCGGTGAGCTGTCACCCGTCAGCTCGGCACCGAGGTCGTGCGGGTCCTCCCCCACCATCGCCCAGTGGCCGGTGCCGGGGTGGGCGCCGACCTCCTTCGGCAGCCACGACAACCGGAACAGCGCCGCCTCGCTGTGATCCGTCGGCGGAGTGCGTGGAGTGTCGGGCGCGGGCCGCAGCACCAGCGAGTCGACGGACGCGACCGGGTTGCCTTCGGGGTCGGTGAGCACGATGGCCACCGAGTCGGTGCCGGTCCTCGAGACGCGGGCCCGCAGGGCCGGCGGGGCCGCGGTGTGCACGGTGACACCACTCCACGCGAACGGCACCAGTGTCTCGTCCGCGGTCCCGAACAGGCCTGTCAGCGCGGCCTGGACGGCGGCGTCCAGGAGGATGGGATGCAGGTCGAACACCGGGCCGCTGTGTCCCGCCGCCTCGCCCAGGACGATGTCGGCGAACACCTCGCCGTCGCCGCGCCGCACGGCCTGCAGTCCTCGGAACGCCGGCCCGTAGTCGTATCCCCGGCGGGTGAGTTCCGCGTATGCGGTGGCGATGGCGATCGGCTGTGTGTCGGGGCCGGTCTCACCGTTCCAGGTTCCGGACGCCGATCCGGCCGGCGGGGGCCCTGCAGGTGGGGCCAGGGTGCCTTCGGCGTGCCGGGTCCAGGTGCCGTTCCCGGCGGTGCCTGCTGTTCGGGACAGCACACGCAGCGCCCGGCGACCGGTGCCGTCCGGTGCGTCGATCACCACTTGGAGCTGGGTGTCGCCGTGCTCCGGCACGACCAGGGGGGCGCGCACGACGAGCTCTTCCACCCGGCCTGCGCCGGTTCGCCGCGCGGCGTGCAGGGCCAGGGCCACAAATCCGGTTCCAGGAAGGATCGCAGTGCCCAGCACCACGTGGTCGGCCAACCATGGTTGCTGGTTCACGGACAGTCGGCCGGTCAGTACGAGCGCACCGTCGTCGCCCAGCGGCATCTCGGCGCGCAGGAAGGGGTGTTCGACCGGCTCCAGACCGACGGCGGCGAGGTCGGTGTGCGGGAAGGAGGTGGGTTCCAGCCAGTAGTGTCGGCGTTGGAAGGCGTAGGTGGGCAGTTCGGTGTGGCGGGCACCGGTCCCGGCGAACAACTCCTGCCAGTCCACCGCCACCCC
>NZ_JBEZIH010000040.1:0-53322 GCF_040650935.1 Streptomyces sp. NPDC048565
AGGGAACGACGCCCCCGGTTGATCGAACGGTCCCGGACCTCGAAGTCCATCGCACTCCCCGAGCTGGGGTGTTGCGACGACCACTAGAACCCAAGAGGAAAGGCCGCAGGGCCGGCGCCGGCGGCTCAGGCCTGGACGGCGCGGGGGCGGTCGGGCGCGAGGAGATAGGCGAGCGCCATGTCGCCGAGTTCGTCCGCGTACCGGATTCGGGCCACCTCGCCGGTGACGGGGTCGGGCCGCAGGGAGTTGTGGAAGCAGGCACCGAGGATGGCACGGGCCACGGTGTCCAGCGCCGCTGCGGGATCGGAGCGCCTTACCTGGTGGGCGTAGGGGGCCGCGGCTTCGAGCAGGAGCCGGTGGATCTCGGTGATGGTGCGGGCCCCACGGCCCAACGCACTGGTTCCTCGTGCGCGCAGCAGCTCGGGGAAGAGGTTGTCGCCGTCGGCGAAGGACTGCAGCAACGCATACGCATAGGCGTCAATGACTCCGGAGAGTGACGAATCAGCTGCGCTCAGCTGCTCGGCGACGTACTCCTCACGACGTTCCAGCATTCGCTCGGTCAGGGCGGCGACGAGCTGTTCCTTGCCTTCGAAGCGGCGATAGATCGAGCCGACCGAGACGCCGGCGCGCTTCGCGACACCGGCGATCGTCATCTCCTCCAGGCCCGCCGAGGAGGCGATCTCCTCGGCCGCCCCCAGCACCCGAGCCAAGGTCTCAGCACTGCGCGCCTGCCGGGGTTCCCGATAGTGCGCGCGACGGTTCGGCTCATCGATCATGCCCCGCATCGTATCGGCGGCGGTCTCGGCAGAGGCCCTTGACAAGGAATGCACCTCGCTGGGTAATCTCGTTACGCGAATGTGAATTCACGTTCGCATTATACGGAGGTTCGAGAATGACCGACAACCAGACTTCGCCGCCCGTCGCCGTCACCCTCGCCTCGGGACCCACCGGCCCCGGGAGTATCGACGACTTCGAGCTGTTCTACGCACGCCGCGTCCTGCACCGCTTCAGGACACGGCTGGGACGCCAGGGCCTGCTCGATCTCCTGGCCGCGGACATCGAAGAGGGCAATGCCTTCCTGCGGGAGAGCGCGCGCACCTCCGGCGGCAGCTTCACGGGTGGTACGACGGTGCTGACGGCACAGGGGCTGACATCCGGTGAGTTCCTGGCCTGGATGGACAAGGCATTCGCTGCCGACGAGAGCGAGCTCCTCGCGGCGCACCCCGAGCACTACGTGATGGCCCCCGAGGCCGACGGATCGTTCAACGTGGTGGAGAACATCGGCCCCCACGTCTGTTCCTTCTTCATGGGCGGCTGGGGCACGGACGCGATGGCCTGGGCCTCGGAGGCGGAGGAACTCCTGCCGGAGTCCGACTTTCCGCACAAGATGTCCTCGAACCTCTTCCTCGCCGACGGCACGGTCGTCGGGCGGGCGCTGACCCAGTTCGGTGACACCGCTGACGGCTTCACAGCGAGCCTCACGGTCTATGTGCCCACCTCCTGCCCGGAGGATGTCCTGGAGCACCATCTCCGGCACTACGCCGTCGAGTTCCGGAACTGGATCCTCGCCGCCGCCGCGGCTCGCGCCTGAGGATCCGGGGACTCCGGTGGCCCGGGTAGCGCGGGCGATGCTACCCGGGGCGCCGGCCGATGACTACGCCGCCGGGTGACGCGGCACGATCGGTAGCTGCACGTAGGAGACATGGCTCGGTCCGGTGTGAACAGTATTGGTGGCGCCTGCGTGGTAGGTCACGTCATAGGCATGGTGCATCCCGTGCGCGACGCCGTCGTACGGCTGGATGTCGATGCGGAGACGCTGGCCCTTCCGGATCAGTCCCGTGCTGGGGATGAGCTCGATCTCCACCGGCACCACCTCACCTCCGCGAAGAGGTGCGTGGTCGTCCTTGAGGTGAGTGTGCTTGGGCGTACAGGCGGTGGAGCGTTCGGTGTCGAGCTTGCGGTGCGACGCCTTGAGCCATCCCTTGACGAACGGCGCGATGCGGTCCGGGTAGTTCATCGTGGTGATGCCGGTGAAGTCGACCTCGCGATCCTGCTCGTCGATGACGCGCACCGAGACATAGATGTCCATGTCCTCGCTCGTGGACGACACCCACAGCGCGGCTCTGCCGTATCCGGCGACGACGGAGTCCTCCGCCAGGCGCTCGCTGATGAACGAGACACCGGTCGTGCGGGGGTCCGCCGACTCGACGTCGGCGGAGTAGCCCGCGTCCTGCTCAGCCGTCGGCTCCGACGTCAGGAGTCGCAGGAAGCCGGGGCGCGTGGCGTCCCCGGCCCAGCCCGCCGGGCTCGCGTCGAGGAACCACTTGGTGTAGTTCGTCCTGGCGATCGGCCACTCGTTCTCCTCCTGGATGTAGGAGGCCCCGTTGCCGGTGCGGATCTCCAGACGCACCGGCGGGGTGTCCATGATCCCGTTGTCGATGCCCTTGAGCCAGTGGTCGAAGAACGCCTTGTGCCGGACGACGGTATCGGCGGCGTACGACTTCTGGAACCAGTCCTCCCAGAAGTCGAGCTTCTTGTCGGCGGTCGGAGTGCCGAGGTATGCCTCGCTGCTGCCGAGCTGGTGGAAGTGGGCGACGTGAGTCGTGGCGGCGACCGACCACAGCGGCACCGTGACCTGGCTCAGGTCCGGACTCATGAACATTTCGGCGCGCGGCCCGAATATGAGATCCGGATTGGAGTCCTTGAAGGGGCTGTCCTTCATGATGCGGGTGAAGTCGGCGATGTCAGGTTCACCGCAGATGGCCGGCACGAACCCGGCTTGCTTCCAGATCGGAAAGAACTGCTCGTTGAGGATGCCGCCGTTGTAGGCGACCTCCTCGTACAGGTCGACGTCCGTTCCGATGGCGATCATCGCCTTGAGGTGCGAGGGGCGGAGGCTCGCGGCGGCGTGCTGGCTGACCGCGAGATACGACATGCCCCAGAGCCCGACCGCGCCGTTCGACCAGGGCTGGACCCCGGCCCACTCGATCGCGTCGTGGAACGCCTCGGCCCCGGCGATACCCCAGGGGGCCAGCTGGCCAGGACTCCTGCCGGAGCCCGGCATGTCCACGCGCACGACCGCGTAGCCATCGGGTACCCACGTCGCGGTGTTGACGGTCTCGTGGTTCTCGAATTGCAGGCCATCCGCGTTGCCGGAGAAGTAGTCCTCCTCCATCTGTTCGTGGTGCTCGAGTTCGGCATCGCTGGAGATGGAATGGTGGTTGAAGGCTTTTCCGTAGGGACCGCAGCTGACGATGACCGGGTAGGTCCCGGGCTCCGCCGGACGGAACACGTCGGCGAACACATGGCCGCCGTTCTGCAGCGGGATCATCACGTCGCGGAAACGAAGGATGCCCATGGCGTTGCGGCGGAGCTCGTTGCGGGCGTTCGCGGGGGTGCACAACTCCCGTGGCGTCGTGTCGGTGAAGACGCCGGACCGGTTGAGGTCGTCGAGGAGCCCGACGATGACCTGGTCGTCGGTGAATGCCTGGATCTTGTCGGTCACGCTGGTGCCCGCGTAGTCGGCGTCGTGGCGGAAGTCGATTTTCCGGTCGCCGATGATGTCGTGCACCTCAGGAGCGATGACGGTTCCGCTGTCCCGGACGCCGCTGCGGCCGAGGGTGAAGACCAGGCGGGCGATGTTGGTCACGCCCGGATCCTTGAGCTTGCTGATGTCGCCGTCGACGCGCGCGACGATCTGCGCGAGATGAAGCCGAGGCGCTGCGGAGGCGTGCCCGATCGCGGTGTTCCCGACGAGGAACGCGATACGTTCCCCGTCCTCGTACCGGAACGCGCCGCTCTCGTCGGTGAGGCCGCGGCAGGTGGGGGTCTCATACTTCAGACCGGCGATGGGCCCGGCCAGTACGCCTGTGAGAGTCATCGTTTCCTTCTTGCCTTCAGTCGACGGGGCCGGCGTGCTTCGCAGTCGGTGGTACGGCGAGCCGCATCAACCAACGCTGATATCAACGAGACGCCCCGTGTGCACTGTACGGAAACTCGATTACACACTACATTCACTAGCGTGTCATGCCTCGCGTCGTCGCGAAGCTGGGCAGGGCGTGGTCCCTGCGTCACACAGGGAGACCCGAGCACTTGAGGGAGAACGAGTAGACATGCCTGCATCACAGGACGGTCGAGCATCCGGTGAAGGGCCGTCGATCGCCGGCCTCGCGAAGGAGGAGCGGCGCTTCGCTCCCCCGGCCGGCATCACTCGGGTGCCAACGTCACAGCCGAGGCATACGTGCAGGCCAAGGGCGACCGGCCGGGCCTTCTGGGCGGAGCAGCCCCGGCGGCCGAGCTGGGCCACCGAGCCCTCCCAGACCCTGGACCGGTCGAACCCGCCCTTCGCGAAGCGGTTCGCGGACGGCGAGCTGAATGTGGTGTACAACTGCGTCGACCGGCACGTCGAAGCCGGTCATCGGCGGCTTCTCCGCCGACGCCGTGACCTCCCCCATCGACGACGCGGACGCCAAAATCGTGATCACCGCGGACGGCGGCTACCGACGCGGCAAGCCGTCCGCGCTCAAGCCCACCGTCGACGAAGCGGTGAGCCGCACCCGGCGGATCGAGCACTACTGGTGGTGCGCCGCAAGGCAGATAGTTGACGGGCTGCTCGGGGCTGCGGGGAATCAGTCCTGGACCGGCGTGCCCGGACTGATGTCGTACGCCTTCTGCACGAGGGCGGGGCGGCTGCCGTCGTTGAGCTGCCGGTCCCACAGGGCGTCAACCTGTTGGCGGGCCTGCGGCTCCATCTCTTCGGGCAGCAGGTTGCGGTAGCGCCGTTCCTCGCCGAGCAGGACCCGTACCGTGCGCTCGTAGACCGGTTCGGGGTCGTACTGCTCGTGTGGGAAGGCCAGTTCAGCGTAGTCGTAGAGGCGGTCGGCGGGGTCGTCGCGCCATTCCTTCCACGTCTCGAACATCGTGTCGTTGAAGCCGGTGAGGAAGGGCCCGGGGTTGATCGTGGCGACCGTGACGCCGAACTCGGCCAGCTCCTGGTCCAGCGCGTCGGCGAACGCCTCCACCGCGTGCTTCGATCCGGCGTAGGCACCGGTGAACGGGTCGACTGTGAGTCCGGCGACCGAGGACATGAAGACGATGCGCCCACCGTGGCGGGCGGCCATCTGACGGGCGATGCCCTGGGTGAGCAGGACGGGCCCGAAGACATTGACCTCGAACTGGCGGCGTAGCCGTTCCTCGGTGATGTCGGCGGTGGCGCCGCCTTCGGAAACACCGGCGTTGTTGAGGAGGACCTCGACGTCCCAGGTCCAGGCATTCTCGCGGTCGCCGGGGTCGGTGACGTCGAGTTTCTCGACTCGCAGTTCGACGCCCCGCTCCCGCGCCTCGGCACGGACCGCGGTTACCTGCGCGATGATCTCCACGCCCGCAATCACCTGGTGCCCGGCCGCCGCGAGCCGCAGCGCGACCTCCTTGCCGAAGCCGCTGCCCGCTCCAGTGATGAGAATCGGTCCCGCCATGGTGGTTGAGCCTTCCTCTGCTGGTGTCCGGCCTGTTCCAGACACCGATCCTCGGACGCCCCTGCCCCCGCCGCCGTATCCGCGGTTCGGCTTGTCTACAAGGCTGCGGCTGCGGCCTCTGCCACGGTGGTGTCCTGTTCCCGCGAGCCGCCACTGACCCCGACCGCGCCCGCCACTTCCCCGTCGGCCCTGAGCGGCACTCCGCCCGCGAAGACCAGCACCCGGCCCAGCCCGGACAGGGCCATGCCCCAGAACTGCCCGCCGGGCTCGGAGTCCCGGGTCAGATCGCCGGTGGCCGACCGGAACAGAACGCTGGTGTGCGCCTTGTCGATGGAGTGCTCGATGCTGCCGAGCTGGGCTCCGTCCATGCGCACGTGAGCGACCAGACTGCCACCCGCGTCCGCGACGGCGATGTTGCTGGGAGAGCCGATACGGTCCGCCTCGGCGATGCCCGCGTCGATGATCCGGCGGGCATCGCTGAGACCCACAGTGTGTGTGCTGCGCATAAGAGAGACGGTAGATCCTCCAATGTCAGGACGCCTTTCGACGCAACCACCCCGTTCTCTTCGACATTCGAACAGATTCGTAGGTCCGTCAGCGTCTTCTTGTCCGGCACAGCGCCATCTCCGTGGACGAAGCGGCCTCCGGGCCCGGTTCGCGCGTTACGCCCGGACAGGTGACTCAGCGCCGCGCGTCGCCGGGCGCGAGCAGGCTGGTCAGTTCCGAGACCGCCTCGGGAGACGGCTTGAAGTAACGGCGGACGTTCTCCGGCTTCTTGTGCCGGGACTTCGCCATCAGCATCAGCAGTGAGGCGCCCTGCCCGCCGAGGTGGGTAAGGGCGGAATGGCGGTACTCGTGCAGGTCCCAGCCGGCCCCCGGGCCGCGGGCGCGGCCGCACATTCGACGGAGTCGTGTGCGCATTGACGCTCCACCACATCGCCGATCGGCCGCGTCTCCTCGGCGACCTCGGCGACCTACGACGGCGGACACGAAGAGCTGCTTCAGGCTTGGCCGGTTTCGAAGCGACTGATGCGCCCACCGGTGGCGGTGAAGGCCCAGCGCGTGCGCATACTGCCCCAGGTGGGGTTGGTGTACGTGGCCCTCAGGGTCCGGCTGTCGACTGAGACGTCCTCATGTCCATGCGGCTGTTCGAGGAGAAGATCTCGCGCTCCACCCACGTGGCAAGGTCACGGTCGGTGCCGTCGTCGGGCAGGGTGGCGTCATCGGTCAGCGTGGCGAAGAGGGCGTCCCTTGTCGTCGGCGGTGACGGCGGTGACGGCGGCTGCCACCGCAGGGTCACTCGGATGTGCGGTCATCAGTATCTCCTGGTGCTGCGCGCCGGGCGCCGACGCCGGCGGGGCCTGGCCGCGCCGGGAGCCGACCGGGAAGCCCCGCCGGGAGGGCGCGGGGTCAGCGTGTGGTGTAGCCACCGTTGGGGAACATCGTCTGACCGGTGAACCACCATCCTTCGGTGGCCAGGAACCTGATGATCGGGACGATGTCCTCAATGCGGGTGAGGTGGTTGCCCATCGCCTGCGACTTGTGGAACTCCACCCGCTCCGGGGTCTCCTGCGGGTAGAAGAACGGCGTGTCCATCGGCCCCGGAGCCACCGTGTTCACGGAGATCCCGCGGTCCGCGAACTCCTTGGCCGCAGCCCGGGTGAAGTGCTCCAGCGGCGCCTTGCCACCGGCGTAGGTGGAGTAGCCATCGGTGAAGGCGGCCAGCAGCGACGTGCCCAGGCTGATGATCTTGCCGTGGTCGTTCAGCCGGCGTCCGGCCTCCTGGATGAAGAAGTACGCCGCCTTGGCGTTGATGCCGAACATGCGGTCGTAGTCTTCCTCGGTGGTCTCCAGGATCGGCTTGCGCAGCACCATCCCGGTCGTGTTGACCGCGATGTCGGCGCCGCCGTAGGTGTCCACCGCCGTGTCGAAGAGCCGCCGTACGTCGGCGACCTTCGTCAGGTCCCCCTGGACGGAAGCGGCCTGCCCTCCGGCCTCCTGGATCGCCTTCACCGTCTGCTCGGCGTCGCTCTCGGAGCTGTGATAGTGCACGACCACCTTCGCCCCGGCCTCCGCGAATGTCCTGCTGATCAGACCGCCCAGGTTCTTCTCGCCACCGCCGACGACGGCTACCTTGTCACGCAGCGTGTTCTCAGTCATGCCCCGCACTCCTTCACGTCCTTGCTGGCGATCGACGTGATCACCTATTACGGACGAGACTATGCGGACATTTCCGGCATTGGGTGACAGAAGTTTCGGGTCACTCCACAAACATCATCGCCACCCCAGCCAGCGGACTGGTGCGCCGAAGAGCGGCTGCCTCCCGCCTTCCTCGTAGGCCGATCCCGGCCCGCCTCGCCGCTGGGTCGTTGAGAGGGCGCTGGCCTGGATGATGCACGCCCGCCGCCACGCGAGGGACTACGAACGCCTCATCCAGCACTCCGAAACCCTGATCACCTGGGCCGCCATCACCCTCATGACCAGGCGCCTGACCACGAACGCGGAGCGACGCCTCGCCCCTTCACGTGCCACGGCCGCCGTCTGACACGCCGAGTGGGGCCGGCCACCGGCCGACCCCACAGGAACGAGCCGAGCTACGGGCCGCATGCGGCAGCCAGCGCTCTGCGCACGCGCACGGGCTCGTACATGGGCGAAGCCATCGAGAGCACCACGAGAGCGGTCCGGCCGAGATGGGCCGCCAGCGCGTGGGCGGCAGCGCTCGCGTCACGCGCCTTCACCGCCTCCGCGATCGTGCGGTGCTGCTCGCTCGTACCCGCTTGCCACTCGAGCGGGTTCCATGACACGAAGGCCATGCGGTAGCGCGTGGCGTGGTCGGACAGCAGGGCGAGTTCCCGCTCGAGGCGTGGGCCCGACGGGTGGACCAGGGCACGGTGGAACTTCTCGTGGGGGCACTCCCACTGCTCCACGTCGCCGGTGCTCGCGGTGTCGTCCATCTCCTGGAGATACCGGTCGAGGCCTTGCAGGTGCTCCTCGCTCATCCGCGGGACGGCGATCCCGATCGCGAGCGACTCCAGGCTGATGCGCATCGCGTAGAGCTCGTCGAGGTCTTCGTCACTGAATGCCGCTACACGGGCGCGGTGCTAGATGCGCTTCCAGGTACCGTCCCGCTGCCAGCGCCTGAACAGGTCGTAGACCCGGTCCCACGGTCCGTACCATTCGGGCACATCGCGCCACGGCGCCCCGGCCCGGGTCCGCCACCGTATCCCGTTGACCAGCTGCCGCCGCGTCCATATCGGCGGCCGCCCAGACTTCTTCCCTCTGGGCAAGAGCAACTCCAGCCGGTCCCACTGCTCGTCCGTCAGATCTCCGCGTCCCACGATCCGTGATCATTTCGCAGTCAAGATCCACATATGCAACAGGCTCGGTGCGCATCGCAAATCGATGGCCGAGTGTGGGCGAGCGTCAGAATAACCGCCTATGGAACCCATCTCGCTGACGACACAGCGTCTGCTTCTACGCCCGCATGATCCCAGCGACGAGGACACGGTCTTCGCCGCCTGCCAAGATGTCGAAATCCAGCGGTGGACGGACTTTCCCGAACCGTACGAACGTCAGCACGCCGCCTTCTACTTACGCGAACTGGTGCCGCACGGCTGGAACGACGAAAAGATGTACCACTTTGCGGTGGAGGACCAGGAAAGCGGAGGGCTGGTGGCATCCGTCAATGTGCACCGTCACGCCGACACATGGGGAATCGGGTACTGGACTGTGGCGGAGCACCGAGGCCGAGGCTATGCGACGGAGGCGGTGCTCGCCCTGGCCAAGTGGTCCTTCACCGAACGAGGAGTCCAGCGCCTGGAGTGGAGAGCGGAGGCGGGGAACAGGGCATCCTGGGCCGTGGCGGAGAAGGTCGGCTTCATCAGGGAAGGCACCCTTCGTGCGGCGTAGACCAACAGGAATAGCCTGAAGGACACCTGGGTCGGCGCTCTCCTGCCCGCCGACCTCGGTCTGCCCTTCGCTCTCCCCTACTGCCCCGCACAGAGCGATCCCGGGTGACGCACAGACGCGCCCGCAAACGAGAGCCGCCAGGGCCCAGTGGCCCGGCCACGTGGCCCTGGACGGCGGGCGGGTGCGGCGATCCGGGCAACTCGCGCACTCTCACCAGGGGGTGGTGTGGTGTCGGTTTGTCGCGGCGGGGCCCGCGGCCAACAGCATGGGAACAGACAGGGCGGCTGGGTACACAAAGACCCTCAGCGGGCCAGGCTCGGGCAGGAGCGTGATGGCCAGCAGGGAAAGGTGCGGACGCGCATGGCTGGCGGCGTACCGATAGCAGTGACGGGGAGTTTCAGGCGGAGTGCTCCGGCAGAGCCGGGTCTGCGGCAGGGGTGGCCAGCACCTTGCGGGTGATGCGCTCGGCGACAGCGGCGACCAGG
This sequence comes from Streptomyces sp. NPDC048565, assembly GCF_040650935.1. NCBI lineage: Bacteria > Bacillati > Actinomycetota > Actinomycetes > Kitasatosporales > Streptomycetaceae > Streptomyces > Streptomyces sp. NPDC048565. The sequence continues at coordinate 9,869 of NZ_JBEZIH010000040.1, forward strand.
GACCGGGGGCGGCGGGGTGCGAGATGGGCAACCAGGGCGTTGCCGAGGCCGGGGGCGACGTAGCCGCGATCACGCTCCAGCGCGCGCAGCGCGGCGCGCACGACGGGCTCCGGGGTGGTCATGGCGCCGGTGACGGCCGCCCGGCGGGTGCCGATGGTGTCGAAGAAGGCGGTCTCCACCGGGCCGGGGCACAGGGTGAGCACGCGGATGCCGCGCCGCCGGTACTCCTGACGCAGGGCGAGGCCGAAACTCAGCACGAAAGCCTTGGCCGCACCGTAGACGGCGAAGTAAGGGGAAGGCTGGAAGGCGGCGTTGGAGGCGACGTTGACGACCGAGCCGCGGCCGCGCTCCAGCATCCCGGGCAGCAGCGCATGGGTGAGGTCGACGAGTGCGACGACATTGACCATCAGCTGATCGTGGTCGCGGGCCCCCGATATCTCTTCGAAGCGACCGCAGGTACCGAAGCCCGCGTTGTTGACCAGCAGGTCGACGGTCAGACCGCGGGCGGCCAGCCGGTCGGCGATGCGGCGGGCCGCATCCGGCTCGGCGAGGTCCTGGACCAGCACTTCGGCACGGACACCGTGCTCGGCGGTCAGACGCTCCGCGAGGGCGGCCAGCCGATCACCGGAGCGCGCCACCAGGACCAGATCGTGTCCCTGGGCGGCGAGTTGCGCGGCGAACTCCGCGCCGAGGCCTGACGACGCTCCGGTGACAAGGGCAGTGCTGTGCACGGGTTACTCCTCCAGTCGGTAACAACTGGGAGTGAAGGTAGCAGTACTTCACTTATCCGCAACAGACCTGTCGCAGTTGTAGGGTTGGCCACCTCACCCTTGTGCCGTATTCCTGTGTAAGTGGTCTGATGGAGACGTGATGAACAAGTCGACGGAGCGGACGTTGCGAGCGGACGCGGAGCGCAGCGTACGTGCGATCCTGGGGGCAGCCGAGCAGGTGCTCGCCCAGGAGCCCGGCGCGTCCATGGAGCAGATCGCCGTAGCCGCGGGAGTGGCCCGTACGACGGTCCACCGGCGGTTCGCCAGTCGCCAGGCACTGCTCGAGGCGCTGGCCACATCAGCGGCCCGCCAGCTCGCCCAGGCGGTGGACGACGGCAGACCGGACACCGCGCCGCCTCTGGTGGCGATGCACCGGATCACGGCCAACGTCCTCCAGGTCAAGAGCGCCTGGGCGTTCGCCCTCGAGTTGCCTGCCGACCCGGACAGCGAGGCCGCCATCCTGCAGCAGGACATCGCTCGCCGCTGTACCACCGTGCTGGAACGCGCCCGAGCGGACAAGCTCATCGACGCGACAGCCGACCTCGACTGGGTGCGTCGGGTCTACTACGCGCTCCTCGGGGCAGCCCTCCACGGCAACGACGACCCCGCCGACCCGGACACCGTCGCCGCCCGCATCGTCGACACCCTGCTGCACGGCGCCGGCCCGCGCACCTGAGCCGACAGCTGCCGGTGCGGGTGACGGCGAGCGGACGGCCCTGGCCGTCGCACCCCAAGTGGATCTTGCTGGTCAGTCCGCGTGCGGTGGGTGCCCGTCCCCGTCGCCTGACGGGGGCAGAGCCACGGCTCGGAGGAAGGCTTGGCTGAATGTCTCGATGGCCTCTTCCTTGCTCGGCATGTCTGCCGCGATGACCTGGCTCGCGACCGGGCGCAGCAAGAAATGCAGGAAGATCGGGCCGGTCATCATCTGCGTGAGCAGCAGTGGCGGCAGATCACGGACACGTCCGGCGGCTGCCTCTTCAGCGAGCCACGCCCCGAGGCCCGCCAGCATACGAGGCGTCAGGCTCTGGAAGGCCAGCCGGACGTTCTCGTCACCGGGGCGGGCGAAGACCTCTGCCAGGAGGGCCGGCAGGACACGCGGCTCGCGTTCAAGAGCGTCGATCATCAGCCGGTGGAGGTGACGTACGGCGTCCTCCAGGCTGCCGCGCGGCCCGGCCAGGAACGCCTCGACATCGACCATGGGGGTGTAGCGGTCGAAGACGGCACGTAGCAGTTCGTCACGCCCTCCGAAAGTCGCGTAGAGGCTGGGCACGGAACATCCGGCCGCGGCTGCCACGCGTTCAAAGGTCACCGACCCCAGCCCCTGCGTGCTGATCTGGGCGCCGGTGGCCTCGATGGCGCGTTCTCTGACCGGCTTCCGTCCTCCTGGTTCGATGCCGGCCGCGCGAAGCGCCTCGTCCAGGGTGTGCCGGGTGCCGCCCAGCCGGCGGACCAACGTACTGCGCGAGATACCGGCCTCCAGGGCGATGTCCCGCAAGGTCACCTCGGCCACGGGGACGCGCAGCTTCTCCGCTGCCCGCAAGGTTGCCTCGATGATCTCCTGGGAGATCTGGACATCCGCCGGAGGCCTGGTACTCGACATGTGTGTCAATTTACTATTGATGCGAGGTCCAAGCCACCGTGCGTCAGGTCCGCGGTCAGTGAGCGCCCGGATGTGTGGCGACGCGCTCCAGGACGGCGTCGAGTTCGGCGCGGGACCACCAGGAACCGTCCCTCATCACTCCCGCGATCGCGCGGAGACCGGTGTGGCTCGCCAGTGGATCCTCGTCCAGGAGGACCAGGTCGGCGGGCATTCCGGGGGCGATACGGCCGAAAGCACCCTCCTCGCCCAGGAACCGGGCCGGCTCGGTGGTCGACATCCGGAGGATCGTCAGTGGGTCGAGCCCTGCCTCGGCGAGGTGGTCGAACTCGTCGTGAAGGGCAAACCCCGGGATGATCCCGGCAGCCCCGCATGCGTCGGTTCCCGCGACCATCGGGACCCCGGCGTCTGCGAAGGTCCTGGTCATCCTCAGCTGGGCCGCCCAGTGGTTGTGCAGCGCGTCGCGGGTGGCCCCGGGGAGCTTGGAGAACTTCTTCGACGACTTGTCCCAGGCGCGCAGTTCCCCGGGGGCCATGTAGCGGCGCCTCGGGTCCTCGGTGTGTACGGCTGAGTCGCCGAACTGCTGGGTGTGGACCCGGATCAGGGTCGGGCACTGCCAGGTGGAGTGTTCGACGAACAGGGCGGCCAGTTCCTCCGCCTTCCGCTGGTCGTAGGAGCCGTCGGCGAGTTCGTAGGCGTGGGCTTCCTCCTCGGAGGTCCCGGTCGCCGGGTTCGTGACCATGCCCTTGATCAGTTTCATGGCCAGCTTGTCGGCGCCGGGAACCTTGATCTTGGGGATGGGCGGGAGCTTGCGGGTGGCGTGGGCGGCACGGACCTCACCCTCCTTGGAGGAGGCCGCGGCGAACACGGTGACACCAGGGCCGAGGTGCTCGATCGACCACACCCCAGCACGTGCGGCCTCCCGGGGGTCCAGGTCGGCGGGCAGATGACCGCCCAGCCGGATGCCGAGTCGATTCGCCTCCCCGAGGGCTGCCAGGAACGTCTCCCGGGTCGTCATACCCGCCTTGACGAAGTCGGCACCGTCACGGTGCTGTTCCTGCACAGCCCGCACCGCGCCGTCGACGGTGCTCGCGTTCAGCGGGGTGAGCAGGTCACCAGCGGTCGCTTTGAGAGCCGGCGCTCCGGTCGGTTGCGGCAGCGTTCCCTTGCTCCGGGACTCCAGCAGCGCCCTGTTTCCCGACATCTGACGGAAGCCGACGACACCGTTGGCGAGCATCAGCGCATAGGAGCCGTCCACGTCCTCCGGGGTGTTCAAGGCGTGCAGGTGCATGTCCATGAACGCCGGGACGACGAACCGGCCCCGCCCCTCCACCACGTGTGCGTGCGTGGCGGGTGAGCCGGTCGCCGTCACCGAGGTGATCCGGCCGCCCTCGACCACCACGTCCTGGCCGGGGGTGCGCCGGCCGTCCAGCGGGTCGACCACGATGACGTCCCGTAGCAGGACATGCCCCTTGACCGAGGGCTGCTCCACATACCTGCTCATATCTCTCCTTGATGACCTTTTGGCGCCCCTCCAGGGGGCCTGGCGGCCTGTTTCCTGTCAGCGTCAGTCGGGGGACGTCAGGTGGTGAACAGTCGGCGCGCGTTCCGGGTCGTGAGGTCCCGCCAGGTGTCGGTGGCGGACGGTTGCGCCGCCGAGTCGACGGACGTGACCTGGGCGCGCGCCGCGGCGGCTGGTGTCCAGCAGTAGTCGCTGCCGTACAGGAGGCGGTCGGTGCCGAACGCGGCGCCGAGCGCGGGGATCTGACGCGGGAAGGGCGTCCCGGCCATGTCGTACCAGAGCCGGCCGAGCTGCTCCACCGCGCTGGGCGCGTCCTTCGCTCCGCCGCCCACCACGGCGCTGAACATGTCCATGCGGTCGGCGAGCAGCGGCAGCGCTCCCCCGCCGTGGGTCAGCACCCAACGGATCCGCGGGTGGCGGGTGAGGACGCCACGCAGGAGCAGGTCGCTCGCGGTGCGGGCGGTGTCGAAGAGGAACTCCAGCATCGGTCGCGGACGCCCCAGGGACAGTTCGTCGGCGTGCGGCGGTGACGTGGGATGGACGAAGACGAGGGCACCGCGGCGGTCGAGGTCATCCCACAGCGGTTCGAACTTGGGGTCGCCGAGGTAGAGGCCGTGATGGTTGGTCTCCACGGTGACTCCGTCCGCACCGAGTACGTCCAGGGCATGGGCGGTTTCGGCAAGCGAGCCCTCGACGTCCGGCAGGGGCAGGGAGGCGAAGTGACCGAACCGTCGCGGACAGTCGCTCCGGACCTGGGCGCCGGACTCGTTGACGTCCCGGGCGAGGACCCGTGCGGCGCCGTCGTTCCCGAAGTGCACGCCCGGAGAGGAGATCGACACGTACGACTTCTCGATCCCTGAGCGTTCCATCAGGTCGAGATGGCGTTCGACGCTCCATGCCGGCCAGCCGGGCATCCCGTCGGGTTGTTCGATACCCGCGGATCGAGCCGCGGCGACATAGCTGTCGGTGACGAAATGGGCATGGACGTCGATGAGGCCTGTCGGGGTCATGTCGGCTCCCGTCGGATGTAGGTGCGTACCTGAACGAGCGTAGGAACGAAGCCGTAAGGTGGCATGGGTGATGCCGATGAATGAAACAGGGATCTCCGCCGGTGGCGGCCGGCCACGACGCGGAGGGAGGCCCGCCGAAGGGCAACCTGTCATCGATCGGGCGTTCACCCTGCTCAACGCCTTCGACAGCGACCATCGTGCGCAGACTCTCGGCGAGCTCGCGCAGCGAAGCGGTATCCCCCGCAGCAGTGCGCTGCGGATCGCCAGGTCGCTGGTCGACGTGGGTGCGCTGGAGCGTCTCGACGACGGCCGCTACGTCGTGGGCCTCCGATTGCTGGAGACCGCGTCCCTGGCACCGCGCGGTCACGGACTGCGGTCCGTGGCCATGCCCTACATGGAAGACCTCTTCCATGTCACGCGGCAGCACGTGCTGCTCGCCGTACGCGAGCAGGACGAGGCCCTGCTCGTCGAACGGCTTTCGGCACTGGACTCCAGCCCCGTGCGCTACCGCGTGGGAGGCCGCCTCCCGCTCACCTCCACCGGCGCCGGACTGGTGCTGCTCGCCTTCTCGCCCCCGGCCGTCCAGGAGCACGCTATCGCCACCTACGAGCGCGTGGAGGGGCATGACGACATCTGCACCCCGACTGACCTGCGCCGCGTGCTGGCGGAAGTAAGACGTGGTGACCATGCCTTCGGCCGGCAGAGTCATCCCTGGCAGCTCACCACCGTCGCCGCGCCGGTGCGGGACGGCAAAGAGGTGGTGGCGGCGCTGTCCGTCGTGGCACCCAGTACAGGCTTCGCCGATGCGGGCTACGGACCGGCCGTGCGGGCGACGGCACGTGCGATCTCCCGTCGGCTCGAGGAGGACGGACAGCGAGCGGCTCCGCGCATGTCAGCCTCGACGGGGGCGCGTTGACCTTCGCCGTGTCCCGTCAGGGTCGGCCGTGCTGAGCCCGGCCCCCATCGGCATCGAGACCAGCGCCGCCGACCTGACCAAGGACCTGGCCTTCACCGGGCGTCTGGACCGGACGGTCACCGAGTCGTACCCGATGACGACCGGAAAGAAGCGCTCCCAGCAGACCGATTACACCGAGACCGCCCTGTCCTGCACCGGTGCCGCGCCGTCGCGCTGAAGACCTGCGCCACGCCCGTCTGCCCGCGCATCTCGGTGACGAACGGGAGCGGCCAGGCTGCCATGTCGAGGCCGGTCGTGACACCCCACCGCGCCAGGTTCTCCAGGTCCTGCCGGCCGAGCATGTGCATGTGCGTGTCGATCAGGCCCGGCAGAAGTGTCCTGCGGCTTCCGTCGACCACCGCGCCGGGGGTCCCGGCGGCGGCGATAGCCACCACCGCTCAGGCCGCCACGGCCTCGGCGACGACCGCGCTCCAGCGCGCACTGGCCCCAGTGCCGGCCGCGACACTGCGGGACGCCCTGGACCAGTTGCGATCGGTACTGAGCGCCGTCGACGACGCGTGATCCCGGTGCTCACCCGGCCGGCTGGGGCGAGGGCTCAGGCTCGGGTACAGGTTCAGGGTTCGGGTTGGGCGGCTGCGGAATCGGGTCGGGCGCGGGTCCGGGCGGCATGGGGCCCGGCGGTGCGGGTGGCGGGGTGGGCACCGGCGTCGGCGGCCCCGGCACGGGCGGGGGCGTCGGCGTGGGCACGGGGTCGGGACTGGGGTGCGTCATCACGGTCCTCCAGGTCGACGAACGGGACGCGATGGATCTCCTCTCCACCGTCTCCCGGTGCGGCTTCCCTCGCCTGCCGAGTCCATACGTACGCACCGTGACTCCCGGCCAGGGTCCCCCGACCGGGCTCAGAACAGCTCGGGATGGGACCCGAGCTGCCGCTCCGCCCGGCGCACCAGGTCCTCGGGCGCACCGGGCGCCAGATCGGGGTGCCGCAGCGCCCACGCGGCGACGTACGGGCAGAGGGGGACGACGGGTACGCCCTGGCGGGCCGCCAGGGCGTAGAGCTCCCGCGCGAGCGCGCCTGCGATGCCCTTGCCCTCGTGCTCGGGCTGGACGACGGTGTGCACGGCCACGAGCGCACCCGGCTCGGGGTACATCGCGAAGTACCCGATGATCCCCGCGGCCGAGCCGTCCGCGTAGGCCACGAGCTTGCCGCTCTCGCGGTCGTCCCTGATCTCCGTTGCGGTGTTCTTCTCTGCCATGGCGGGTGCTCCCTCGCACGGTGGACGCGTGGGACGGATCAGCCTCGTGCGGGGACGGCCTGCGGGCTGCGCTCGGTGCGCGTACCCGGCACGGGGGCGGACGCGTCGGCGCCCAGGGCCACGATGCGGTTCCCCGCGTCGACATGCACGACGCTCGGCACGAGGGCACGTGCCTCGGCGTCGTCGACCTGGGCGTAGCTGATGAGAATGACCAGGTCGCCGGGGTGCACGAGGTGGGCGGCGGCGCCGTTGATCCCGATGACGCCGGAGCCTCGCTCCCCCTCGATGACGTACGTCTCCAGCCGGGCGCCGTTGTCGATGTCCACGATGTGCACGAGCTCGCCGGGCAGCAGGTCCGCGGCGTCCATGAGGTCGGCGTCGACCGTCACGGAACCCACATAGTGCAGGTCGGCCTGGGTCACGGTGGCCCTGTGGATCTTGGACTTGAACATGGTGCGCATCATCGAGGTACTCCTGGCCCTAGGCTCCCTGCCTGCGTTTTTGCAGGTCAAGTGCTGTTTCCCTACCTTACTACGAGTCGTGTGCCGGGTCAGCTCCCACCAGGTCACGGGCAGTGCTGCTCCGGGCGGGCCACGAGAACCTCGACGCCGTCGGCCTGGAGGGCGTCGAGGTCGAAGGCCGGGATCCCCGAGTCGACGATGACAAGGTCGAAGGCGGTCACGGGGGCCAGCTGGTAGAGGCCTCGGCGGCGGAACTTCGTGTGGTCGACCAGAAGGATCTTGCGCGCGCAGGCATCCATCAGGGCACGCTTCACCGCCACCGTCTCCTGCGACTGGTGGTAGCAGTGGCCACGGGTGATGGCGGTCGTGGAGGCGAAGAGCGTGTCGGCACTGAGACTGGCCACGGCGTCCACGGTGCGCAGGCCGAGGAAGGCGTCGTAGGCGGGGTAGTAGGTGCCGCCCAGCGAGATGAGTTCGATGCCCGGGCTGCCGGCCAGCGACTGGGTGACGGGGCCGAAGTTGGTGATCACGGTCAGCGGGGCGTGCTGGTCCAGGAGCCGGGTGAGCGCCAGGGCCGTCGTGCTGTCGTCGATGACGACCGCCTGCCCGGGCTTGACCAGAGGGAGGGCGGCGCGGGCGATGGCCTCCTTGGCCGCCGTCATGGCGCCGGCACGGTGGCGGACGTCGCCGTGGAAGGCGGTCGAAGGCTGAGCGGTCGCGCCTCCTCGGACCTTCCTCAGCCAGCCTCTGTCCTGCAGGTGGTCGAGATCGCGTCGGATGGTCATGGCGGTCACGCCCAGCTCGTCCGCCAGTTGCTCGATCCGGACGAAGCCCGTGTCCACGACACGGGCTTTGATGCGCTCCCGCCGTTCGCGGGGCTTCCTGCCGCTCACATCGGCCGGCTGTCGGTCCTCTGCTCCCACAAGCGCTCCTGTTCGTTTTCTGTGAAGTGAACATTCCTTGCAGATGCTGTCGCCGCGCTCCGGAACGAGGACCGACGGCCGGGCTCCGCATCCCGAATGCCGGACCCGGAAGCCGAGCGAACATCGAATACGGGGGAAACGGCACTGCAATTGTTCAATTACTGCGGCCCGTTGACACAAATGAAACATCTGAGTTTCCTGAGCGTTGCCTTCAGCGTCCACGCGCAGGGAGTGGAACATGAGAAGACCGGCACATCTTGTTCTCACCGGCATCCTCGCCATGGGCGCCCTCGTGTCATGTGCGGAGGAACCCGGCACGACCGGCTCCGGCGGAAACGGAAGCGGCAGTGGAAGCGGCGTGGGCAAGGTCGCGTTCCTGATGCCCGACCTGGCCTCCACCAGGTACGAGCAGTACGACGCCCCGCTCTTCAAGAAGCGCATGGGAACGCTCTGCCGGGAGTGCAAGGTCATCTATCAGAATGCCGACAGCGACGCGGCGTTGCAGCAGCAACAGGCCAACTCAGCGATGGCGCAAGGCGCCAAGGTCATCGTGCTGGACCCGGTCGACTCCGACTCGGCGTCCACCATCGTGCAGATGGCGCATTCCCAGGACGTCAAGGTGATCGCCTACGACCGCCCTGTGTCGAAGAAGCCTGCGGACTTCTACGTCTCGTTCGACAACGAGGCGATCGGCGAAGCCATCGGCCGCTCACTGGTCGGCCATCTCGACAAGACAGGAGCGAAGGGCGGCCTGCTCCAGGTCAACGGCTCTCCGACCGACGCCGCTGCCGGGCTGATCAGGAAGGGCATCCACAAGGCCGTGGACGACAGCGGGTTCGATCTGCTCGCCGAGTACGACACCCCGGACTGGTCGCCGGAGAAGGCGCAGCAGTGGGTGAGCGGGCAGATCGCCCAGCACCCCGGCCGGATCGCCGGTGTGGTGGCCGCCAACGACGGTACAGGGGGCGGCGCGATCGCGGCCTTCAAGGGCGCCGAGGTGAAGGTCCCTCCGGTCACCGGCAACGACGCCGAGCTCGCGGCGGTCCAGCGCGTCGTCTCGGGCGACCAGTACAACACCATCTCCAAGCCCATCAGGACGGTCGCCGAGGCGGCGGCGGTGGCCGCCCATCAGCTGATGGAGGGGAAGACGCCCGAGGCGGACACGACGCTCTTCGACACGCCTTCGCAGCTGTTCGAACCGACGGTGGTGACGCGGGACAACATCGGGAAGGTCGTCCTCGGCCCCGGCGGGGTACTCAAGGCAGCGGATGTCTGCACCCGGGTGTACGCCGACGACTGCCGGCGTCTGGGCATCGAGTAGCGGCGTGCTGTACCGGAGCGGGAGAGGGTACGTATGACGAGCTCCATGATCACGAGTGCCGCTGGCCGGGGCCCGCTGGACGGACCTCCACCGGCGCGGCACGGTTTCCGCGACAGCGTCCGCGACACGGTCCGCCGGGCCAGGGCAGGCGATCCGGGCATGCTGCCGGTCGTCGCCGGGGTCGTGGTGATCTGGACGATCTTCCAGTCCCTGAACCGGACGTTCCTCTCCAGCACCAACCTGGTGAACCTCGCCTTCGACATGGTGTCCCTGGGGGTGATCGCGCTCGGCGTGGTGTGCGTCCTGCTGGTCGGCCAGATCGACCTGTCGGTCGGCTCCGTGAGTGGTGTCGCCGCCGCCACCACGGGCGTGGTGATGGTCCGTCATGAACAGTCGGTGTGGCTGGCGGTCCTGCTGGCAGCCGGTGTCGGTGCGGTGATCGGCTGGGTATACGGGCAGATGCTCAACCGCTTCGGCGTGCCCAGCTTCGTCGTGACCCTCGGCGGCCTGCTGGCCTTCCTCGGCACCCAGCTCTGGCTCCTGCGCGGCCAGAACGCCATCAACCTGCCGTACAACTCCGGCCTGGTGCGGTTCGCCCAGGTGTGGTTCGTCCCCGAGGCGCTGGCCTACGCCCTCACGCTCCTGGCGGCCGGGGGGTTCCTCGCCGTCGGTCTGGCGCGTGCCCGCGGTCGCCATCGCGCCGGACTGCCGTCCGACTCACCTCGGTGGCTGCTCGTGCGCTCCCTCGTGCTGACGGCGGCCCTGCTGTTCGCGGTGTACTACCTGAACCGCACCCGCGGTGTGCCATGGATGTTCGTGCTCTTCGTCGCCCTGGTCCTGATCCTGCACCACGTCCTCACCCGGACGGGGTTCGGCCGGTCCCTGTACGCGGTGGGCGGTAACGCGGAGGCCGCGCGCAGGGCGGGTATCGACGTACGCGCCGTGTACACCGCGGCGTTCGTCATGTGTTCCACGCTCGCCGCGACCGGTGGGGTCCTGGCCGCGGCCCGTCTCGCGGCGGCGAACCAGAGCACGGGCACTTCGGACGTGAACCTCAACGCCATCGCCGCCGCGGTGATCGGTGGCACGAGCCTCTTCGGCGGCCGTGGTTCGGCCTTCGCCGCCCTGCTCGGCGTCCTCGTCATCCAGTCGATCTCCAGCGGGCTCACCCTGCTCAATCTCGACTCCTCGTACCGCTTCATCATCACGGGCTGCGTGCTGCTGGTCGCCGTCGCCCTGGACTCCGCCGCCCGCCGCTCGCGGCAGGCACACGGAAGGGGCTGAGAGCATGACGTCGCTGGCCATCGACGCCGGCACCACCACGGTCAAGGTCGTCGGATACGGCTCCGACGGGAGCGAACTGACGGTCAGTCATCGCTCGACCCAGGTGCTGAGGCCCGAGCCCGGCCGGGCCGAGCAGGACATGGACCAGGTCTGGGAGGCAGTCACCTCCGCGACCCGCGAAGTCGTGGCCGCGCTGCCGGAGCCGCCCGAACTGGTCGCCGTCACCGGGCAGGGCGACGGGGCGTGGCTCGTCGACGACCGGGGGCGCCCCACCGGGCCCGCCGTGCTGTGGAACGACGGCCGGGCCGCCGGTCTCGTCGCGGGGTGGGAGCGCGACGGCACCCTGGAGCAGGCCTTCAGGATCTGCGGTTCCCGGCTGTCCACGGGTATGCCCAACGCGGTACTGGCCTGGATGCGGGAGCACGACCCTGACCGGACACGCCACGCACGCCACCTGCTGACCTGCGGCGGCTGGCTCTTCCTGAAGCTCACCGGGGAGGCGGCCGTGGACGAGTCCGAGGCGTCCGCGCCCTTCCTGGACATCGGGCGCCGCACCTGGTCCGACCGGCTGTTCGAGCTGTACGGCCTGGAGTGGGCCCGAGAGCTGCTGCCCGGGCTCCGTGACGACGACCACCGTGTGACGGCGCTCAGCACCACGGCCACCGAGGCGACCGGGCTGCCCGCGGGCATTCCGGTGGTGCTGGCGCCCTACGACATCTGCGCCACCGCCATCGGCTCCGGGGCCGTCAGCACCGGCCGGGCCTGCACCGTGCTCGGCACCACGCTGTCGACCGAGATCGTCAGCGACTCGGCCGGCGGTGTGCTCACCGACGAGCCGGTGGGCATCACCGTCACCCTGGGCGTCCCCGGGCACTATCTCCGCGCCTTCCCGACCATGAGCGGCGGCGACATGCTGCTCTGGGGCGCACGGCTTCTCGGGCTCGACTCCGTCAGCGGCCTGATGACCCTGGCCGAGCACGGCTCCGACGGCACGGCCGGAGTGCGCTTCCTGCCCTATGTCTCATCGGCCGGCGAACGCGCCCCGTTCTTCGACCCGGGAGCCCGTGGTTCCCTTTCCGGCCTGTCCCTCGACAGCGGCCGGGAGGATGTGGCCCGCGCGGTGGTGGAGGGCGCCACCATGGCCATCCGTGACTGCCTCGCCGCCTCCGTGGCCACCCCGGAGCTGTTGACCCTCAGCGGCGGCGGTGCCCGCAGCGTGTACTGGACGCGGCTGATCGCGGATGTCGTCGGCCTGCCGGTGGCGATTCCCGCCGACGCCGAGACCGGGGCCCGCGGCGCCTGGCTGACCGGCATGGTCGCGACGGGCCGCGAGCCGGACTTCGCCACGGCTGCGGCACGGCACGTACGGATCTCCGCGACCTGTGAGCCGGACCCGGCCAAGGGCCAGGCCGTGAGCGCTCGTTACGCGGAGTTCCTCCGGTTGCGGGAGCTGCACCGGCCCATCTGGGCGCTCGGGCGCGAGGGCTCGGGGCTCTCCGGCGGAGCGCGCACATGACCGACGACGCCGGCCCTGACGTGTGGCTGGGCATCGACCTGGGTACGCAGGGGGTCCGCGCGGTCGCCGTGACCTCGGACGGCCGGCTGCTCGGCACGGGGTCGTCGCCGCTGACCAGTGACCGGCGGGGCGAACGCCATGAGCAGGACCCGCAGCAGTGGTGGCGTGCGGTCTGCTCGGCCGTAGGACAGGCCTGCGCCGCGGACGCCGACCCGCGTCGTGTCGGGGCGGTGGCCGTCGACGCGACGTCCGGAACCATCGCGCTGACCGACCGGCACGGCAGGTGCGTCACGCCCGGGCTCATGTACGACGACGGCCGTGCCGGTGTGGAGACCGAGCAGGTCAACGCGGTCGGCGAACAGCAGTGGGCCAAGGCCGGCTACCGGCGGATGCAGCGCTCCTGGGGGCTGCCCAAGCTCCGCCGGCTGCTCGACCGGTATCCGCACGCGGTGACGGACGGCTGGCGTCTCGCCCACCAGAGCGATGTGATCAACCGCAGGCTCGTCGGGCACGAGGTACCCACCGACACCAGCAACGCCCTCAAGACAGGGGCCGACGCCGCGACAGTGACCTGGCCCGAACAGGTACTGGCCGAGCTGGGCATCCCCACCACGGCCCTTCCGGACCTGGTGCTGCCGGGCACCGTCATCGGAGAGGTCTGCGCCGGTGCCGCGGCCGAGTGCGGGCTCGTCCCGGGAATCCCCGTGGTCGCCGGGATGACCGACGGCTGTGCGGCCCATCTGGGCTCCGGGGCGACCGCCGTCGGCAGCTGGAACTCGGTCCTGGGCACCACGCTCGTCCTCAAGGGTGTCTCGAAGGACCTGCTGCACGACCCGAACGGTGTCGTCTACTCCCACCGCTCCCCCTCAGGCCACTGGCTGCCCGGCGGCGCTTCCAGCACCGGTGCGGGCCTGGTCGCCCGGGAATTCCCCGGTGCGGACCTGGACCGGCTGAGCGACGACGCCGCGCCACTGCTGCCCACCGGGCTGCTGCGCTATCCGCTGGTCTCCCCCGGGGAGCGGTTCCCCTTCGTCGCCCCGGACGCCGTGGCGTTCCGCAGCCGGGAACCGGCGGGCCGCGCCGAGGACTTCGCCGCGCTGATGCAGGGCGTCGCATACCTCGAACGCCTCTGCTTCGCCTCCGTGGAACTGCTCGGCGCCCCGACCGACGGGGCCGTCGTCCTCACCGGCGGCGCGACCCGCAACCCGGTGTGGAACCAGCTCCGCGCCGATGTGCTGGGCCGGCCCGTGTCGCTGCCCCGCCAGGCCTCTCCCGCGCTCGGCATGGCCGTACTCGCCGCCTCCGCCTTCGGGGGTCCGGGCGGTCTGGACCGTGCCGCAGCCTCGATGGTGCGGCCAGGCCGGACGCTGGAGCCACGGGCCTCGCAACGATCCACGCATGACGAGGGCTACGTCCGGCTGCTCGATCTGCTGGTCCAGCGCGGCTGGCTGCCCGAGAGCGTCGCGGCCCACGCACGGAAAGGGACCGCACCATGAGCCTTCATGTCTTCTTCGTCCGCCACGGGGAGAGCGTCTGGCATGACGAGAACCGCTACGCCGGGGTCAGCGACATCGACCTGTCCGAGCGCGGACGCGCCCAGGCCGCCCGGCTCGCTTCCTGGGCGGGGCGGGCGGAACTCACGGCGGTCTGGTCATCCCCGATGCGACGCTGCCGGCGGACCGCGGAGGGAAGCGCGGCCCGCGCCGGTCTGCCGCTGCATCTCGAACCACGGCTGCGTGAAGTCGATTTCGGCGTCGCCGAGGGGATGACCCGCGCCGAGATGCGGGAGAGCCTTCCGGGCACGCTCAAGGCCTTCGACGCCGACCCGGTCGGCAGCCACTTCCCGGAGGGAGAGGATCCCGTCGCCGCCGGCGAACGCTACGCCGGCTTCCTCGCCGCTCTGCGGGCCGGCCACCCGGAGGGTCGCGTCCTCGTCGTGGCCCACTCCACCGCGATCCGGCTCGCCCTGTGCCGGCTGCTCGGGGTCCCGCTGCGTGACTACCGCCGTGTCTTCCCCTACCTGGCCAACTGCGCGTTGAACGAAATCGTCCTCGGCGACGGCACACCCTCGCTGCTGTCGCTGAACCAGCACGTGACCCCAGGAGTACCCGAGTGACCACGATCCTCGCGGCCGGCGACCACTTCGTCCGTAACTCCCTGCTCACCGACCGCATCCGGCCGGTGGCGCCCGGGGCCACCTTCCGCGAACTGACCCTGCCCTGGCCCGTCGAGCCCTTCGGCGCTGTGGCCGAGGTCGACGAGGCATCCGGTACCGAGGACCAGCTCATCGAGGCGTTGGACGGTGTGGACATCTGCGTCACCCAGATGGCACCGCTGACGGAACGGGTCCTCGACGCCAGCCCGGGGCTCCGCCTGTTCTGCGTCGGCCGGGGCGGCCCGGTCAACGCCAACCTCGCGGCCGCCACCCGGCACGGCGTCGCGGTCACCTTCGCTCCCGGCCGCAACGCCATTGCCACCGCCGAGCACACCGTCGCCCTGATGCTGGCCGCCACCCGCCGCGTCCCCGCCACGCACCAGGACCTCAGCGCGGGCGTCTGGCGGGGCGACTACTACGACTACGACAGCGTCGGCCCCGAGCTGGCGGGCAGCACGGTCGGCATCGTGGGATACGGCGCCATCGGCTCCCGGGTGGCCCGCATCGTCCACGGCTTCGGTGCCCGTGTCCTGGTCGCCGACCCGTACGTCGGCGAGGCCGGCCTGGCGCAGGCGGGCCCGGTGGAGCTGGTGGGCCTCCCCGAACTGATGCGCC
Source organism: Streptomyces sp. NPDC048565 (assembly GCF_040650935.1). NCBI lineage: Bacteria > Bacillati > Actinomycetota > Actinomycetes > Kitasatosporales > Streptomycetaceae > Streptomyces > Streptomyces sp. NPDC048565. Next base: position 25,215 of record NZ_JBEZIH010000040.1, read on the forward strand.
GCTCGTCCTTCGTCACCCTGCACGCCCGGGCCACCCCCGGGACCGAGCGGCTACTCTCCCGTGAGCTGATCGGGCTCATGCCTCCCGGCGGCGTACTCGTCAACTGTGCCCGCGGCTCCCTGCTCGACTACGACGCCGTCTGCGACGCCCTGGACGAGGGCCGGCTCTTCGGCGCGGCCTTCGACGTCTATCCCGAGGAGCCGCTGCCGTCCGGCTCCCGGCTCCGGCGCACCCCCCATGTGGTGATGACCCCGCATCTGGCCGGCGCCAGCAAGCAGACCGCCCACAACGCGTGCGCCCTCGTGGCCGGTGAGGTCGCCCGGTTCCTGGCCGGCCGCGCCCCTGCCCACTGCGCCAACCCGGAGGTGCTGCGGACCCGGTCCTGACCGTGGGCCCACTTGGCCGGGCGGAACCGTCGGCTGTAGTTTGTCATCCGTTGATGACATCAGTGGATGACATACCGCGCCCGGAGAGCCTCGAATGAACGGAATTCCCGTACGCTTCCGCCCCCGTAAGGGCCCGGGGAGCGGTGCCCGCAGCCGAATACTGCTGCCCTCGCTGATGTTCACGGCTCTGTCGGTGTCCGTGATCAGCACGCTGGGGGCCCCGATGGTGCCGACCATCGCGCGCGAACAGCATGTGAGCCTGAGCGCGGCGCAGTGGGTCCTCACCGTGACCCTGCTGGCCGGAGCGGTGTCCGGCCCGGTTCTCGGCAGGCTCGGGGACGGACCCGGCCGGCGCGGGGCCATCCAGGGTGCGCTGGGCGGGGTGCTGGTGGGCAGTGTCCTGGCGGCGACCGCTCCCTTCTTCGGTCTGCTCATCGCCGGGCGAGCCCTGCAAGGTCTCGGAATGGGCCTGATGCCACTGGCCATCTCCGTCGCCCGTGAACACCTGCCGGCGCAGCGCATGCGCACCGGGATCGCCTCGCTCTCCATCACCACATCGGTGGGAGCCGGCCTCGGCTATCCGGTCACCGGGATCATCGCCCAGCACCTCGACTACCGGGCGGGGTTCTGGTTCGCCGCGTGCCTGAGCGCCGTCGCCCTCGTGGTGGTCTCCCTGGTCGTCCCCGCCGGCTCCGCGGTCCCGCGACGTCCCCTCGACGTGACGGGTGCCGTGCTGCTCTGTTCCGGTCTTGCGCTGCTCCTGCTGGCCCTGAGCCAGGGGGTGGCCTGGGGCCCGGCCTCGCCCGCCACCCTCGGATGCCTCGGCGCGGGCGTCCTGGTGCTCGCCCTGTGGATGGTGCAGGCTTCGCGCGCCAGGCACCCGCTGGTCGACATCCGGCTGGTCCGCAACCGCGCCGTGCTGGCCGCCAACACCACGGCCTTGCTGATGGGCATCGGCATGTACGGGGTGCTGTCCCTGGTCAACCTCTTCACCCAGGTACCCGACGGGGCCGGCTACGGCTTCCACCTGTCCCTGTCCGCCACCGGTCTCGTCCTGATGCCCCTGTCCCTGGGCAGCATCACGGCCAACCGTCTCGCTTCGGCCCTGGTGCTGCGGATCGGGCTCTACCGGGTGCTCCCCCTGGGCGCGCTGCTGGTCTGTGTGGACCTGATCATGCTCGCCCTCTGGCGGGACCACCTGAGTGTCCTCGTCCTGGGCACGTTCCTGCTCGGCAACGGCGTGGGGGCGGCGTACGCGGTCATGCCCCTGCTCATCGTGCGTCATGTCCCGCCGTCCGAGACCGGGAGCGCGACGAGCTTCAACCAGGTCCTGCGCACGGTCGGCGGTTCGGTGGGCAGCGCCGCCATCTCGGCGATCATGCTGGCCCACACACCGGCCGGCGCCGCCTTCCCGACCGGTGACGCCTACACCACGGCCCTGCTGGCGACGGCGGCCGCGTCCTTCCTCGGTGTCGTCGCCGCCGTGGCCATGCCGCCGCGCCCGGCCGACGGCTCCGCGGGGGAGACCGTGGGGGTGGCGAGCGGCGGGGGCATCGGTGCGCCGTCGGACGGAACCGGTTCGGGTATCGTCCGCCGTGGTTCCTGACCGGCGACGGAACCCACGGAAAGGACGACCGATGGGCTCGGAGACGGACCGCCCGCGCGGCAGGAAGCGGGACTCCGACGCCACCAGGGCCGCCCTGCTCGCCGCCGCCCGGGACCTGTTCGGCCGGCATGGGTACGAGGCGGTGACGCTGCGGGACATCGGCGAACGCGCCGGGGTCGACGCCTCCCTGATCGCGCGGTACTTCGGCGGCAAGGTCGCGGTCTACCGGTCGGCGGTGGCCGAGGACACCCGCGAGGTGAGCGCGTCGGCACAGACCTTGGACCTCGGCTCCTTCACCGCGTACGCCCTGCACCGGGCCGACCGCAGAGGAGCGCCGGGTCCGCTCGTGCAGGCCCTGCTGTCGCAGAGCAGCGCCCCGGAGGTGCGCGCATCGGCGGCGGACGAGATGCGCACCCGGCTCATCTCACCGCTGGCCGGCCGACTGGCGGCGGAGGGCGCCGACGACCCGGAGGGGCGTGCCGAGGCCCTCATCTCGTGTCTCGTCGGTGTCATCGCGATGCGGTCGAGCGGCCTCTTCGACGGCTTGTCCGCGATGCCGCCCGAGACGATAGGCGCCATTCTGGAGGCAGCAGTGCAGGCACACACGCAAGGCGGCTCCACGCCCGGTCCCGCGCAGTGCCGCCAGGGCTCAGCTCCGCCCGTCGACGAGGCCTGATTCCCAGGCCCAGGCAGCGATCTCCACACGGTTGCGGGCCGACAGCTTGGTCTGCACATTGCCGAGGTGGGTCTTCACCGTGCCCACCGAGATCGACAGCTCGGCGGCGATCTCGGCGTTGGTCAGCCCTCTGGCCACCAGACGTACGAGGTCGTTCTCCCTGGCCGAGAGCGCGGTGTGCGGCTTCCTGGGGGCGGGCACCGAGCTGTTGAGCTGCTTCAGCAGCCGGACGGTGATGGCCGGGCTCACCAGCGCCTCGCCGGAGGCGGCCGCTCTGATGGCCTCGACCAGCAGGGCGGGGCCCGAGTCCTTGATCAGGAAACCGGAGGCGCCTTCGCTCAGGGCGCGCTGGACGTACTCGTCGTCGTCGAAGGTCGTGACCACGACGACCTTCGGCGGATTCACGGTGCCTGGGCGGGTCAGCCTGCGCAGCGCCTCAAGACCGTCCATGCGGGGCATACGGATGTCCATCAGCACCACGTCGGGCCGGTGACGCCCGGAGAGCTCCACCGCGTGCACCCCGTCCGTGGCCTCCGCCACGACCTCGATGTCGTCCTCCGCCGCGAGGATCATCGCGAAGCCCGCACGGACCATGGCCTGGTCGTCGGCGATCAGTACCCGGATGGTCATGCGACGGTCACCGCCCCGGCGGACGCCGGGAGCGACGCCTCGACTCCCCAGCCGCCCGCCGTCACCGGGCCGGCCTGCACGCTCCCGCCGATCAGGCCGACCCGCTCGGCCAGGCCCTTGAGACCGAAGCCGCCGTGGGAGACATGACGCGGCCGTCCGTCGTCGCTGACCCGTACGGTGACCCGGTCTCCCGAGCGCGCCATGCACACCCGCACCTCGGTACATCCATGAGCGTGTTTGCGTACGTTGGTGAGCGCCTCCATCACCACCCGATGCGCGGTGGTGGTCACCTCGACCGGCAGGCCGTCGAAGCTCCCCTCCAGATCGAGGTGCGCCCGTGCGCCGCCGACGGCCGAGAACTCCTCGACGAGCGAACGCACCTCACCGATGCCGGCCAGCGGCGTCAGCGCCACCTCTCCGTCGGCGTCACGCAGCATCCCCACCATGTGACGCATCGATGTCAGCGCCTCCGAACCCGCCTGTTCGATCCGCTGGAGCGCGGGCGGCACCAGTTCGGGCCGGCGGCCCGCGATCACCCGAGCCCCCTGCGCCTGTACGACGATGCCGGTCACATGGTGGGCGACGAAGTCGTGCAGGTCCCTGGCGAACTCCGTCCGCTGTTCGAGCCTGAGAGCCGCCGCCTGTCGTCTCCGGTCCACCAGGAGCAGACGCATCCCGAGGCCGGTCCCCAGGGCCATGACGGCCACCAGCGCGAAGAACAGCGCCATGATGGTGGTGGTGTCCCGCACGGAGATCGATACCGGACGCAGCACGATCGCCATGAGCAGTACGGGGACGGCCACTGTCGCCCATGATGGCTTCCCTCGTCGGGCGACGACCAGCAGGATCCATATCAGGGCCGCCGGTTCGGCGGCCCCCAGCGCCAGCGAACCGACCGACGCTCCCAGGTGCAGCGCCACCGAGAGACACAGTGACATGACCGCGAGTGCGCTGCCGGCTGCCGGCAGCGCCCGGTTGCCCAGCCGGGGCGAAGCGACGACGAGAGCTACGCACAGCAGCGCGCCCACCATCTTGGCCGGGCCCAGTACACAGGGGGCGGAGTCCAGGATCTGGTAGGAACCGCCGATCCGGTCCAGCACCAGGAGGGCGAGCAGGGACCCGACCAGCAGCAACCTCGACGCGCCGGACAGCACTCGCGCACGCCGCGCCTGTCGCACGGCTGCGGATGGAGTCGCCACGGCGGTCACCGTCTCGAGCATCTCTCTCACTGTCCTTCCGCCGACCGGCCGAAAGTCGGAGTCGGCCGCGCATGATCTGTCTTTCGCCCGATCCGCCGCGGGGCGCGGCGGAGAAGAGTGGTGTCCACCGGGCGGCGTTCGCCTTTCGTCACCCGATGAGCATGTCATGATCACCGCCGAACCCTCGCCCTCGGGCCGGGGACAGGAGTCACACAGATGAAGCACCCGGAGACGCACCACGGCAGCGGAGCGGGGTCCGCACGACCCGTCGGCGGCTCGGCGATCGAGGCCCAGGGGCTCGGCAAGAAGTACCGTCGCGGCTGGGCGCTGCAGGATGTCTCCTTCCGGCTCCCGACCGGGCGGGTGTGCGGCCTCGTCGGCCCCAACGGTGCGGGCAAGAGCACGTTGATGGGTCTGGCCACGCACATGATCCGGCCCACGACCGGCGCGCTGCGGGTGTTCGGCGCGGCACCGGGGTCGACGGAAGCGGTGCTGCGGACCGCGTTCCTGACCCAGGAGAAGCCCCTGTTCCGGCGGTTCACCGTGGCCGAGACCCTGCGGCTCGGCCACGAGTTCAATCCCCGCTGGGACCAGGAGGTGGCCGAAGGCATCGTCCACGCGGGCCGGGTGCCGCTGGAGGCGAAGGTCGGAACGCTCTCCGGCGGACAGCGCACCCGCGTCGCCTTCGCCCTGGCTTTCGGAAAGCGACCGGATCTGCTCATCCTCGATGAGCCGATGGCCGACCTCGACCCCCTGGTCCGCCGTGAGCTCATGACCACTCTCAAGACGGAGGCCGCCGAACACGGCACGACGGTGCTGGTGTCCTCACACATGCTCGCCGAGCTCGAGTACATCTGCGACTACCTCCTGGTCATCGCGAACGGCGGTCTGCGTCTCGCGGGTGAGGTGGACGAACTCCGCGCCGCACACGCCGTGCTGGACCTCGCGGGCGACGGCTCGTCTCTCGCAGGCACACCGCACAGGGTCATCGAGCCACGTGGACACGAGGGCCGGCCGGGAGCGCTGGTGCGTCTCGACGAACCGATCGCGTACGGCGGACCGGCCGAGCCTCCCACCCTGGAGGAGCTGCTGCTCGCCTATCTGCGCTCACCGGACGCACCCGGGCTCATCGCTCCCAGCGCCCGGGTCGGCGACATCCACGACATCATCGTCCACGACGGTACGAAGGCTGTGACCGCATGACCACGCTCACCCATGACCCGGCCCGTACGGCGCCCGCCGGACCCGCACGAAGCGGCCGGGGACCCCGGCTCGGCGGTCCGCTCTGGCTCGTCTGGCGCCAGCACCGCGCCGCGTTCTGGACGCTCATCGCCGTCACCCTCATCGGCGTGCTCGTCATCGCCTTCCTGCGCGGCCAGATGATGGACATCCTGGCCGCCCAGGACGCGACCTCCCGGAAGTCCGGCAGCCTGCCACCCGAGTTCGAGACGAACGCCAACCGGCTCTTCCGCGTCGGGAGTTACCTCGGCTACATCCCTGTCCTGGCCGGTGTGTTCCTCGGTGCCCCGCTCATCGCGGGCGACCTGGAGTCCGGGACGGCGAAGCTGGTGACGTCGCAGTCCGTCAGCCGGCTGCGGTGGCTCACTGTGAAGCTCGCCGTTCCCGCCGTGATGCTCACCCTGTCCACCACCGCCCTCACCGCCGCCCTGACCTGGTGGTGGAGCCCGGCCAAGGGGCTTTCCGAAGGCCTCATCTGGACCTCGTTCTTCAGCGTCACCGGCGTTGTGCCGGTGGCCTACGCCCTGCTCACGTTCGCCGTGGGTGTGGCGGCCGGCCTGCTCCTGCGCCGGACGCTGGTGTCGATGGTGGTCACGCTCGGCATCGTGGTGGCGATCGGATTCGTCTGGGACGAGACCTGGCGGAGTCTGGGGCACATCATGTCGGTCAGCACCGACAAGGGCGTCGGACCCGATGCCGTGCAGCCGGAGCTGCCCGCCCAGGCGGAGCAGCAGGGAGAGGGCACCTACTTCCTCACCAGCTCCGGAGACCGCCTGGACTGGACCACGTGCCTCGATCAGATGGACAACACCCGGGCGCACACCGCCTGCCTGAAGTCCGAGCACGTCGTCGGCTGGTCCGTCGACTACCTCCCCGTCTCCCAGATGCACACGATGCAGTGGCTCGGAGCCGGTGCCATGCTCGCCGTCACCGCCGGCATCGTCGCCTTCATCGTCCTCTGGGGCCGCAAGCGGCTCCTGTGACCCACGTCCGAGGGGCCCTCCGGTGATGTACCGGGGGCCCTTGCGGCGTTTCGTCAGTCCCCCACGACGGCCAGGCGCTCGCTGATGGTCCCGGCGGCGCGGCTGACGGCCGCCACCACCTCCCCCAGCCGGCGGTCGGAGACCCGGTGCTCCAGCGCGGCCACCACACTCCCCCGAGGATCCGCGGACCGGGGCGGCGATGCCGAGGATGTCCGTGTCGAGTTCGCCCCGGCTGATCGTGTATCCGTCGCGCCGGATCTCCGTGAGCCGCTCCATGAGGACGTCGACATCCGTGATCGTGCGCGCGGTGAACCGCTGCAGCCGCTGGGTCGCCAGGAGTTCGCGGCACCGCGCATCGGGCAGCCACGCGAGCAGCGCGAGGGCCGAGGCTCCGGTCAGATGACCCGGAAGAGATCGCCCGCCGCGTGGACGTCGGTCAGGTCCTCGATGCCGCGGAGGTTGTCGCACAGGGCGTCCAGGACCGTGCCGGGCCGGGCGGCTCCCGGGGCGCCGACGGCCACGCCGAAGCAGCGGAAGCCGAGTGCGCGCCTGGCGTCGTTCCAGCCCCGCATCCACCCTTCGGTGACGTCGCACTCCCCGTCCGTGATCATCACGATGTCCCCGCGCCGGCGTCCGTCGGTGTTGAACTCCTCCTCCAGCAGGCCGACGGCCGCCGAGAGCGGCGCCCGGTAGTTGGTGCCGCCCCCGTAGAAGTGCTCGGCGAAGTCGATGACGTCCGCGATGCCGACGGGCCCGGAGGCCGGGAAGCGGCACACCTTCACGGACTCGGCCGAGGAGAACAGGATGCCGACGAAATCGCGCTTCGCCCGGCGAGCCTGGTCCAGCAGCGCGAGAGCGCACGCCTTCGACCACGCCTCTCCGGTGATCCCGCCGGGTCCTGGCCGGCTCATGGAGTTCGAGCAGTCGACGCACGCGATGACGGCGCCCTTCCCTGTGGTCTCCTCCCCTCGGCTGTCGTACAGCATCAGCCTCGACTCGGCGTACCTCGCGGCGAACACGCTCCTCATGGCAGGTACTCCGAGATTGGCCAGCTCGGAGGGGATGACCCGGGAGAGGTCGTCGCCCAGGGTGATGCCGACGAGCTCGCCCCTGGCGTGCTCGACCTTGCGGGCGCGTTCCCCGGCGGCCATCTGCCGGAACCTGCCGATGAGGTCGGCGAACCGCCCCAGCCGGCCCGAGCGCAGCCGCTCGGCGAGCTCGGCCCGTCGGCCGAACGGCATCCGCTCCAGCTCGCCCGGGCCCAGGCCCCACGCGCGCATCAACTCGCGCTCCTCCCGGGACTGCTCGACGGCCCCGGCCGTGGCGCTCCGTGCGGCCGCACGGATCCCGGGGGCCGCTGCGGCGAGTGCCTGCCGCGCTTCCTCGTCGGCCTGCCGAGCGGCGGCGTCAGCGGCCTCGGCCGCCTCGATCGCCCGTACCAGGGCCTCGGCCGCGTCCTCGGGCACCGAGCCGTCCTCTTCCGCCTCCGCGGCAGCCTGCTGGAGCGCCCCGGCGACGTCACCCGCCGCCCGCCCGGCGTCCTGCCTGGCCTCCTTCGCCCGGCGGGTCCGCTCCGCCGCTCGGCCGGCCTGCTCCAGCATCGCGCGCAGGGCGTCGGCCCCCGCGAGCACACTCATCGCCGCGGCGTAGGGGTCACCGGACGTCTCGCGACGCAGCTCGGCGAACTCCGGGCTGCCCGTCATCGCGGTGACGACCTCGTGGTTGACCAGCCGCGATGTGTCCATGTCGGCGTGCTCCCGCATCCGGGGGCTCACCTTGTAGGCGGCCAGGAACACATCCGCGAGCAGGTCATCGGTGTGGTCATGGCGCTCGTTCAGGTCATGGGCGAGCCGGCGCAGCCCGGCGGCCTGGGCGTAGGTGTCGCGCCAGGCCATCGTGTCGAACCTGTCGGCGACCACCACCGCGGTCGCCTTCGGCTGCTCGGGGCCGGCGGAAGGACCGAGCCACTTCCCGGCGCGGCCGGTCAGTTCCGCGAGTGCCGTCAGGGCCTTGTCCATGATCGTGTCCCCCGCCGCTCAGAGCTGGGCCTGCACGATGCTCGCGTCCACACCGAGCGCTTCGGTCAGGACGCGGGCGTGGACGGCGCGCCGGAGGATGATCACACGCTCGACGGTGGATGTGGACCGTCCGTCGGTGCCGGCCTCCCTGCGCAGCTTCTCCAGCTTCTTGGCGGCCATGTTGAGCTTGGTGATCGCCTCCCTGATCGCCCAGTCACCCAGCGCCTCGCGGGACTGACCGGCCTTCGCGTCGAGTTCGGCCTCCAGCTCCTCGATGGCGTCGGCGAGGTCGAGCGCCTCCCTGGCGTCGGGGTTGACCAGGTGCAGGACCTCACGCTCGACGGTCGGACGTTCGGCCGGCGAGTCCCACAGCACATGGGTGAGCACCGACAGGTCGTTGCGTTCCACCGTGTCGCGGCCGTCCAGGAAGGCGCTGGCCTGGAGCAGCCGGACGGACTGCCGCCAGCGGCGGTCGGAGGCGATCAGCTCCTTACGGCGCAGAGCGGCCCGCAGCGTGCACACGGCGTCCACGATCGTGTCCGGGACGCCCACGGCCGGTACCGCCTCGTTCACGGCCTGCTGCAACTCCCCCAGCCGCACCGTCGTCCGGGCGGCGACGGCCGGCGCGGCGACGGCGGAGCGCACCAGTCCCGCGAAGTTGGAGGGGTCGGCGAGATAACCCACCTCGATCCGCACCAGCAACCGGTCGTAGATCGCGGCGCTGTCCTCCCCGGAGGGCAGTTCGTTGGACGCGGTGATCGCACTGATCAAGGGGCAGTGGATCGGCTCGCCGCCGTTCTCCGGGTGGTAGATGCGCTCGTTGAGCAACCCGAGGGTCTCGTTCAGGGCGGCCGTGGAGCACTTGAAGATCTCGTCGATGAACGCGATGTGCGCGGTCGTCGCACGGCCGTCGAAGATCTGCCGGTACTCGCCCCGGCTCAGCGCGCCCACGTCGATCGGCCCGAACATCCGGGTCGGCGCGGTGAACTTGCTGAGCAGGATCTCCCAGTAGTTCGCCTGCTCGACGCGGCCCGTCAGCTCTCGCGCCAGCTCCGACTTGGCGGTTCCGGGCGGACCGAGCAGAAGCGCGTGCTGACCGGCGAGCATCGCCACCGTCAGCGTACGTATGACGTCGTCCCGCTCGTAGAACAGACCTGACAGTTCACCGGTGATCGCCCGCAGTCGCTGCGCCGTGTCCGTCGCGCCCATCGCCATCTCCCTGCTCGACAACCCTGCTCGGGATGGAGGGTTACGGGGCCGGCCGGCCCGCGCCCTCATTATGCCGACTCGATGAGTGTGGTTTTCACACGTAATTACTGACGGATAAAAGCGCTCGACGGGCATTCAGGCAGCGAATTTCGGACTCTCCACAAAGGGCTGACTCCATGAGCGCCCCGGCCTGTTAGCGTCCCGAAGGGACGGGTGAAGTCCAGCAGGAGGAGGTGCGGGGTGCGAGCAGCGGCTGTCCGGTTCGTGCTCGCGATCCTGATGGGCCTTCTCCTGGCACCCCACTCCGGCACGGCATCGGCCGATGCCCGGACCTCCGCCCCCGCGATGCGTGCGGTCACCCTCCCGAACGCGACCGTGGGTGAGGCCCACGGGGAGTACGGCACATGTGGAACGCCCGATCGCGGGGGCGAGGCCAACGGCCTTCCCCGCCACCGGCATCGCGCCGCCACCGCCCCGGACGCGCCGTCGCGTTCCGCTGTGGCGGCGGCCCTCTGCGGCATGTGCGCACCGGCGGCCGCAGCCGCGCCGGACAACGCGCGTCGCACCCCCAGGTCCTCGGCTGCGCATTCCTCCTCCCTCCAGGTGTTCCGCTGCTGAGCTGACCCGAGGCGCTCGGCGATCCACCCTCTGCCCCGGTCCCGCGGGACCGTCGGCACGGCTTCCCATGTGTCGCTCCGCCTTCCGGGACCAGTTCGTACGTATGCCGACGCGCCGCTTTTCGGCGCGCCAGGAGGAATCACCGGAATGCCGAACATCGTCGCCTCGTTTCCCCGTCTGCGGCAGGATTTCGCCGCATCACTCGTTGTCTTCCTTGTCGCTCTGCCGCTGTGCGTGGGCGTGGCCGTCGCGTCGGGGGTTCCGGCTGAACTCGGCCTGATCACCGGCATCGTGGGCGGTCTCGTCACCGGTTTCATGCGCGGCAGCAGTCTCCAGGTGTCGGGGCCGGCCGCCGGTCTCACCGTGCTCGTCCTCGAAGCGGTGCGGTCCTTCGGACTGCCCGCGCTCGGGGTGATCGTGCTGGCGGCGGGGGTGCTCCAGCTGGCCATGGGCGCGCTGCGGCTGGGCCGCTGGTTCCGGGCCATCTCGATCTCGGTCGTCGAGGGCATGCTCGCCGGCATCGGCCTCGTCCTCATCGCGGGTCAGCTCTACGCGGCCGCCGGCGCCGAGGCGCCGCTCTCCGGCACGGGCAAGCTGGCCGGCGTACCGGGGCTGGTCGCCGACAGCGTGTCCAGTCCCACGGCTCTCGCCTCGATCGCGGTCGGCGCCTCGACCGTCGCCCTGGTGGTGGGATGGAACAGGATGCCGAAGCGGGTCCGTGCCGTTCCCGGCGCACTCGCCGCGGTCGTCCTGGCCACCCTCGTCACCTCGGTGTTCGCCCTGCCGGTCAGTACGGTTCAGGTCCAGGGGCTGCTGGACGCCGTGCGGGTACCCGGGCTCTCCGACTTCGGCGGGCTCGCGAGCCCGGGCCTGCTGGGAACGGTCGCGGCCTTCACCCTGATCGCCTCCGCCGAGAGTCTCTTCAGCGCGGCCGCGGTGGACCGGCTGCACGACGGTCCTCGCACCTCGTACGACAAGGAGCTGATGGCCCAGGGCGTGGGCAACACCGTGTGCGGTCTGCTGGGTGCGCTGCCGATGACGGCGGTCATCGTGCGCAGCGCGGCCAATGTGCGCGCGGGCGCGCGGACCCGGGCCGCGCGGGTGCTGCACGGTGTGTGGCTGCTGCTGTTCGCGGCACTCCTTCCGTCCACGCTGGGGCTCATCCCGCTGCCCGCCCTCGCCGGCATCCTCATCCACGCCGGATGGAGGCTGATCCCGCTGCGCGCGCTGGTGGTGCTGTGGCGCGAGCACCGGGGCGAGGCGCTGATCCTCGTCGTCACGGCCGTGGCGATCGTCACGGTGAACATGTTCGAGGGCGTCCTGACCGGTCTGGCGCTGTCGGTGGCCAAGGCCGCGTGGGACGCCTCCCACGTCAGGCTGGAGGTGCTCGACAGCAGTCCCGGCCTGGTGCGGGCCCGGCTGTCGGGCAACGCGACCTTCCTGCGGCTGCCGAAGATACTCGACAGCCTGGAGGCCCTGCCCAAGGACCGGCCCGTCGCCCTGGATCTCTCCGGGCTGCACCACCTCGACCACGCCTGCCGCACTGCTCTGGAGAACTGGGCGGAGAGGCACAGCTCCTCGGGGACCGAGCCGGTACGGCTGACCCGGACGGACGTGGCGAAGGCCGCCCCCTGAGGCGAAGGCGGCCCCTCAGCACCGTCCCGGCGGTCAGCCGTTGGGCAGGATGACGGCGCGGCCGTTGATCTTCCCCGCGTGCAGCCGCTCGTAGGCGAGCGGGGCCTCGTCGATGGAGTACGTCTCCACATGGACGTCCACGGCCCCCGCGTGGGCGAGTTCGATGACTTCCGCGAGCTCCCTGCGCGATCCCCAGTACGGCGCGGAGACCGAGGTGGCGAACGGCAGGACACCGAATCCGACGGGCAGGAGGCCGCCGCCGATCCCGACGATGGTGACGTCGCTGTCGATGGAGGCGACCGCGCCGGCCGTCTTCACGGTCGGCTCGGCGCCGACGAAGTCGAGGACGACCTCCGCACCGGTGCCTCCGGTGAGTTCCCGGACCTTGGCGGCGGCCTTCTCGTCGGAGAGCACGGTCTCGTGGGCGCCCACGGTCCGGGCGAGTGCCAGCTTCTCCTCCGTGACGTCCAGCGCGATGACCCGTACGGCGGTCATGGCGCGCAGGAGCTGGATGGCGACGTGGCCGAGTCCGCCGGTGCCGATGACCACGGCGGTGGCCCCGGGCGTCAGCTTCGGCAGCGAGCGCTTGATCGCGTGGTAGGGGGTGAGGCCCGCGTCGGTCAGCGAGACCGTCCTGACCGGGTCCAGGTCGCCGATGGGCGTCAGATGGCGGGCGTCGTCGACGATCATGTACTCGGCCATGGCGCCCGGGTTGCCGAGACCGGGCGGGTGGATACCGAGGTCGGCCGCGCGCAGGCAGTAGTTCTCCCTGCCCTCCGCGCAGTTGACGCAGGTGCCGCAGCCCCACGGCCCGTAGACGGCGACCGCGTCCCCCACCGAGACGCCCTCGGCGCCGTCACCGAGCGCGGCGACCGTACCGACGCCCTCGTGACCGAGGGTGAGCGGCAGCTCGTAGGGGAATCCCTCGGCGGGCCAGCTCATCACGGCGATGTCCGAGTGGCAGACACCCGCGGCGCTCACCTTCAGGAGGATCTGGCCGGGCCCCGCCACGGGCTCGGGTATCTCGACGACCTCGGGAGCGGCGCCGACGGTGCGGTACTGGACGGCTTTCATGGCTCTCCTTCGTTCTCCGTACTTCCTTTGTGACCCCCGTGGTGGCGGTGCGCCACTCGGGGGATCAGGAGGCGGAGTAGCCGCCGTCCACCAGGTGGTAGCTGCCGTGGATGAAGGAGGCGCGGTCGGTGAGCAGGAAGGCGACGAGTTCGGCGACCTCCTGGGAGGTGCCGAGCCGGCCCGCCGGGTGCAGGGAGATCAGGTGGTCGCGGGCGGGACCGTCGGTGTCGCGGAGCAGCGGGGTGTCGATGAAGCCGGGGCCGACCGCGTTGACACGGATGTTCTGTGCCGCGTATTCGAGTGCGGCGGTCTTGGTGAGACCGACGACGCCGTGCTTGGCGGCGACGTACGCCGGAGAGTTCGCGAAGCCGTTGGTGCCGAGGATCGACGAGACGTTGACGACGGCGCCGCCGCCCGCGGCCAGGAGGGCCGGGATCTCGTAGCGCAGGGAGTGGAAGACTCCGCTGAGGTTGGTGGCGACGACCCTGTTCCAGTCGTCGATCCCGTACTCCCCGGTGGGCCGCGCGGGGCCGCCGATGCCCGCGTTGTTCACGGCGAGGTGCAGGGCGCCGAAGGTGTCGACGGCGAACCGCACGCCGGCCTCGACGGAGGCGGGGTCGGTGACGTCGAGGGCGACCGCGGCGGCTCGGGCGCCGGTGGCCTCCAGTTCGTCGGCGGCCTTGCGGGCGCTCTCCTCGTCGTAATCGGCGACGACGACGGCCGCGCCGCTCGCGGCGAGCCGACGGGAGACGGCGAGGCCTATGCCGGACGCTCCGCCGGTGACGAGGGCGACCTTGCCGGCGAACTCCGCCTCGGGGGCGGTGGGGAGGTTGGTGCTCATGGTGTGCTTCCTTGCGTGGTGCTGTGGGGCGCCGGCCCGTCCTGCGGGGAATCCAGCAGGTGCACGGAGAGGGCGTCGAAGGCGTGTGCGACGAGCTCGGGAAGGGCGGCCGGCCGGCCGCCCCGTACCCACGCCGTCTGGGCCGCCAGGAGCGCTCCGGCTCCCGCGGCGACGGCCACGGCGGGACGGAGGTCCCCTCGTGGGTCGACACCGAGCCGTTCCGCGAGAATCGCCACCGACTCCTCCTGGGCGTCCACCCGGATGTGGTGGAACGCCGCGTACAGGGTCGGTTCGTCCTCGGCCATGACCAGCAGGTCGAAGACGCGTGGCCGCTTGTGCCAGGGCTCGGCCTCCGGATCGTCGAGCCAGTCGATGACGGCCCGGCGGTAGGCGGTGAGCGGTGGCTCGGCCAGGGGGCGCTCGCGGAGCGCTCGGTTGATCCTTTCGCCGTCGCCCCGCACTGCGTCGAGGACGGCGGCCTCCTTGTTCGGGAAGTACCGGCTGAACGTGCGCCGGTCGACGTCGGCCGCCTGCGCGATCTCCTCGACCGTCACGCTCCGCAGACCGCGCTCGACCACCAGGTCGAACGCGCTCCGCGCCAGCGTGTCCCGGGTCCTGCGGGCCTTGCGGCCGCGCCTCTCCGGGGCCTTTCCTGTCCCGTTCATAGTTGCACCGTACACCTTTAAATGTCCCGGTGGGACACCTGTCCCTCCGGGACATCGGAGGCCTCGGACACACCCCGGCCGCCCCGGCTGAGCACGCCGGGCCACCAGGCGGTGGGCCCGATGTCCCTGACCAGAGCGGGCACCAGGAGCGAGCGCACGACGAGGGTGTCCAGCAGGACGCCGAACGCGACGATGAACGCGATCTGGACCAGGAAGGCCAGGGGGATGACCCCGAGGGCCGCGAAGGTGGCGGCCAGGACGACACCCGCCGAGGTGATGACCCCGCCCGTGGTGGTCAGTCCGCGCAGGACGCCCTGCCGGGTGCCGTGGGCCAGGGACTCCTCGCGGACCCGGGACATCAGGAAGATGTTGTAGTCCACGCCGAGGGCGACCAGGAAGACGAATCCGTACAACGGCACGGAGGAGTCCGTACCGCTGAAGCCGAAGACGTGCTGGAAGACCAGCGACGAGATGCCGAGCGTGGCGAGGAAGTTGAGCGCCACCGTGGCCACCAGGAGCAGCGGCATCAGCAGCGAGCGCAGCAGGCCGATCAGGATGACCAGGATGATGACCAGCACCACCGGCACGATGATGTTGCGGTCGTGTTCGGCGGTCTTCTGGGTGTCGTACTGCTGCGCGGTGTAGCCGCCGACGAGCGCGTGCGCGCCGGGCACCGCGTGGACCGCGTCACGCAGCCGTGCGACCGCCTCCTTGGCGGCGTCGCTGTCCGCCCCGTCCGTCAGGGTGGCGTCGATACGGACGCGGCCGTCCACGACGAGCGGTTCACCGCCGCCCGGGCGTCCCGATGCCGTCACCGCGAGGACGCTCGCGACCCCCGGGACCTTCCGGGCAGCGGCGGCCACCTGCTTCGAGCGGTCCGCGTCGGCGATGACGACGGCGGGGTTGCCCGAGCCGCCGGGGAAGTGCCGGCCCAGGGTCTGCTGCGCGGCGACGGACGGGGTGTCGTTGACGAAGATCTCCTCCAGGGGCACTCCCCTGGAGTTCAGCGTGGGCATGAAGGCCGCGCAGGCGAGGAGGCCGACCAGCGTGACGGCCCACACCTTGCGCGGGGCGCGGTCGACGAGGCCCGCGATCCTGGACCAGATTCCCGTCGAGCCCGAATCGGGCTCGGCGCCACCCTTCCTGGGTCCCGATGGCCAGTACGCGGCCCTGCCGAGCAGGACCAGTACGGCAGGCAGGAAGGTGAGCGCGCTCAGGACGGAGCAGACGATGCCGATGGCGCCCACGGGTCCGAGCGCGCGGTTGTTGGTCAGGTCGCTGAGCAGGAGGGCGAGCAGCCCCAGGGCCACGGTGGCGGCGCTGGCCGTGATGGGCCCCACGGACTGACGCAGTGCGGCGCGCATGGCGGTCCACCGGTCGGGTCGCCGCCCGAGCTCCTCGCGGAACCGCGCGGTGAGCAGCAGCGCGTAGTCGGTGGCGGCTCCGATGACCAGGATCGACAGGATGCCCTGGACCTGCCCGTCGACCCGGACGATGTCGTGGTCCGCGAGTACGTAGACGATGGCGCAGGCCACACCGAGGGCGAAGACCGCGCCGATGATGATGATCAGGGGGAGCAGGACGCTCCGGTAGACCAGCAGAAGGATGACGAGCACGGCCACCAGGGCGACACCCAGCAGCAGTCCGTCGATGCCGGAGAAGGCGTCGGACAGATCGGCCTGGGAGGCGGCGGGGCCCGCGACCCCGACGACCGTTCCCGGTACGTCCTCCGCCGCACTCCTGATGTGTGCGAGGGCGTCGGGGAGTTCGTCCCCCAGGTCCGGCCTCAACTGGACGACGCCTTCGAGCGCTTCGCGGTCCTCGGACAACACCGCGGGGCTCACCCCGCCGGTGGCTCCCGGCCCGTCCCCGGCCGCGGCGAGGGCCTCGGTCGCCGCCTTCTGCTGCTCGGCGCCGAGTTCTCCCCCGTCCTCGGCCGATGTCCAGACCACGACGGCGGGCACGGTCTCCTTGCCGCTGAACGCCTTCTGGGCGTCGATGACCTTGGTGGACTCGGCGCTCTGCGGCAGGAACGAGGCCTGGTCGTTGGTGGAGACCTCCCCGAGCTTGCCGGCGTACGAGCCGAAGGAACCGCCGACGACGAGCCAGGCGAGGAGGAGGAACAGGGGGACAAGGACCAACCGGCGGACCGGCCTCGATGCGGTGGACATGGCACTCCCGGAAACGCGCGATCTCTCAATCATGATGTATCTCAACGATTGAGATTACATGTCGCCCGGTCACCCCTTCCGCAGGCATCGCGGTTCGGCGGTTCGGCGGTTCGGCGGTTCAGCGCCGAGGAGCCTGCATACGGGCGAGTTCACCGTTCATCCGGGCGATGAAACGGCGTGCGGCCTCCAGCTCCTGCGGCGCGGCCGCGGCCCGCGCACCGGCCGCCGCCTCCGCGAGAGGCATGAAGAACGAGCGCGCCGCGGCCTTGGCCCCGGGCTCGTAGTACAGATGCACGACTCGGCGGTCGGCACTCTCCCGCGCGCGCCTGATGTGACCCGCGCGCTCCAGCCGGTCCAGGCAAGCGGTCACCGCGCCGGACGTCAGGCCGAGGTGTTCGCGCAGCCGCCCCGGGGTCAGCGGCGCCTCCGCGTCGAGGATCGCGCCCAGCGCCTGTACATCCGTCGCGTGCAGGCCCTGCGCATGTGCGAAGGCATGGACCAGCCGGTTGACCTCGCTGTTCATCCGGCGCAGCTCCACGGCGAGAGCCGTGAGCTCCGACACCCCGGCCACATCCGCGCCCGATCCGCCGCGAGGGTCGTCTGCACTGTCCACCGCCCCATACTAGGCGGGCGGCGGCCTCCCCCAGCCTTCTACAGTGCTGTAGATTTGGCGCCACCGCGAGCCCGGCACCCGGGCCGCAGTGGGAGCGCCTCAGACCCCTCAGGGAGAAGACAGCCGTCATGTTCGGAATCAGCGAGATCGCGATCTTCCTCCTCATCGTCGTCCTGATCTTCGGCGCCAGGAAGCTCCCCGAGCTCGCCCGCTCCCTGGGCAAGTCGGCCCGGATCCTGAAGAGCGAGGCGCGCGCCCTGAAGTCCGACGGCATCTCCCCCACGGTCCCGACCGTTCCGCCGGCCGACGGAGCGCACGACCCCCGCGTCATCAGGGGCACCGCCACCGAGAAGCCCGAGGCTCGCTGAATCCTGCCCGCTCCACCACTCGGTGGGGTGGGCTTCGGCGTGTCCGGACCCCGCCAACGGGCCGGATCCCCCGCCCCGGTACACCGTGGCCCCAGGGAACGAGCCGGAGCGAGGGTTGATGGAGAGCAAGGACGACAGCGGCGGGCCGCGGTGCCTGGTGACGGGCGCGACGGGATACATCGGGGGCCGCCTGGTCCCCGAACTCCTGGCGGCCGGTCACCGGGTGCGCTGCCTGGCGCGGACCCCGGAGAAACTACGGGACCACCCGTGGGCGGACGAGACCGAGGTGGTCCAGGGCGATGTGACCGACGCGGAGTCCGTGGCAGCGGCGATGCGCGGCGTGGACATCGCCTACTACCTGGTCCACGCACTGGGCTCAGGGCCCGGTTTCGAGAGGACCGACCGCGACGCGGCCCGGATCTTCGGCGAGCAGGCGGAAGCGGCCGGTGTCCGGCGCATCGTCTATCTGGGCGGGCTGACCCCCGCCGACGTCCCCGAGCGGGAGCTCTCCCCTCATCTGCGCTCGCGCGCCGAGGTCGGACGGATCCTGCTCGACTCGGGCGTGCCGGCGACCGTGCTCCGCGCCGCGGTCATCATCGGTTCGGGCTCGGCGTCCTTCGAGATGCTGCGGTATCTCACCGAGCGGCTGCCGGTCATGGTCACCCCCAGCTGGGTGTCGACGCGGGTCCAGCCGATCGCCGTACGGGACGCCCTGCGCTACCTCGTGGGCAGTGCGCGCATGCCCGCCGATGTGAACCGCGCCTTCGACATCGGCGGACCCGACGTCATGACCTACCGCGACATGATGCAGGAGTACGCGCGTGTCGCCGGGCTCCCCCGAAGGCTCCTCCTGCCGGTACCGATGCTGTCGCCGGGCCTTTCGAGCCACTGGATCGGACTGGTCACGCCCGTGCCCGCGTCGATCGCCCGCCCGCTCGCCGAGTCCCTGCGCCATGAGGTCGTGTGCCACGAACACGACATCACGGAGCATGTCCCCGACGGTCCGGGCCGGCCCTTCCCGTTCGC
Organism: Streptomyces sp. NPDC048565; assembly: GCF_040650935.1. Taxonomy (NCBI): domain Bacteria; kingdom Bacillati; phylum Actinomycetota; class Actinomycetes; order Kitasatosporales; family Streptomycetaceae; genus Streptomyces; species Streptomyces sp. NPDC048565. Next base: position 44,172 of record NZ_JBEZIH010000040.1, read on the forward strand.
CACGGCGCTCTCGCTCGCGTTGCAGCGGGTGCGGGAGGCGAGGGTGACGACACGGTGGTCCTCCGCGTCCACCCCGGGCATTCCCAGCGATCCGCTTCCCACCGACCCGGACTGGGCGGGTGGGAGCCTCTACACCGATGTACGCGAACGCGACGTGGACGCCTCGCCCGACGCCCTGTGGCGGGTGGTCGAGGGCATCGGCGGTGAGAACGGCTGGTACTCGTTGCCGCCGGCCTGGGCGGTCAGGGGCTGGCTGGACCGGCTGGTGGGCGGCGTGGGCCTGCGCCGGGGCAGACGGGACGCCCAACGCCTGCGGGTCGGGGACTCGCTGGACTTCTGGCGGGTGGAGGAGATCGAGCGCGGACGGCTGCTGCGCCTGCGCGCGGAGATGCGACTCCCCGGCCTGGCGTGGCTGGAGATGTACGTGGAGGAGCGCGAGGACGGCCGGTCGCACTATCGGCAGCGGGCCCTCTTCCATCCGGCCGGTCTGCTCGGCCACGCGTACTGGTGGAGCGTGTCGCCCTTCCACGCGGTGGTCTTCGGTGGGATGGCGCGCAACATCGCGCTGGCGGCGGGCCGGGAGACGCCGGGTGACCGGGGATGACCGTGGCGATCGTCCTGTTCACCTCGGACCTACGGCTGCACGACCATCCGCCGCTGCACTCGGCGCTCGCCTCGGCCGACGAGGTGGTCCCCCTCTTCGTGCTCGACGACGGCGTACGGGACGCCGGGTTCGACGCTCCGAACCGGCGCGCGTTCCTGGCGGACTGCCTCCGTGACCTGGACTCCGCCCTCCGGGAGCGCGGCGGGCGGCTGATCGTCCGTGAGGGCGATGTGGCCGACGAGGTCGCCGGAGTGGTGGCCGCGACGGGGGCGGGCACGGTCCATGTGGCGGCGGGTGTCAGTGCGTACGCGCAGCGCCGCGAGGAACGGCTGCGCGAGGTCCTCACGTCCGTGGGCTGCCGGCTGAGCGTGCATGACGCCGTGATCACAGCGGTCGCACCGGGCGCGGTGGTTCCCGCCGGAGCGGGCAGGGACCACTTCGCCGTCTTCACCCCGTACTTCCGCCGCTGGTCGGGGGAAGGGCTCCGCTCTCCGTTCCGGGCGCCGCGCACCGTGCGCGTACCGCGGGGGGTCGACTCCGCGGCGCCGCCGTCGCGGGCCGCGGTGCGCGGGCTGTCCCCGGGGCTGCCCGAGGGCGGCGAGGCCGAAGGGCGCAGGCTGTTCGCGGCCTGGCGTCGGAACGGGCTCGCGTCGTACGAGGAGCGTCACGACGACCTCGCGGGCGACGCCACCTCACGGCTCTCGCCGCACCTGCACTTCGGCACGCTGTCCCCCACCGAGCTGGTGCACCGCGCCCGCGCGGCGGGCGGGCCGGGCGCGGACGCCTTCGTGCGGCAGGTGTGCTGGCGGGACTTCCACCACCAGGTGCTGGCCGCCCGTCCGGCCGCGGCCGGCTCCGACTACCGCACGCGCCGGGACCGTTGGCGGACCGGGCGGGCGGCGGCGGACGAGACGGCCGCCTGGAAGGAGGGCCGTACGGGCTTTCCGGTGGTCGACGCCGCCATGCGCCAGCTGCTCCACGAGGGCTGGATGCACAACCGGGGGCGGCTGCTGACGGCGAGTTTCCTCACCAAGACGCTGTACGTGGACTGGCGTACCGGGGCGCGCCACTTCGTGGAGCTGCTCGTCGACGGCGACATCGCGAACAACCAGCTCAACTGGCAGTGGGTGGCCGGGACCGGCACGGACAGCCGGCCGAACCGGGTGCTGAATCCGGTGACGCAGGCCAAGCGCTACGACCCGGACGGCGCCTATGTGCGCCGCTGGGTACCCGAACTCGCCGGGATCCCGGGGCCGGCCGTGCACGAACCGTGGAAGCTGCCGGAGCGGGAGCGCGCCCGCTACGCCTACCCGGACCCGGTCGTCGCGCTGGCGGAAGGGCTGGCCAGATTCAGGGAGGCGCGAGGGCTGGACTGACCCCGGACGGGCCGGGGCGCGCCCGGGGTCAGATCTTGCGCCAGCGGGCGTTGGCCCAGGAGAAGAGGCCGAAGGCGGCCAGGCCGATGGCGATGAGGACCAGGAGCAAGGGCCCGGCGGGGGTCTCGGTGAAGGAGCGCAGGGTGTCGTCCATGCCCTTGGCGCGGCCCGGTTCGTGCCGGACAGCGGCCGCCACGGCGAACCCGCCCGCCGTCGCGAAGACCGCGCCCCGGACGGTACCGCCGAAGACGCCGACGACATCGACGGCCTGACGGCTCCTCCGTGTCATCTCCCCTGTCTTCAGGTGCTTGTGGTACTTGCGGGTGAGGGCGCGGTAGGCCATCCAGAGGCCCGCGGCGATCACGCCGACGCCCGCGAGCCCCACGATCCACTGGCCGCCGGTCCATTCGAGGGCCCGCGCCGTGACGTCGTCGGTCCGGCGGTCGCTCGATCCGCTGCCGCTGCCCTTGTCGCCTGCCGCGTAGGCGAGCACCGAGTACGACACGAAGGCGTAGAAGACGAAGCGCGCCGCGGCCACGGCGCGCTTGCCCGCCTTGTCGCCGTCGGGGCCGGCCTGGCCGAAGAACGCCTCGGACAGCCGCCACAGCGCCATCCCCGCCAGGGCCACCCCGAGCACCCACAGCAGGACGCTCCCGAAGGGCTTCTCCGCAATCTCGGCGATGGCACCGCCCCGGTCGGCCTGCTGTCCGCCCCCGCCGGAGAAGGCGATGCGCAGGGCCAGGGTCCCCACCAGGAGGTAGATCACCCCGCGCGCCACGAAGCCCGCGCGGGCGCCCACGTCCACGGCTCGGCTGCGGGAGGCTCGTCTCGCCCCGCCGCGCGCATTCATCGACAGTGTGTTCGCATTCATGCACTGTCGGATGCCCCTGAATCGACGATCAATGCGGGGACGTCACACGCCCTCGTCCGCCTGATCGGCCTGCGCGGCCTGCCCCTTGGCGCGCCGGCTGACGACGGAGGCCGCCGCCAGGGCGCTGCCCGCGAATGCGAGGGCGACGACCCACGGCCGGTCGACGACATGCCCGGTCGCATGGTCCAGCGAGTAGCTGCCGGCCCCCGTCACCCCGATCGCAGCCGCGACGAAGCCGAGGAAGGCCGGGTACTCGTAGCCGCCGCCCATCGCGAAGAAGCCGGCGGGCGCGTGCACGGCGACGGCGCCCGCCATCGTGCCGGCCGCCGCGGCACCCGCCGCGGGGGTGCCGAGGCCGAGGGCCAGCAGGACCCCACCGCCCGCCTCGCCGAGTCCGGCCGCGAGAGCGCTGTGCTTCGGCGGGTGGAAGCCCATGGCCTCCATCGCGGTGGTGGTCTTCTCGATGCCCCCGCCACCGAAGCACCCGCCCAGTTTCTGGCTGCCGTGCACTGCCAGGACCGCTCCCGTACCGACCCTGAGTACGAGGAGTCCGATGTCACGTCGGTTGATACAGGCCATGGGAAGTCTCCTGTCGGCGAGGAGGAAGGAGGAGCAGCGGCGGTGCGCCCTACGGATCCACTCTCGTCCGGTCCGGTGGGCGGGGGCCGTTCGTGTTACGCCATCCGAGGACCGGGCCTTGCGGGGACCGGGGCGCACGCCATTGTGCAACTAGTTGCATAATGGCTTCGGGTGGTCTACAACTGGGCTCGACGACACCTGCGAGGAGCCCCGGATGAGCCCGTACCCCACCCTGCTGAGCCCCCTCGACCTCGGATTCACCACGCTCCCGAACCGGGTGCTGATGGGGTCGATGCACATCGGTCTCGAGGAGGCCGAGCGCGGCTTCGAGCGGATGGCCGCCTTCTACGCGGCCCGCGCACGCGGCGGGGTCGGCCTCATCGTCACCGGCGGGATCGCGCCCAGCGAGCGCGCGTGCGCCTTCCCCGGCGGGGCCAGGATGACCACCGAGGCCGAGGCGGCACAGCACGCCGGGATCACCGCGGCGGTGCACGCCGAGGGCGGCAGGATCGCGATGCAGATCCTGCACTCCGGGCGGTACGCCCACCACCCGGACCTGGTGGCGCCGAGCGCGCTCAAGGCCCCGATCAGCGGGTTCACCCCGCACGCGCTCACGGACGACGAGGTCGAGGAGACCATCGAGGAGTTCGTCCAGGCCGCGGAGCTGGCGCGGCACGCGGGCTACGACGGTGTCGAGATCATGGGCTCCGAGGGCTATCTGATCAACGAGTTCATCGTCGCGGCCACCAACCACCGCGAGGACCGCTGGGGCGGCTCGTACGAGAACCGCATCCGTTTCCCGGTCGAGATCGTGCGCCGCGTCCGTGAGCGGGTGGGACCCGACTTCATCCTGATCTACCGGCTGTCCATGCTGGACCTGGTGCCCGGCGGTTCCACGCTGGAGGAGGTCGTCCGTCTCGCCCGCGAGGTGGAGGCGGCAGGCGCCACCATCATCAACACCGGTATCGGCTGGCACGAGGCCCGTATCCCGACGATCGCCACCTCTGTGCCGCGCGGCGCCTTCACCTGGGTCACGGAGAGGGTGCGAGGCGCTGTCTCCGTGCCGCTGGTGACCAGCAACCGCATCAACACCCCCGAGCTGGCCGAGGAGATCCTCGCCTCGGGCCGGGCGGACATGGTGTCGATGGCACGGCCCTTCCTCGCCGACCCCGACTTCGTCGCCAAGGCGGCCGAGGGGCGCGCCGATGCGATCAACACCTGCATCGGCTGCAACCAGGCCTGTCTTGACCACGTCTTCAGCCTGCGGATCACCTCGTGCCTGGTGAATCCCCGCGCCTGCCACGAGACGGAGTTGGTGCTCTCACCGACCCGTGTCCGCAAGCGCGTCGCCGTGGTCGGTGCCGGGCCTGCGGGACTGGCGTGCGCGGTCACGGCCTCGGAGCGCGGACACGCGGTGACGCTGTTCGACGCGGCCGACGAGATCGGCGGCCAGCTGAACGTGGCGCGCCGGGTCCCGGGCAAGGAGGAGTTCGACGAGACGCTGCGCTACTTCCGTACCCGGCTCGCGGAGGAGGAGGTGGAGCTGCGGCTCGGCACCCGGGCCACGCCCGCCGCGCTCGACGGCTTCGACGAGGTCGTCCTGGCCACCGGTGTCGAGCCCCGCTCCCCCGCGATCCCCGGCGTCGGGCACCCCAGCGTCGTCAGCTATCTGGACGTCCTGCGGGACGGGGCAGAGGTGGGCGAGCGGGTGGCGGTCGTGGGCGCGGGCGGCATCGGCTTCGACGTCGCCGAATTCCTCACCGACGGGGGCGAGGAGGCGAGCCTGGACCCGGAGGTCTTCTTCCGGCAGTGGGGCGTGGACACGGGCTATGCGGACCGGGGCGGGCTGCGGGCCCCGGAGCGCCCGAAGCCACCGCGTACGGTGCACCTGATCCAGCGCAGGACGAGCAAGGTCGGCGCCGGGCTCGGGAAGACGACCGGCTGGATCCACCGCGCCGAACTGCGCCACCGCGGCGTGACGATGATCGCCGGCGCCTCCTACGACCTGATCGACGACGAGGGCCTGCACCTCACCGTCGACGGCGGGCAGCATCTGCTGCCGGTCGACACCGTGGTGCTGTGCGCGGGTCAGGAACCACGGCGTGAGCTGTACGAGGAGCTGCGCGCCGCGGGCCGTCCCGTGCATCTGATCGGCGGTGCGGATGTGGCCGCCGAGCTGGACGCCAAGCGTGCGATACGCCAGGGCACGGAGCTCGCCGCCGGGCTGTGACCTCCTGAGCCGTCGGGCTGTGACCTCCTGAGCCGTCGGGCTGTGACGCCCTGAGCTGCCCGTCCTTAGGATGCTCTCCATGTCCCTCCCGCACGCGATCCTCACAGCCCTGCTCGAGAAGCCGTCGTCGGGGCTGGAACTGACCCGTAGGTTCGACCGGTCGATCGGCTACTTCTGGCCGTCCACGCACCAGCAGATCTACCGCGAGCTGGGAAAGCTGGAACAGGCGGGTCACATCCGGGTCCTGCCATCGGCGCAGCCGGCCCGTGGGCAGAAGAAGGAGTACGAGGTGCTGCCCGCGGGGCGCGGGGAGCTGATGACCTGGGTGTCGCTCGCCGAGGATCCGCGCCCGGTGCGCGATCCGCTGCTGCTGAGGATGCGGGCGGCGGCCGTGGTGGGCGCCCCGGGGATGGCCGGGGAGCTGCGCAGGCACCTGGTGCTGCACCAGGAGCGGCTGGCGGAGTATCTGGAGATCGAGGAGCGGGACTTCCCGACGGAGCTGACCGCCGACGAGGACCGGCTGCGGCATCTGGTGCTGCGTGGCGGGATCGACCTGGAGACGTTCTGGACGGGCTGGCTGTGCAGGGCGATCGACGAACTGGACGGCTCCTGAGGACGGCGCTCCTACGGGCGGCGCTCCTGGGGACTGCCCTCAGGGGCTGCCCGAGGTCCCGACCGGTTCGGGGAGCGGCGTACGTGACTCCGCGTGGCGTGGCGCGGTGGCGCGTGGCGCGGTGAGGGACGGACCGTTGATGACGACCCTGGACGAGGATTCGACGGCGCCTGCCGGGAGGGTGGCGGCTGCCCCGGCCGCTGCCGGAACAGCGCCTGCAGCGCTCCGCGCCTGCGCACGGCTGAGCAGGATCACGCCCTGCACGGCGGCCGCGGCCCCGATGAGCGCGGGGATCAGGCCCAGCAGGCCGCCCTGCACCCGCTCGCCGAGCAGGATCAGGCCGATCGCGGCGGCGGCGACCGGGTTGGCGAGGGTGACCACGGCGAGCGGGGCACCGAGTCCGCCACGGTAGGCGGTCTGGGACAGCATCAGGCCGCCCAGGGCGAAGAAGGAGACGAGTACCGCCACGATCACCAGTCGCCAGCTCAGCAGCGGACCCGACTGGTCGGTCGCGGCGACCGTGAGGGTCTGGGTGAGGGCGGAGGCCACCCCGGACGTGATGCCGGAGGCGGCGGCGTGCCGGAGGCCGGGCCGGGTACCCGGCCGGCCGAGCGTGGCGACGAGCACCATGGTGACGGCCCCGACGCCCAGTACCTCGGGGAGGCTCAGCGTGTCGTGCGGGGCGGTGCCGCCGGCGGCCAGGAGGAGCGCGGCGAGGCCGACCAGAGTGAGGAGGGTACCGCGCCATTCCGTACGGCTGACCCTTCGGCCGGCGGCACGTGCCCCGAGCGGTACGGCGGCGACGAGCGTGAGCGCGCCGAGCGGCTGTACCAGGGTGAGCGGTCCGTACTTCAGCGCGGCGACGTGCAGCAGTGCGCCGCCGGCGTTCAGGCCGACCGCCGACCACCAGGCCCCGCGCCCCAGCAGGCGCAGCGCTCCGGCGGAAGGGTCGGTCCGGCCGGCGAGCCGCGCCTGCGCCACCGCGGCGGCCGCGTAGGCGGCGGCGGAGACGAGGGAGAGCAGGACGGCTATGACGGTGGCGTTCATCGACGCGCTCCGGACCGTGCGTACGCGGGGGTCGCGTAGTCGGGCGTGGCGTAGCCGGGGGCCGCGTGGCCGGGCGACGCATGGTTCTGGGCCGGGACCGTCGCAGGCCACGGCAGGTGCGGGGTGACCGGGGTGCCCGGCAGCCTGATTGCGGCGAGGGCCACGGCGAGCAGGGCGGTGACCACGATCACGTCGAGCCAGTAGTGGTTGGCGGTGCCCACGACGACGAGCAGGGTGAGCAGCGGGTGCAGCAGCCACAGCAGGCGCCACCGTGAGCGCGTGGCGGCGATCAGCCCGACGGCGACCACCAGGGCCCAGCCGAAGTGCAGGGAGGGCATGGCCGCGAACTGGTTGGCCATCGAGTCGGTCGCGGGAGTCCGCCCGTACACCGAGGGGCCGTAGACCTGGCCGGTGTCGACGAGTCCGGCCGCGTGCAGCATGCGCGGCGGGGCGAGCGGGAAGAGCAGGTGCAGGGCGAGCGCGGCCCCGGTGAGTGCGGCCAGGACGCGGCGTGACCAGACGTAGTGGCGCGGGCGGCGCCAGTACAGCCAGACCAGGAACGCCAGCGTGGCCGGGAAGTGCACGGTCGCGTAATAGGTGTTCGCCAGCTGCACGAGCGTGTGGCTGCGCAGCAGGACACCCTGGACGACTCCCTCGCCGGGAAGGCCGGCGGCCCGTTCGAAGCTCCAGACGTGTCCGGCGTTACGGAAGGCCTCTTCGACATGGCCGTTCGCGGCCTGCCGGCCGAGTTTGTAGACCAGGAAGAGCCCTGCTATGAGAAGCAGCTCGCGGACGAGGGGTGGTCGGGCCGAGGCGTCCGGCTCCCGCTCCGCGGACTCGCTGCGGGTGTACATCACCCCGTGCCCCTTTGCTGACGGTGCGCGTTACGACGTCGGCATGGCCAGTCCATGCCGTATCGATACGCCAGTGTACCGATACGCCGACGTATCGGTACACTGGCGTATCGATACACTGGTGTATTGAGGGCCACCCCAGCCGCAGAGTCGCAGAGAGGGAAGCAGATGCCGTCGCCCGGTTCAGTACAGGAGCCCGCACGCGCGTCACGCCGGTCGAAGATCACACCGGAGCGCGCCCAGGAGCTCTACACCGCCGTGCTGGACCTCCTGCGCGAGAGCGGTTACGACTCACTGACGATGGAGGGCGTAGCCTCACGCACCCGGTGCGGGAAGTCCACGCTCTACCGGCAGTGGGGCTCCAAGCCTGAGCTTGTCGTGGCGGCACTGCACGGCAGTCGGCGGACCCTGTTCTCGGACATCGACACCGGCAGCCTGAGCGGGGATCTGCACGCGGTGGCACAGGTGGTGGAAACGGCGTCCGGCCAGGACACCGCACTGATGCACGCACTCAGCCACGCCGCTCTGCAGAACCCCGACCTGCACCTCGCCCTGCGCACCACACTGATCGCTCCGGCCATCGCCGCGATCGACGCGATGGTCGAGCGCGCCGCCCTGCGCGGCGAGATCGAACCCCACAACCCCGCGGCCGGCTACGTGGCCGCCCAGGTGCTCGGCGCCATGCGTGCCCGGTCACTCCTGGAGGGGCGTTACCCCGAAGGCACCTTCCTCACGGGCTTCATCGACTGCGCCGTACTTCCGGCGCTCGGGATTCCCGCACCCCCGCCCGCCCCCCACAGGAGCGGGACCTGATGAACGTGGACCGCCGCCCGAGCGGATGACGGCGGTCCACCTGTGCGCCGCACCGTGGGGACGGGGTCGGTGGGTGCCCTGACCGGTCCGGCCGCGGAGCCCGGTCCAGGCCGGGTGGTGAGGGTCGTCGGCCCGTACGACCGCGTCCGCGCGTTCGGCCGGGG
>NZ_JBEZIH010000041.1:0-50604 GCF_040650935.1 Streptomyces sp. NPDC048565
CGCGGCGCCCCCCGCCGCCGCGGGCGCGGGCGGCGCCTGCGGCCCGGGCCGCAGGCCGCGCCCGGGCCGGGCTGCCGGCATCCTCCCGTGGCCGGAGGCGGCTTCGGTATCTTCCAGCAGCGGCTTCAGGCGTGCATGGAGTACCCGTCCCGCCTGTGCGGCCTCCTGCACCTCTGGTCCCGCCGCCACCAGTACGTGTACGGCGGCGACGAGTGCCGTGGTTGCGGGGCGGGGCGGGGCCGGATCGCGTCGAGCCGGACCGTCACGGATCCGTGCGCGGACTCGGCGATCCCGCGTGCGGCGGTAACCGCCTTCTCAGCCGTCTGATTCCGGCCCGTTCCAGCTCCCTGGCGCGCGGCCGGTCGGTGTCGTGATCACCCCCCAAAGCTTCACGCAACCTCCTTATAGTGGAGCCGCGTTGATCGTATGGCCGCAACGCAGCGAAGCCGTCTCCCAGGAGTCCGTACGATGACGACCCCCTCCTCCTTATCCGCCGCGTCCGCCTCCGGCGGCGGCTGCCCCTTGCACGCCTCCGACACCCCCGTGCCGCTCAGTGGGCCCGCGTTCCACACCGAGCCGCAGGCTTTGTACCGGAGCATGCGCCACTCCCACGGGCCCGTGGTGCCCGTCGAGCTCGCCGGCGGGTTCCCGGCGTGGCTGGTCGTCGGATACCGGGAGCTCCACCAGGTCACCAGCGACGGCGAGCTCTTCCCCAGGGACGTCGGGCTGTGGAACCAGTGGGAGCACATACCCGAGGACTGGCCGCTGCTCCCGATGGTCGGACGGCCCATGCCGTCCATCTACTTCACCGCTGGTGCCGAGCACCGGCGCCATTCCGAGCTGGTGGTACCGGCTCTGGAGGCCGCGGACCCGTTCGAGATCCGGGGGCACTGCGAACAACTGGCCGACCGGCTCGTCGACACCATCTGTGCCCAGGGCGCGGCCGACCTCGTCGCCGACTTCGCCGAGCCGCTGCCCGTGCTCGTCCTCGCCCGCCTCGTCGGCTTTCCCGACGCGGAGGGTACGGACATCGCCCGGGTTCTGAAGGACCTGGCGGACGGGGGACCCGGCGCTCAGGAGGCGTACGGCCGCTACGGCGAGCACATGCGGCGGCTGGTGGAGACCAAGCGGGCCGCGCCGGGCGAGGACGTCATCTCCCGGATGCTCGCCGACCCTGAGCCCTTCACGGACGAGGAGTACGCCCTCGACCTGATGGCCATCACCGCCGCAGGGCACCTCACCACCGCCGACTGGATCAGCAACTCGCTGCGGCTGATGCTCACCGAGGACGAGTTCGCCAGCTCACTCTCCGGCGGGCGGCGCAGTGTCGGCGACGCGATGAACGAGGTCCTCTGGGAGGAGGCCCCGACGCAGATCCTGGCCGGCCGCTGGGCGGTCCGCGACACCCAGCTCGGCGGCCGGACCATCCGCGCCGGGGACATGCTCCTGCTCGGCCTGGGCGCGGCCAACACCGACCCGCTGATCCGCCAGGAGGCGGTGTCCGGTGGTGCGGCTCAACAGGCGGGCAACGGAGCGCATCTGGCGTTCAGTCATGGGGAGTACCGCTGCCCCTTCCCGGCCCAGGAGATCGCGGAGACCATCGCCCGTACCGCGATCGAGGTCATCCTCGACCGGCTGCCCGACCTCGAACTCGCCGTACCCGCCCAGGATCTCGTCAGACGGCCGTCCGCCTTCCTGCGCGGCATGAACGCCCTGCCCGTCCGGTTCTCTCCCGCACACACGACTGGAGACCTGTTGTGAACTGCCCGTACGCGACCGTGGTGATCGACCCGATGGTCCAGGACCTCGACGGTGAGACAGAAGAGCTGCGGGCACACGTACCGCTCGCGCGCATCGAGCTGCTCGGCGTCCCGGCATGGACGGTCACCCGGCACGCCGAGGCGCGTCAACTCCTCGTCGACGCACGCCTGGTGAAGGACCTGGACGCCTGGAGTCTCTGGCAGAGCGGTGAGGTCACACACGACTGGCCGCTGATCGGCATGATCGACGCGGGGCGCTCCATGTTCACCGTGGACGGCGAGGAGCACCGCCGGCTGCGGACGAAGACCTCCCAGGCCCTCACCCCCCGTCGGCTGGAGGCGATCCGCCCGGCCATCGAGAAGTTCACCGAGGAACTGCTGGACGCACTCGCCGAACAGGGCGAGGACGGGGTCGTCGACCTCAAGGCGGTGTTCGCGCAGCCGCTCCCGATGAAGGTCGTCGGGCTGCTGATGGGGGTGGACGAGGCGCTGCACCCCATGCTGACCCGGCAGTACAAGGCGTTCTTCTCGATGCTCACCCCCCAGGAGGACCGGCTGGCTCTGCTGGCCGAGCTCGACGTCTTCTACGCCGAACTGGTGCGCGAGAAGACCGCCCACCCCACGGACGACCTCACCAGCGCGCTGATCCTCGCCGATGAGGGCGGGAAGCCGCTCACCGAGGAGGAGGTCGTCGGCAACCTCAAGGCGATGGTGGCCGCAGGGCACGAGACCACGATCGGGCTCGTCCTCAACGCCGTACGCGCCCTTCTCGCCCACCCCGACCAGCTGCGCAAGGTGCTGGACGGTGAGATCCCCTGGGAGACGGTGGTCGAGGAGACACTGCGCTGGGACACGCCCACCACCCATCTGCTGATGCGGTTCGCCACCGAGGACATCCAGGTCGGCGACCAGGTCGTAGCCAAGGGGGAGGGCGTGGTGATCTCCTACCGGGCCATCGGTCACGACGCCGCCCAGCACGGGGACGACGCCGCCTCCTTCGACATCACCCGGCCGACCCCCATCCGGCACATGACCTTCGGCCACGGGCCTCACATCTGCCCCGGCGCTGCGCTCTCCCGAGTCGAGGCGGGCATCGCGCTGCCCGCGCTGTTCGGGCGTTTCCCGGAGCTGAAGCTCGCCATCGCCGACGACGAGATCCGCAAGCTGCCGGTCATGACGCAGAACGACATGGAGGCCTTCCCCGTCCTGCTCCACGGCTGAGGAGCCAGGGAGCAGGTGGCAGGTGGCAGAAGGCACAGGCCACCACTACTACGACGGTGAGGACAGCGGCACCCCGAAGCTCGGCGTCAACCAGCTGAACCGGAGCAGCGGCTGGCCTGTCGCCTGCTGACCCTGCCCGGGGGCGGGCGAACGTGATGCCGGGAACCGGCAACCTTCAGGGAGGCCGCGGCGACTGCTGCACGGAACCCCACCTCTTCCCGACGAATGGATCAGGCCATGGCAGCCAGTCGACGACGACGCACCGCTCTCCACCCGGGCCCCCGCCGGGCGACCACGGCAGGATCCGCCGCGCTCCTGGCGGCCGCCTCGGTCTGGACCCTCGGGCAGGCGTCCGGTGCCGAAGCGGCATCCACCCTCACCGTCGCCCAGGACGGCAGCGGGCAGTACACCAGCGTGCAGGCGGCGGTCGACGCGATCCCCGCGGGCAACACCGAGCGGGTCGTCGTGTCCATCGAGGCGGGCACCTACCGCGAACTCGTCAAGATCCCCTCCACCAAGCAGAACGTCACCCTCCAGGGCGGCGGCTCCAGCCGTGACGACACCGTCATCGTCTACGACAACGCCTCCGGCACCCAGAAACCCGACGGCTCCGGCCCCTACGGGACCAGCGGCAGCGCCACCGTCGCGGCCGAGGCCGACGGATTCCAGGCCCGCGACCTCACGATCTCCAACGACTTCGACGAGGCCGCCCACCAGGACATGAACGATCGCCAGGCCGTGGCCCTGCGCACCGCGGCGGACCAGGTCCTCCTCGACTCCGTGACCGTCACCGGCGACCAGGACACGCTGCTCCTGGACACCGCCTCCAAGGAGACACTCGGCCGCGTCTACATGAAGGACTCCGATGTCGTCGGCAATGTCGACTTCATCTTCGGACGCGCCACCGCGGTGATCGACACCTCGGTCATCACGCTGAAGAAGCGGTGGGACGGCAGTTCAGCCGGATACGTCGCGGCACCCAGCACCGCCGCCGACCGCAAGGGATTCCTGATCACCGGATCGACCGTGGAAGGCGACGTCTCGGCGTCGTCCTTCCACCTCGGCCGCCCGTGGCACGCGGGCGGGGACGCCACCCTCGACCCGATGGCCACCTTCCGCGACACGGCACTCAGCTCCGCCGTCAGGTCCGAGCCGTGGACGGACATGAGCGGGTTCTCCTGGAAGGACGACCGCTTCGCCGAATACCGGAACACCGGGCCCGGATCCGGTTCGGCGAGCAGCGACCGGCCGCAGCTCAGCGACTCCGAGGCCGCGGAGCAGGAGACCGCCGACTGGCTGGCAGGATGGACACCTTCGGCGTCCTGAGTCCGGGGGCCGCCCCCGGTCGAAGCGCTTCGACTCCGCTCTGGACAGTCCCTGTGAGCGAGTCTAGGCTTCCCTGTGTCTGTGCATGTCGGAGTGCGAAGGAGAGCACAGCACGGCGCTGTCGAAGCGCTTCACTCGCTCTCCCCTCCGGTCGTCATCTGTAGGGGAGAAGCCGAATGGTCACGCTTGCCGAGGTCGCCCAGCACGCCGGAGTCTCCGCGAGCACGGTGTCCTACGTCCTCAGCGGCAAGCGCTCGATCTCGGCCTCCACCCGGGAGCGGGTGGAACACAGTATCCAGCAACTTGGCTACCACCCCAACGCCGGTGCGCGCGCCCTCGCCAGCAACAGGTCCAACATCATGGCGCTGATGGTGCCCCTGCGTACGGACATGTACGTGCCGGTGATGATGGAGATCGCCATAGCCGTCGCCACGAGCGCCCGCACGCACGGCTACGACGTCCTGCTGCTCACCGGCGAGGAGGGCCCGGCGGCCGTCCGGCGGATCGCGGGCAGTTCGCTGGCGGACGCGATGATCCTCATGGACGTCGAGCTGCACGACGAACGGCTGCCGCTGCTCCGCGACTCGGGCCGGACCGCCGTCCTCATTGGCCTGCCCGCCGACACCTCCGGACTGACCTGCGTGGACCTCGACTTCGAGGCCACCGGCGCGCTCTGTGTGGACCACCTCGCCGGCCTCGGCCACCGCGAGGTGGCGGTGATCGGCGAGGCACCCGCCGTCTACGAGCGGCACACCGGCTTCGCCGAGCGCACCGTGGACGGGATACGGGCCAAGGCACAGGAGACCGGGATGCGCATCCTGCACCGCCCCTGCGAGGGAGGGTACGCCGCGATGGCCGGCACCCTGGGCCGGATCTTCGACGAACGGCCGGGGACGACCGGCTTCATCGTCCAGAACGAGGCCGCCGTCGAGCCGCTGCTCAACCTCCTCCAACAGCAGGGGCGCGCCGTGCCGGAGGACGTGTCCGTGGTGGCCATCTGCCCCGAACAGGTGGCCACACAGGCGTCGGTGCGGCTCACGTCGGTGGCCATCCCGGCGCAGGAGATGGGGCGCAGGTCGGTGGAACAGGTGGTCGCGAAGCTCGCGGGCCGGGGGACGGACGAAGTCGAGCTGCTGGAACCGGTCCTGACGGCCCGTGCGAGCACGGGGCCCGTGGCGGGCTGAGTGTCGGGGTCGCGTTCACACCTCCGGGTGGTCCGTTCCGGTACACGTCCGGGTGGTCCGTTCCGGTACACGGCCGGGAAGGTTCGGACGTGTGTGTCACGGGTGGTCAACAGCCCCTGGGTTGAACCTGGTTGCTGATGATCCGACGTGATAACTTCACGATCGGTCATAAGGGTGGTACCGACTTGACGGGGGTGGTCGGTGATGGTGCACGGGCCGCTCGGGGTGGAGGAGCCGGACGGGGCGAGAGCACGGCTCATCGGGGTGCTGGTCGACTTCCTGTGCGTACAGGATTTCGTGACGGACCGGGACCAGTGTGCCCAGTTCATCGCCTTCGCCGCGGAACAGCTCGGCGCGGAGATCACCTATGCGCGCAAGAATCCGCGCACCGACATGCTGTCCTTCGTCAGGGACCTGATGAAGTACGAAACGGGCCTCGCGGCCCTGGCCTTCACCGTGGGCGTCATCGGCGGCCCCGAGTGCGCCGCTCAGCTCGCCGGGCTCCCGGGAGCGGCCCGGACCGAGGAGACGGCAGCGGGAGGCTCTCCCGACTTCGCGGACAGATCGGTGCGCGAGATC
Organism: Streptomyces sp. NPDC048565; assembly: GCF_040650935.1. Classification (NCBI taxonomy): domain Bacteria; kingdom Bacillati; phylum Actinomycetota; class Actinomycetes; order Kitasatosporales; family Streptomycetaceae; genus Streptomyces; species Streptomyces sp. NPDC048565. The sequence goes on from NZ_JBEZIH010000041.1 coordinate 6,071, forward strand.
CATCGGCTGCTCGCCGATGTGCGACGCGTCGACGACGGCCGTCTGCATGCCCTGCTGAACCACGAGTTGGGCATCGACATCCCGTACGGCCAGACGCCTGCCCAGCGTTTCGACCACCTGTGCGGGATGAACACCCAGGCGGACGGGCTGCCCCCCGCGCTCGTACTGGTGGAGATCGCGGCGTTCCTCGAACAGCCGCCGTTGCGTGAGGGGCTCAGGGACTGGTCGGACGCATGGGCCCGTGAGGTCGGCGCGGACGTCGTGCAGGCGCTGGGGGAGCGCAGGCGTGCGATCGCGGCTCTGCCGACGGCCGATCCGGATGTGGCACGTTGCCTCGTTGTGATGGTGGAGCCCGCCGACGACAGTTCGGCCGATATCTACGTACGTCACTGGGTCAATGCCGCGCCAGGCTACTGGGAGCCGGTGGCCGGTGAGGTGCGTCCCACGACCGTCGACGGACTGGCGGCCGAGGTCGAGCGAGCGATCGGGCGAGGCCAGGAACGCTGGGCGGGCCTGCCCGTGACGGAGAGCGAACCGACGCCGCAGGTCGAGTTCGTGCTGCCGTTCTCCCTGATGAATCACGACATGGCCCGATTGGAGATGGGCACATGGAGCGGTGACCCACTGCCGATCAGCCTTCGCTATCACGTCCATCTGAGGTCGCTCGAACGCATGAGAGCCGCACAGAAGGACGGATATCTTCCTCTGTGGCGGGAACGCTGGACACAACTCAGGAACGCCGGTGTGGCCGAGTCCTACCGCTGGCACGGCGAGGAGGGGGAGCGGCTCGACCGCTGGCGTGCCAAGCTGATAGCGGACCCGGGCCTCACAGCGGTCATTCTTGACGTTCCCGCGTTGCCCGGTCTGGGTCTGGAAGCACTCGTCACGGCGATCGCTCAGGGGGTGGGCCTTGCAGCCTGGGACCGTAGGGCGGACAGCCCCGAGCTGTCGGGCGAGGTGTTGACGCTGCTGCTGGCGCACCCGCCCTCACAGATCCCGTCGAAGGTGAGCGCGCTGCGCAAGAAGGCCGAGGGCATGAATCGTGACAACTGGTCACTCGGAAAACACTTGGCGCTCTTATGGGATGATCCCAACCGCCTGATCGACTGCGAGGAGTTGACAGCATGACCGAGCAGGTCTCGGTAGCGCAGTCCGTCACGCCCCCCTCCTGGAGGGTGTTCCACGCAACGGGGCAGCCACCTGCCGGTGCCCCTCCGGAGCTGCCCCAGCCGCCGCCCTGGCGGGTGTTCTCCGGAAGCCCGGTACAGGACGATCCCCCCGACGACGCGCAGTCGGCGCTGCGCAGGCTCGGCACCGTCCAGGAGGGGCCGCAGTTACGCGAGGAGGAGATCAACGCGGTCAACGCCGCCCTCCTGCTGCGCCGCCCCCTTCTGATCACGGGCCCGCCCGGGGTCGGCAAGTCCACTCTGGCGTATCTGATCGCCCAGGAGCTGGGGCTCGGCAGGGTGCTCCCGTGGAGCATCGTGAGCCGCACCACGCTGCGCGGCGGTCTGTACGAGTACGACGCCATCGGGCGGGCCCAGGCCATCGCAGCCTGGCGCGCCGAGGGCGCGGCGGAGCCGGAGAGCGACCACGGAAGCGCCCCCGACCTGGGGGACTATGTGACGCTCGGCCCGCTGGGGACGGCTCTCCTGGCGTACGAGCGCCCCCGGGTACTGCTCGTCGACGAGCTGGACAAGAGCGACATCGACCTCCCCAACGATCTGCTCCATGTCCTGGAGAACGGCAGCTACGAGATCCCGGAACTGGTACGCGCAGGAGTGGCCGACGTGTCCGTCTTCACCGACGACCCCCGGGCACGGGCCGTCATCGAGGCGGGCCGGGTCGAGTGCGCCGAGTTCCCGGTCGTCGTGATCACGAGCAATGGTGAACGCGAGTTCCCGGCCGCCTTCCGGCGCCGCTGCCTGCCGCTGGAGATGCGCCCGCCCAGCCGTGAACAGCTGGTCTCCATCGTGGTCAGCCATCTGGGCCGGCGTCCCGAAGGTGTCGAGAACCTCGTGGACGACTTCGTGAGACGGCTGGAGGGCGGGGGCACCCAGTCCGTCGACCAGCTCCTGAACGCCGTGCAGCTCACCACCGCTCATGGATTCAGAGCGGACAGCGACGGGCTCAAGCTCCTCGAGACACTCCTGCGCGACCTCTCGAAAGGCCGCTGATGAACGGCTCGCCACGGGAACGCGCTCCGGACCCGGCGCCCGCGCCGAGCAGCGGAGACCTCCAGGAGACGGACGGCGAAGCGAGCTGGCAGGACCTCGCCGACGCCGTCTGGCTGTCGGCGGCATGGCACCGGGCCGGCCGAGGTGCGGAGGGCGCGACGGACCCGGCTCCGGACCCCCTGCCGGACGCCGGGACGGAGCTCGTCGACGGGGGCGTGACCCCTCCCGTCGATCAGGGAGTACCGGAGATCGTGCCCGCCGGAAGCAGCGGCGACGACCTTCGAGGCGCGGAGCTCAGCAGCGTCGAGGAGAGCAGGCAGGGAAGGCCCGAAGCGGTCCTGTCGCACGAGACGCGTCCCGCGCGTCCTGTGGCGCCGCTGCGTCTGGCCAAGGCCCTGCGTGGCCTCGGCCGACGGGTGCCGTCGCGCCACGAGAGCAAGCTCGACGAGGCGCGCACCGCGGAGAACGGTGTCATCGACGGTCTGTGGATCCCCTACCTCGACCCGGTGCAGGAGCGCGCCTTCGACCTGATGCTCCTCGTGGACAGAGCGCCCACCATGCCCGTGTGGGACAGCTCCCTGCGTCAACTGTCCGACGAGGCGGTGCGCAGCGGGGCCTTCCGGGACGTCCGTACGGTCGATGTCTCGCTGCCCGGTGGGCAGGCACCCGCGCTGCGCTGGCCGGGCGACCGTCGCGCCGACCCCGCCGAACTGCTGGACGGGCGCGGTTCGCGGCTGTTCCTCGTCGTGACCGACGGACTCGCGCCGGGCTGGGCGGAGGCCGGCGCCGACGAACTGCTGGGGAGGCTCGCCTCGTCGGGGCCCACGGCGCTGGTCCATCTGCTGCCCCCGTATCTGCGCCACCGGTCATCGGTCTACCCCTTCAGGGCCCGGCTCGACGCCGCCGGGTTCGGGGCGCTCAACCGCCGGGTCCTGTGCCGGCCGCCCGAGGGCGTACCCGAGCATGCTCATGGCCTGCCCGGCACGGGTGACGGATCCGTGGCCGTACCCGTCCTCAGCCTGCGTCCCGGTTCGTTCCGGGCGTGGGCCGATCTGGTCACCGGCGAACGCGGCGTACGCCGGGCGCTGCCGGTCGTGCTGGCCGGGGCGATGGCCAAGGGGGTGTCCGCCCCCGGGCTGCGGACACCACAGCTCGACGGGCCCCGTTCGGCGGCGGACGCCGTACGCAGATTCTTCTCGCTGGCCAGCCCCTTCGCACGGCAGCTCGCCGTCCTGCTCGCCGTGGCGCCGTTGCGTTTCGACGTCATCGAAGAGCTGCGGGACCGGGCCCTGCCCGAGACGCGGCCCGAGCATCTGTCCGAGGTCATGATGGGCGGTCTGATCGACTGGAACCGGGACGGCGAGGGCGGGCCCGACTTCGCCGACGGCATACGCGAAGCCCTGCTGGCCACCGGAAGCCGTTCCCAACTCGCCCGTGCGATCAGCCTGCTTGCTCAGTCACGGTCCGGCCGGGCCCAGGGCATCCGCCTGCGGGCGGCACTCGGCGACCCCGTGGGAGCGGCGCTCCCGGACCGGGAAGGGGGACCGGCGTGGCTCCGGATCGAGTTGGCGGTGCTGCGAGCCCTGGGCGGAATTCCCTACCGTCGGCGGGCCGCCCAGCTGAGTCACGTGATTTCGCGCGGCGCGGGAATGGCGACAAACGGGACAAAAGATGATAAAGAGGCACCTGATGTGAATGAGAACGGCCCCGCTTCCCCGTCGCAATCGACGGTTCCACCTGGAGGATCTGTGTCGCCGACGACACCACCCGTAGACACCGAGCCGGATGCCCGGAGGGTCGACGAGCGCACGCCCGCCACGGCGTCGGAGCTTCGGTTCGTCCGTACGGGCCAGCCCAAGATCATGGGCAACGTGCCGCCGAAGAACCCGAACTTCACGGGGCGTGAGAGTCTTCTTGCCGCTGTGGAACGGCAGTTGCGGGAGGACGAGACCACTGCCGTCCTTCCGCACGCGCTCCACGGCATGGGCGGTGTGGGGAAGTCGCAGATCGCGGTGGAGTACGTGTACCGCCACAGCGGCGAGTTCAACGTGATCTGGTGGATCCCATCGGAACAGGAGAACCTGATCCTCGGCGCCCTCGCCGACCTCGCCCGTAGCCTCGGACTCGAGGTGGGGCCGCAGGCCAACGCCGCGGTGCCCGCGGTGCGCGAGGCGCTCCGCACGGGTAAGCCGTTCGACAACTGGCTCCTGGTGTTCGACAACGCCGAGGACATCGAGGCCGTACGCTCCTACTTCCCCAACGGGGGCCCGGGGAAGATCATCGTCACCTCGCGCAACCGCGAGTGGGAACGTGTCGCCACCCCTCTCAGCGTCGACGTCTTCGACCGCGAGGAGAGCGTCGCACTCCTGCAGCGCCGCGCCCGTGGTCTCGCGACCGGAGACGCGGACCGGCTGGCCGCCGCGCTCGGCGACCTTCCCCTCGCGGTCGAGCAGGCGGGAGCCTGGCACGCCGCGACCGGGATGCCGGTGGACGAGTACCTCGGTCTGCTGGAGGAGCGCCGGCCCGAGATCCTGGATCTCACTCCGTCGCCCGACTACCCGGTGCCGGTCGCGGCGGTCTGGGACATCTCCCTCGGGCGCCTTTCGCAGGACAACCCCGCGGCACGGCAACTCCTGGAGATCTGCGCCTGCATGGCGCCGGAGCCCATCCCGCTCAACCTCTTCAGGGGCGGCCGTAACGTCGAGGTCACCCCTGAGCTGGACCCGGTCCTGCGCGACCCGCTGCTCCTGGCCCGCGCGACCCGGGACCTCAGCAAGCTGTCGCTGGTGAGGCTCGACCACAAGACCTCCACCTTGCAGATGCACCGGCTCATGCAGAACGTGATCGTGGCCAGGATGGATCCCGAGGAGCGGGCCAGGATGACGGGGGCCGCCCACCTGTTGCTCACCACGGCCAAGCCCGGCGCACCCGCCGCCCCCGACCAGTGGCCCGCCTACCAGGCGATCCTCCCGCATGTGATCGCGTCCGGAGCGGTGGAGAGCTCCGACGGGTGGGTCCGTGACCTGGTCTACGACATCGTGTTCTTCCTCTACTACTGGGGTGCGCACGAGTCGGGCGCCTCCCAGGCCCAGCTGGCCTGGTCCGCCTGGCGCGCCCAGTCCGGCGACGAGAACCTGCACGTCATCAGGATGACCAAGCTTCTCGGTTTCTATCTGCGTCTCCTCGGGCGCCCCGACGAGGCGATCACGCACAACGAGCGGGCGCTGGCGATCTCGCGTGGTGCGCAGATCCCCGAAGAGGAACTCGTCGACTCCATGTGGCAGATGGCGGGGGCGCTCAGGTACCGAGGGGACTTCCGGCAGGCGCGTGAACTGGCCGAAGAGGCGTTCACCCGGGCCAGCGACCTGTTCGGACCGGAGGACCCGACGACCTTGAGCGCGGCGCACGACTACGGTGTGACACTCCGGCTGAACGGGAAGTTCGTCCTGGCGCGGGAGATCGACGAGGAGACCGCACGGCAGCGCGAGCTGCTCTACGGGCCGGTGAACGGGCTCACGCTCAACACGCTGAACGGCCTGGCCATCGACATCCGTGAGGCGGGCGACTACGTGGGCGCCCGCGCACTCCAGGAGTCCAACTACCTGCGCTACGTCGCCAACTTCGGCGAGACGAACGCGGCGACCATCCGCGCGGCGCTGAACCTCGCAGTGTGCAGGCGCAGGGTCGGTGTGGTCGAGGGCGGATCGGAGCTGGCCGAGCAGACCCTCGAACGGTTCACCCGGCGCTACGGTCTGAACAACGCGGACGCGCTCTGCGCCGCGGTCCATGCCGCGGTCGAACGCCGGCTGAACGGGGACCTCGTCGGATCGAGGGAGCTGGGCGAACAGACCCTGTCCGCCTATCGCAAGGTGCTCGACGACCATCACCCCTACACCCAGTTCGCCCGGGTCAATCTCGCGGCGACACTGCGGGCGCAAGGTGACACTGACCGGGCGGAGGCGCTGGACGCCCTGGCGCTGGAACAGCTGGAGAACGTCCTGGGGACACGGCACATCAGCACCCTCACGGCGGCGATGTGCCGGGCCAACGACCATTACGCCCGGCTGGATTTCGCTCAGGCCCTGGCGGCGGACGCGGACCTGCTCCCCAAGCTCACGGAGGCCGCCGGGCCCGAGCATCCGCTGACGCTCGCCTGCACGGCGAATCTGGCGCTCGACCGGCGTGGACTCGGCGAGTCGGAGGAGGCCGACCGGCTCAACCAGGTGGCGGCGCAGGGACTTTCGCGCCTGCTGGGCGCCAACCACCCGTGGCACACCGCGGCCAGGCTCCACCAGCGCATCGAATGCGACATCACGCCGCTGCCGATGTGACGTCGCGGACGACCGGGTATCCGTCGGCCCTGCCCGCCGCGAACGCGGCGGCGGGCAGGGCCGCAGCGCACAGCAACGGGGGCGGGCACATGACCACGGTGGTCTTCATCCACGGCACAGGTGTGCGTGAACCGCACCTGGGCACGCTGCTCGTGCGGATCGCATCAGGTCTGGCCTCAACGGCTCCGGGCGCCCGTGTCCTCGCGTACGACTGGGGCGGACCGCACGGCGCCCGGCTCGCCGCGGGGGGCGTCAGCATCCCGGCGGCGCCCGGTGCCGGGACAGGCCGGAGCACCGGGGAGACCGACAGCCCCGACGACACGGAGGAGTGGGCCCGGTTGTACGCGGACCCGTCGGCCGAGCTCGCCACCGCTTCGGCAGGGGCGGGTACGCACATCACACCGCCAGGCGCGGCCTTCCCGGACGAACGCCCGAGGTCGCTCCTGCGTACGCTCGCGGCCCGGGGCGAGCCTCGGGCCGACGGGATCGGCCCCGGAGTCCGGGAAGCGGCCACCGAGCTCGCGCGCAGCCCCCTGCTCGGCCCCGCCGCCGATGCCCTGGACCAGGAGGCCCTGGCGTGGGTACTGGCCAGGGCGCTGACCGCCATGGTCGTCGCCGCCGGGCTCGCGGACGACACCCCCGTGCAGAGCGGCGGCGACGCCAGGGACGCGGCCGTCGCGGCCCTGGCCGAGCGACTGGGCGCCGCGCCGTCCGGAACCGACCGGGGCCCGCTGCTCCGGCTGGCGGGGAGGCCGCTCCTGCGGATCGGCTCCCGCTACGCCGTGCGACGGCGCCGCGCGCTCACCGACGCCGCGCACCCGGCCGCGGGTGACATCCTCAAATATCTCGCCCGGGGTGAGGGCATGCGCCGGGGTCTGCGTGACCTCGTGGCCGCACTGGAGCCACCCGTCGTCCTGCTCGGACACAGCCTCGGCGGCATCCTCTGCCTCGATACCCTGATATCCGGCCCGCTCCCCGGTGTCGAGCTCCTGATCACCGTCGGCTCGCAGGGGCCCTTCCTGTACGAGACAGGAGCGCTGCCCTCGCTCGCCCACCCCGATCCGCTGCCCGCTCATGTGCCGCCGTGGCTGAATCTCTACGATCGCCGCGACCTGCTCGGGTACGCCGCCGAACCGCTCTTCCCGGGCCGGTCCCAGGACATCGCCACCGACAGCAGGCAGCCCTTTCCCGTGGCGCACAGTGCCTACTGGACCGATCCGGCTGTCTACCGTGCGATCGGGGAGCGGCTGTCATGACCCGTGGACCCGTCCCGCCGGACCGCGTCTTCGCCCTGGTCGTCGGGATCGAGCAGTACGCCGCCGGGCCCGACTGGGACCTTCCGGGGCCTGCCCGGGACGCCCTTCGCTTCCGTGACTGGCTGCTGGCCAGGGGCGTGCCCGACACCCACATCCAGCTCCATCTCGCACCGCTGCCCGGGACAGCGCCCGACATACCGTTCCGCTCGGCCGACCACGACTCCCTGAGGCGTGCCTTCATCAGGGACGTACCGGAACGGGAGGACGAGGCGTTGTGGGTGTGGTGGGGCGGTCACGGCGTGCTGGACACCGACGAGAAGACGGCGCTCTACACCGCGGACGCCACTCTCACCGACCGGCGCGCCATCGACGTCGAGTCCGCGCTCACCCGGCTGAGGAGCGATGCGACGCCGGGCCTCGGTGTGCAGATGTGGATGGTCGACGCCTGCCGCACCTTCGACGAACAGCACCGCTTCCCGCAGTCCCCGTCCACCGAGCGCTTCCCCGCCGGGGCACGGGTCGCCGCACACGAGCAGAGCCTGATGCTCGCAGCCGGCCGCGGGCAGCGGGCGGGCAACGATCCGGATCGACGGCTCGGCCTGTTCTCGGACATCGTGCTGCGTGAGCTGCACGAGCGGGAGGACGATCCGCTGCCGGATCCGCTGCCCCTCTTCGAAGCGGTGAAGGCCAGGATGAGCGCCCTGCGGGAAGCGGGCCAGACGCTTCAGACCCCCTGTCTCCGGCTGGAGGCACCCGGGCACTCCGAACGCGTTCCGCCGGTCCCCCCGGCGGGCCGGGCGCTCACCGGCCGACCTGCGGGGGCTCCGACCGCGAGGGTGATCAGGGCGCTCATGGGGTACCCGCTGATGAACGACCGTGACGAACGGCAGGCTCTGGTCAACGAGTTGCCACCCTCCGTCGTCGCCCGGATGCCGAGGCACCCCATGCCGCGTACGGACGTGATCGGGATCTTCCGAGCCGTCAGATCGCAGCCGGAAGGGCTGTGGCAGCTGTACGAAGCGGTGACGCTGATCGACGACGAACCGGTGCGGGAAGCCGAACTCAAGGCAGCAATACAGGACTTCCTTGCTGAACCCGGGCCCGGGATGTGATCGGCTGGCGTGATCACACGGGTTTCGGGAAGGGGTCTCAATCGTCATGATGGAGTAAACGGTGGCATCCTGTGCCACCGCTCGCGAAGGGGGAGCGCGCCTTGTACCAGCCGGTGCCCGCCGACGGCACACCCGATCACTTCGAGTCCGACCTCATCGACCTGGCGTCCGTAGGCGTCGCCGACCTGAGGCGCCTGACCGCTCCTGGCGGACCGGTGCGACTGCTTGCCGAGCTCCGGCGCGCGCGCACCAACGCGATGGGAGGCCAGGAGCCCGGGAGAGCCGAGTAGCCGAACCGCGAGGGCCGGCCGACCGCCGCGACGAATCCGTCCACGACAGGGAGTGATGTGTACGCGCCGATCCGTATGCCGGGCCCGCTGTTCGACGAGATCGCCTCGGGCGACGGTTCGCCCGAGGCCATCGCTTTTCTGGTCAGGGGGGAGCGCAGCCGCAGGCTCCTTCTGCTGCGTGAGATCCTCGACCGGTTCGACGCCGACCCCGCCATCCTCGGCCCTCTCGACGCCCAGGCGATCTGGCCCGTCCTGGAGGCCGCCGCCACTCGGGCTCCCGAGCCGGTCGACGCTCTGCTGCTGACCCCGCAGGTCGGCAGCTGGCTCGCGCACACGCTCCGGCGGCTGCACGGATCGGCCTCCGGGCCGCCCCTGTGGGCCGACGCGGGGCAGGTCGCCGCGGTCGCCCTCGCGGCAGCCGTCCACGCGGGTACGGACGCCGAGCTGACCCTGCCGGCCAGGGGGACGGCCGTCAGCCTGCCCGCGCTGGGCATGGTCCGGCTGCCCGGCCCCGACGACGGGGCATTCCGTGCCGTGCGGGCTGCGGTGTCCGGAGGGACGCTCAGCGTCCGCACCGGGGACGGGCCGGACACCGTCGTCGTACGCCCGCTCACCGAGCCGGAATCGGCGCACTGGCTGCCGGTGCACCGGTTGCCGACCGGTCCGGGGACGCGCACCGTCCAGCTCGATGACCTCGATCCCTACCGCGACCTGGACGAGCCCATCGCGCCCGGCCGCCTAGGCCCCGACGAACTGCGCGCCTGGCAGGGGCTGTTCCGCGACGCCGTGGCCGTCCTGCGTAGCGGGGGCACCGGCCCCGGGGGGCTGCGGCCCGACGAGATCAGCCGCATCGTGCCCTGGCGCGCCAAGGACGGCGGCGCGGAGCTTCCCGTACCTTCCGAGGGGCTCAGCGCCTCCACCGGTGATGCCTTCGGCTCCATGGTGATCGCCCGGCCGCCGGACGGCCTCGCCCTCGCCGAGACCCTCGTCCATGAGTTCCAGCACAGCAAACTCGGCGCCCTGCTCCACCTCTTCCCGCTCCTCGACGACGACCGGACGGAGTGCCACTACGCGCCGTGGCGCGCCGATCCCCGGCACCTGCCCGGCCTTCTCCATGGTGCGTACGCCTTCGTCGGCGTCACCGGATTCTGGCGAGGGCGCGTCGGGGACCCGGCCGCCGACGCGGGCGGGCGGGCGTCGTTCCTCTTCGCGCTGCGCCGGCTCCAGACCCGTATGGTCCTGCGCACCCTGGCGACCCGTGCCCGGTTCACCGAGCCCGGTCTGCGGCTCGTCACCCGGCTGTCGGAGACCGTCGACGGGTGGCTCGCGGAGCCGCTGGACCCCGCTGCCGTTGCCAGGGCCCGGGCGGCGGCGGTCAGCCACCGGGTGGAGTGGCGGCTGCGCAATCTGCGCTGCGGCGAGGACGACCGGAGCACCCTCATCAAGGCGCTGCGTTCGGGAGCCGGCCCGGTGCCGGGTGGCGAGCCACTGGTGGCGCCGGAGCCGGTCCGTGGGTACTGGCAGGACGACCGCGTCCGCCTCTACCGGCGTGGGGAGTGCCGGGCCGGCAGCTCACCGTCGGCCGACGAGCTGCTGGTCGCCGGGGACCCGGAAGCGGCACGTGCGGCGTACACCGAGCAGTTGCGCGGTTCCGGACCTCTCGACCCGCACGCACTGGCCGGGTGGCTGCTCGCCCATGCGGAACTGCACCCGCGTGAGCGAAGGCTGCTGGCCCGCCCCGAACGTTTCGCGGCGCTGCTGGAGAAGTCCTCGCCCGGGACCTGGACGCGGACAGCCCACTGGCTGGCCGGGAGCTCGGCCGCGCGCTGACCGGCCGGACACGGGCCGGGGGGCGCCCCCCGGCCCGTCCGGGTCAGCTCGACGTGACGTCGAACCCGTTGGTCACGAAGTCCAGTCCGCCGGACGACGAGGTGATCTCGTAGCCGAACTGGACGTCACCGATCGTCTCGTCGCCCCACCAGCCCTCCGTGTCGATCCACTTCAGGATCGGCAGGATGTCCACGGTGCCGGACGACGAGTCCGAGGTCCGCAGGAACGAGAAGACCTCGTTGGCGCCGTTGTCGCCCTTGTAGACGTCCCAGGTGTGGCCGCCGAGGCTGACGGTTCCCTGGGGGGTGCCGAGCGGGCCGACCGCCCCGTTGTAGTTGACCCAGAGCATGACCTCGTAGTCGTAGTCCGTGTCCCAGATGTCGTAGGACGTGTTGTACGCGCCGGCCGACGGGACCGTCACGTTGTAGTCGCTGGTCAGCGACGACAGCGAGGAGAGCGGCTTGTCGACGATCTTCTTGGCGTTCGGGTACGACTTGATGCCACCGGTGTCCGGGTGGTCCGCCGTCACGCCCCAACTGCTGGACGAGTCCGCCCAGATGGTCTGGGTGCCCGCTCCGGAGCCCCATATGTTGTTGTAGAGGATGTAGCCGTCGTCGGTGGTGTAGTTGCCCCACTGCTCCGACGAGGTCCAGACCGCGGCCTGGGCGGGAGCCGCCGCGAAGCCGATCAGGGCGGCCACCGCCGCGGTCGGGGCCAGGAACAGTCTGGTCAGGGTGGTGGATGGTGCCATGGGGTGTTCCTTCCATGTGGGGATGGAGGACTGCTACCGCGGCCCCAGGGTGAGGACGCGGTCCACGCCGGCCGTCAGCTCCAGCGGAGCCGTGGGGTTTCCGGCGGAGGTCTCGGTGAGGGTGAGCTCGTCGCACATCCGCAGATCGACCCGTGCGTCACGCGTGGGACGGAGCACGGCGCTCGCGCCGTCCTTCGACCACCGCAGGTCCAGATGTGCGCCGAACCGTGTGCGTACGCCCAGGAGTTCACCCGCCGGGTACGCGGCGGGGACGGCAGGCAGCAGGACCAGACGGCCGGGCGTCGACTGGACGAGCGACTCGATCACGGCCGCGGGCAGGGCGTGGGCCGCGTCCGCGTTGTAGACGTTCCTGGACGGATAGTGGGAGCTCATCAGCGAGTCGTGGAAGAAGTCGCCGCCCAGCACCGCGTCCAGCGCCGCCGACACCCGGTCCGGGTCCCGCAGCCGGGCGGCGATCAGGGCATGGTGCAGATGTCCGTGTGCGGAGTCGTTCTCCGAGCCCCGCAGCTCCAGCGCACGGTGTGCGGCCCCGGCCAGCTCCGGGGTGTCGTACGGATTGATCCCGTCCAGCGGCCACACCGGGTAGAGGTGACTCAGATGGCGGTGGTCGTACGTCTCCCGCAGACCCGGCCACGCCCACTCGGCGAGCGCCCCGTCCTCGTTCACCAGGTAGTCCGGGAGCCGGTCCGCGAGCGACCGCCAGAGTTCCGCCGACGGGTGCCCGGGGGCGTGCTCGGCGGCCGTCGTCAGGGCGTGGCGGGCCGCGGCGACGTCCATCGTGGCGTTCACCGTGCCCCAGCTCGCGTTGGCCGGCCGGTTCTCCGGGGAGTACGAGGGCACCACGGCGACGTTCCCGTCCGGGTCCTCCCGGCTCAGGAAGTCCTCGTAGAACACCGCCACTTCGACCAGAGCGGCGGTGAGGGAGGGATCCGGGACGCCCGTCGTCGCCTCGGCGTGCTCAAGGAGCGGCTGGAGCAGCCAGTCGGCGCCGGCCGTCCATAGATGCAGCGGGTAGGCGCGCTGGAAGTGCCGGGTGTGACCCGAGGCGCCGTCCGTGTGGGACGGCGCGACGATGCCCCGGGTCCCGAAGAGCGCCCGGGCGTTGTCCCGCCAGTCGGCCAACTGCCCCTGGACCAGGACGGCATGCGCCTCTGTGACCTCCGGAAGGGCGGCCGGGGCAGCCGAGGCGATCTGCAGATTGAGATTGGCGTTCGTGGTGAAGGCCCCGGACCACGCGGTGTCCCAGTCACCGGTCCACAGGCCGGTCAGCCGGGGAGGCAACAGTCCCGAGGAGGACAGCAGATGGTAGCGGCCCGCAGCGAAGAGGCGCTCCAGCAGCGCCGGGCTCTTCGGGCGGCGCAGCAGTTCGCTGCCGGGCAGCTCCCGCTCACCGGCCGCGTCCCGCAGGGCGAGTGACGCCCTTCCGTAGGCCGTCCGGTGTCGGGGCAGGTGCTGGGCGAGCAGCGCCGCGTAGTCCTCGTCCGGCAGGTCCGCCCACAGTGCGCCGACGGCCGGGACCCCGGCCCCCCGGTGGACCCGGGTCGTCAGCGTCAGCGCGCGCGCCCCCTCGATCCGGATGCCCTCGCCCGCCAGCGACACCGTGCCGCCGTCCACCCGGGCCACCATCACCCCGGTGTACGCCAGGCCGCCGCCCGGATAGCCCACCCGCAGCGCGAGGCGGGCGCCGTCCGGTGTCAGCACCGCCGAGCGGCCCACCGCGAGGCGTGCCGGAGCCCCCGGCAGCCGAGGGTCGAGCCAGACCTCAGCGTGGAGACCGGGGTCGGTGACGTGCTGCACGATCACGTCGTCGGCCCGCGACACGAACACCCGGCTGTGCCAGCCCTCGTACGACGCACGGACCTCACCCGTGGTGAAGTCGACGTCACGCCGGTAGCCGGCGACCGCCTCGTGCAGTCCACGGTCACGGCGGATCCTGGTCATGAACGCCGGATGGAAGGGCTGCACCCACACCAGCGGCCTGCCCGCCCCGAAGTCCTCGGCCGCCGTGGTGTCCCCGCGCAGGAGCGCGTCCTGGAGGCGGCCGAGCCCGTCGGCGAGCTCCGGCGGGCGCAGCTCCTCGCTGCCGTTGGGCCGCACCAGGGTGTGGTGGTTGACGATCACCCGGTCGTCCGCCGGGTCGCCGTACACCATCGCCCCGTGGCTGCCGTTGCCGCTGAGGAACGCGTCCTCCCAGCGGGCCGCGGGCGCCGGCTCCCACGTCCCGTCGCTCATGCCGTCAGCTCTCTCAGCACCGCGACCCCGTAGCGACCGAGCTGAATGCATCCGTCGGCCTCGGTGCCCGTCAGCAGGTCCGTGTACCGGCCCGGCAGCTCCACCGTCACCGCGGACCGCCCGTGGTGGAGCAGGAACAGCAGAGCGCCCCGGCGCACCGCCTCCACCCCGTCGGGCAGCCCGTCCAGCACCGGCCGTACGCCCGCATCGGCCGCCACCCTGCCGAGCAGAGCGCGCAGCGCATCGGGCTCGGGCAGCGTCGAGACGTACCAGGCCGAGCCCTTGCGGAGCACAGCGGGCAGTCCGTCCAGCTCGCCGCCCCGGTAGGCGGACACCGTGTCCGCGCTGCCGTCCGGCTCCAGTTCCTCCGACCACAGGGTGCCGCGGAAGCCCTCGCACTCCACCACCTGGTCCGCGTCCAGCGGCCACCACTCGTGGACCGTACGGATGCCGAACAGTTCGCGCAGCCTGGCGTCCATGCCGCCGGGCCTGACCCGGTCGTCCTCGTCGGCGACGCCCGTGAAGAACCCGAAGACCAGCGTGCCGCCGTTTCGTACGTAGGCGAGCAGGCCGTCGATCGCGGCGTCGCGCAGCAGATAGAGCTGCGGGACGACGACCAGGCGGTAGCCGCTCAGGTCGCTGCCCGGACGGGCGAAGTCCACCGCCGTACCGTTCTCCCACAGCCCCCGGTGCCAGGCCTGCACGAGGGCCGTGTAGTCGACCAGGGAGGACGGACGGCCCTCCTGGGCGCTCGCCCACCAGGCGTCCCAGTCGTGCAGCACGGCGACATCGGCCGTCACGGCTGTGCCGGCCACCTCGCCGCCGATCAGGGCCAGTTCGGCACCGATCTGCTTCACCTCGCGGAAGGTGCGCCCCTGTTCGCCGGCGTGCGGCAGCATCGCCGAATGGAACTTCTCGGCGCCCTGCCTCGACTGCCGCCACTGGAAGTAACAGACGGCGTCGGCGCCCCTGGCCACCGACTGGAGCGACCAGAGCCGGTTCAGACCGGCCGGCTTCGGGCGATTGACGGGGCGCCAGTTGACCCCGCCCGCCGCCTGCTCCATCAGCATCCACGGCCCACCGGCCTGCGAGCGCGTCATGTCGGCCAGCATCGCGTTGTACTGCGCGCCCCGCGGGTCCGTGGAGTCCGGGTAGATGTCCACCGAGACCACATCCTCCTGCTCCGCCCACGCCCAGCCGTCCTGACCGGCCCACAGCGGCATGAAGTTGGTGGTCACCGGGATGTGCGGGGTGTGCCGGGCGACGATGTCCCGCTCGGCGACGTAGCACTCCATCAGCGCGTCGGAGGTGAACCGCTTGAAGTCCAGCACCTGCGCCGGATTACGCATGTACTGGGCCGTGCGCGGCGGCAGGATCTCGGACCAGGTGTCGTAGCGCTGACTCCAGAAGGCCGTGCCCCAGGCCTCGTTGAGCGCGTCGAGGGTGGTGTGACGGGCGGTCAGCCAGCGGCGGAAGTGCGCGGCCGTCTCGTCGCACCAGCAGTGCGTGCAGTACTCGTTGTTGATGTGCCACACGGTGAGCGCCGGATGGTCCGCGTAGCGCGCCGCGAGGTCCTCGGTGAGCGCGGCGGCGTGACGGCGGTAGACCGGCGAGCTCGGGCAGAAGTGCTGGCGTGAGCCGTACGAGACCACCGTCCCGTCCTCGGCGCGCGGCAGGGTCTCCGGGTGGAGCGCTCCCATCCACGGCGGCGGGGACGAGGTGGGCGTGGCGAGGACCACTCCGATCCCGTGCGCGGCCATCAGGTCCAGGAGGCGGTCCAGCCACCCGAACTCCCGGGCACCCGGACGTGGTTCGATCTTCGCCCAGGAGAACACCCCGACGGTGACGGAGTTGACCCCGGCCTCCTTCATCAGCCGGACGTCGTCGGCCCACACCTCTTCGGGCCACTGCTCGGGGTTGTAGTCGCCTCCGAAGAGGACGCGGCCACGGGTGGCGTCGTACAGGGAGGGCATGGACCTCTCGTTCCTGGTGTCGTACGGGATGCCACAGGCGCTGGGAGGAGGGGTCAGCCCTTGACCGCGCCGGTGAGCATGCCTTCCTTGAAGTGCTTCTGGACGAACGGCGACAGGAACGCGACCGGGATCAGCGCCAGCACCATGACCGCCATCTGGATGGCGAGCGGTGACAGATGGCCGGTGTTGATGACCTGGGCGAGGCCCGTGGGCCGCTCCTGCTTGAGGACCAGCTGGTTCATCACGTTCTGCAGCGGCATCATCTCCGGGTCGCTGATGTAGATGGACGCGTTGAACCAGGCGCTCCAGTAACCGACCGCGTAGAACAGGGTGATCACGGCGATGACCGCACGCGACAGCGGCATGACGATCTGCCACAGGATGCGGAAGTCACCGGCCCCGTCGATCCGGGCACTCTCGATGAGCTCCTGGGCCGTACTCATGAAGAAGGCGCGCAGCACCAGGATGTTGAAGACGTTCAGCGCGCTCGGCAGGATCAGCGCCAGATAGGAGTCGGTGAGGCCGAGCCCCTGGACCACCAGATAGGTGGGGATGAGGCCCGCGCCGAAGAACATCGTGGCGAGCATGAACACCAGCAGCGGCCGGTGCAGCACGGACCCGGTACGCGAGAGGCCGTACGCGCACAGGACCGAGACCGCCATGCTGAAGAGTGTTCCGACCAACGTCACACAGAGGCTGATCACGGTGGCCCGGGTGACCTGGCCGCCGCCGAGGAGCTCCTGATAGGCGACGAAGGTGATGCCGCGCGGGATCACCACGAGTCCGCCGGCCTCGGTGATGGTCCTCACCGAGGACAGACTGGTCACGATCACGACCCAGAGCGGGAAGAGGACGGCCAGGCAGATCAGGACCATGACCACGCCCTTGGAGGCGAGGCCCGTCCTCGACGGCTCCTCCTCCCACGCCGGACGCAGGCGCCCTCGGGTACCGGGCTTCACACCGGCCAAGCCGGTCAGACCGGAGAGCAGGCTGCTCACTTCTTGTACACCCCCTGCTCACCCATGAGATGGGCGACCTTGTTGGCCCCGAGGACCAGCAGCAGACCGAAGATTCCCTTGACGATCCCGACGGCCGCCGCGTAGCTGAATCCGCCGTTGGTGATACCGACGTTCCAGACGTAGGTGTCGAGCACCTCGGAGGCCCCTGGGCCGACCGCCGTGCGCTGGAGCAGGATCTGCTCGAAGCCGACGGTCAGCGCGTTGCCCACCTGGAGCACGAGCAGCAGAGCCACGACCGGGCGCAGGGCCGGCAGGGTGATGTGCCAGATCCGGCGCCAGCGGTTCGCGCCGTCCATCGCGCTCGCCTCGTAGAGGTCCGGGCTGACCGCCGCCAGGGCGGCGAGGAAGACGATCACGCCCCAGCCCGCGTCCTTCCAGATCATCTCGAACGTGATCAGGAACTTGAACAGACCGGGGTCGGTCATCAGGTCGAAGCCCTCGTGACCGTGCTCCCGCAGCGTCTGCGCGATGAGTCCCGCGCCGCCGAACATCTGCTGGAACACGGTGACGACCAGGACCCAGGAGAAGAAGTGCGGGAGATACAGGATCGCCTGAGCCACCGCACGGACCCTGGGCCGCACGAAGCTGTTGATGAACAGCGCGAGCAGGATCGGCACGGGGAAGAACAGCGTCAGCTGGAGAAGGAAGATCACCAGTGTGTTCCGCAGGGCCGACCAGAACAGCCGGTCGTGCACCATCTGCTGGAACCACTCGAACCCGACCCAGGGGCTCTGCGTGATCGCCTGGAAGGCGTTGTCCGCGATGTAAGGGTCGTAGTCCTGGAAGGCGACGACGTTGCCCGCGAGCGGGATGTACGCGAAGACCAGCAGGAGCAGCATCGCGGGCAGGGTCATCAGCAGCAGCGTGCGGTCCCGGCGCAGCCGGTGCCTCAGCGGCATCTTCGTGGCGACGGGCCGTTCACCCGCCGCCCGCGTCGTGGCCTGCGGCGTCCGTGACTCCCGCGCGCGCCGGCCGTCTGTGCTCAGTGCCATGTCAGGAAGCCGACTCACCGGTCTCGTCGAGCAGCTTCTTGTACCAGTCGCGCAGCTTGTCGCCGCCCTTGGTCTTCCAGTCGGAGACCTGCTGCTGCATGTCGCTGACCTTCTTACGGCCGCGCACGATGTCCTTCTCAAGGTCCTCGAACTGCGCGTTGAGCTCGGTGAAGCGGGTCGGCTCCTGGATCTGCATGCCGTGGAAGAGCGGCTTCCTCAGGTGCGCGCCCTGGCGCTGCTGCCACTCGATGACCCCCTTCACCACGTCCGGGTGGTCGGGGTAGGCCCGGAAGGGGGCGGAGGTGGCGATGTACTCGTAGGTGGCGAAGACCTGGTTGTTGCCCTTCTCCGTCTTGGTGAGGACACCGTCCTTGAGCGTGTGGTGGGTGCCCTCCAGGCCGTACGCCTTCAGGCGCTGCTCCTTGGTGCCGTAGGGAGCGGCGGTGTAGTTGGCCAGAGCCAGGATGTCCTCGATGGTCTTCTTGTCGGCGTTCTTGTTGACGAAGCACCAGATGTTGGAGGGAGCGGCCTCGTAGATGACGGGGTCGCCGCCGTCGTGGGCGAAGAAGTCCATCGCCCCCATCCTGAAGTCCGGCTTGTCCAGCCGCTGGATCGCCGTGGCCGCGTACCAGTCGGAGATATCCGCGTTGTACATGAGGGCGTTGCCGGACGAGAAGGTGGTGCGCATGTCACCCGTCTCGGCCTTGGCGTCCGGGTGCACGAAGCCGGCCGAGTACAGCGAGCGCGACCACTCCAGAGCTTCCAGGTACTCGTCGGTCTCGTAGCGGTTGACCAGCTTGTCGTCGACGAGCTTCCAGTAGTACGGCTTCTCCGGCAGCACCCCGAAGAAGACGAACGCCGACCACGTCATGTCGCTGCACGCCCACACCTTGCTCTTCGGGGCGTTGATCTCCTTGCAGAGGTCGTAGAACTCCTGCGTGGTCGTCGGGACCTCGTACCCCTTCTCCTCGAAGATGTCGGCGCGGTAGAAGGGGGTGATGTTGGGGGTCGCCTCGGCCGGCATGGGCAGGCCCCGGAGCTTCTCCGCGAAGACCCCGCGCTGCCAGGCGCCGGTGGGGATGGCCGCCAGGTTCGGGTAGGACTTCACCTTGTCGCCCGAGAGATACGGGCCGAGGTCGGCGAACTTGTTGGCGATGGCGCTCGGTATCTTGCCGCCCAGCTCCCAGCCGGGGACGACGACGGCGTCCGGGATGCTGCTGGAGGCGAGCACCGCGCCGAGCTTCTGGCCGTAGACGTTGCCGTCCTGGTTCTGCCACTTGACCTTGACGCCGACGGCCTCGTCCATCGCCGTCCAGTACGGATTGCCCTCACCCGGCGAGGTGCCCCACAGCGGAGCCATGATGCTCAGCTCGCTGCCCTTGCCCAGCTTCTTCGGCACCGACACCGCAAGCTCGGCGGCCGGGACGGCGGTGGTGAAGCCGACCGCGGAGCCGTTCTTGCCGGGGATGTCCGGGGTGACCGCCTTCGACGGCACGTAGGCGGGAAGGAGGTCCTTCAGCTTCTTGCCCGTCGTCGTGCCCTCGTTCTTCGAACCGCCGGAACCGCCGCCGCAGGCGGCGAGGAGCGGCAGCCCGCCGCCCACGGCTGCCGCGACAACCACGGAGGAGGCGAGGAATCGTCTCCGGCTGGGAGCGGAGGGAGAGTTCGGCGTCATGGGGTCAACCCTTCGTGGTGCGACAGGACGGCCCGCGGCGGCGACTGCCGCTCGGCCCTGTGTCTGAGGTAGGGGGCGTTACCGGCCGAGCCGGTGGCACTGCACCGGCTGAGCTGAAGCGGTCAACGGGCTGCCTCGTCGAAGCGCTTCGATGTTGCAGCGAGGTTAAGTGACGGACTCCGGCCGCACAAGAGTCCGATTCCAGATTCCTCCGACCTGTTTCATAACCCCTTCCCGGCGCAAGGTCGGCGCGATGCGGGCGTTTGACGGTCCGGGACCCTTGACACCTGCGGGGTTGGCCCCAGAGCATCGAAGCGCTTCGAAAGATTTTTTCCTTGCGTCGAAGGACATATCGACGCCCGCAGACCGGAAAACCTCCCACCTCTCCAAGGGGACCCGCACGTGACGGACCATCCACTGCCCTTCCGCGACCCGCACCTGCCCTTCGCCGACCGTGTCGCCGACCTGCTCGGGCGGCTGACGCTCGACGAGCGGATCGCGATGCTGCACCAGTTCGCCCCGGCGGTGGAGCGGCTGGGTCTCGGGCCGTTCCGCACCGGGCAGGAGGCGCTGCACGGCGTCGCCTGGATGGGACCCGCCACCGTCTTCCCACAGGCCGTCGGCCTCGGCGCCACCTGGAACGACGACCTGGTCCGCCGGATCGGCGAAGCCGTCGGCAACGAAGTACGGGCCAAGCGCACAAGGGACGACCGAATCGGGCTCAACGTCTGGGCGCCGACCGTCAATCTGCTGCGCCACCCGCTCTGGGGCCGGGGCGAGGAGGGCTACTCCGAGGATCCGGCGCTGACCTCCGCCATCGCCGTCGCCTACACCCGGGGGCTCCGCGGGGATGACCCCCGCTACTGGCGCACCGCCCCCGTGCTGAAGCACTGGCTCGCGCATAACAACGAGACCGACCGCGACACGGCCTCCTCCTCGGTCCGCCCGCGCGTCCTGCACGAGTACGACCTGCGGGCCTTCCGTGATGCCGTACGGGCCGGAGCCGTGGCCGGCGTCATGCCCGCCTACAACCTGGTCAACGGCCGCCCCAACCACGTCTCCCCGCTCCTCGAACAGCATCTGCGACGCTGGACCGACCAGCCGCTCGTCGTCTGCTCGGACGCCGGCGCGCCCTCCAATCTCGTCGACTCCGAGCACTACTTCGACACCCACGAGCAGGCCACGGCCGCCTCCCTGAAGGCAGGGGTCGACAGCTTCACCGACCACGGTCAGGACTCCTCGGTGATGACCGGCCGGATCCGTGGGGCACTGGCCGAGGGCCTCCTCACCGAGGAGGACATCGACACGGCGGCCGGCAGGCTGCTCGCGCTGCGCTTCGCGCTGGGCGAGTTCGACCCTGAGCTCGATCCGTACGCCGGGGTGGAAGCCCTGGACACCGAGGAGCACCGGGCGCTCGCCCTGGAGGCCGCGGAACAGGCCGTCGTCCTGCTCAAGAACGACGGCCTGCTGCCCCTGGAGCCGAAGCAGGGCCGCACCGTCGCGGTCGTCGGACTGCTCGGCGACGCCTGCAAGCTCGACTGGTACAGCGGGACGCTCATGCACCGCTCCTCGCCGCTCGACGGGATCCGCGAGCGGTACGGCGCCGAGCACGTCCTCTTCGAGGAAGGGGTGGACCGGGTCCGGCTGAAGTCCTGCGACGGCTGGCTCCGGGTCCCGGCGGCCGGCGGGCCGTCGGCCGGAGGGAAGCGGGGGGCCGAGGGCGCCCTCGACCCGGCACTCCTCGGGGGCCGTACCGACCTGCCGCCGCTGACCTGTGGCGACGATGCCGCCGAACTGGCCCTCGTCGACTGGGGAGACGGCGTCCTGACCCTCCGTGCGGACGACGGGCTCCATCTCTCCGTCGCCGACGACGGGTATGTCAGGGCGTCCGCCGAGGAACCGGGCGGCTGGGTCGTCCAGGAGACGTTCCGTCTGGAAGCGGTGCAGGCAAGCGACGGCGGGCACGACGGCGGGCACCTCCTTCTGCACATCGGGACCGGTGGGTACGTGTCTGTCGCCGCCGGAGGCGCGAAGGTTGCCGAAGCCGGCGAAAGGATTTCCCGGGACGCCGCCACGGTCTTCGAGCTGGAGACCGTCGAGCGCGGCGCGGATGCCGTGGCCCGGGTGGCGGCGGCCGCCGACACCGTGATCGTCGTCGCGGGCAACGACCCCCATATCAACGGGCGCGAGACCGAGGACCGTACGACCCTCGCCCTCCCCGCCCAGCAGGACCGGCTCTGGCGCGCCGCCCACGCCGCCAACCCCCGCACGGTCCTCGTCCTGACCTCCGCCTATCCGTACGCCGTCGGCGAGGCCGCGGACGGACTGCCGGCCCTGCTGTGGACCGCGCACGGAGGCCAGGCCGCCGGCGGCGCGCTCGCGCGTGTCCTCGCCGGGGACGTCTCCCCGGCCGGCCGGCTTCCGCAGACCTGGTACGCGAGCGACGACGATCTGCCCGGCCTGTTCGACTACGACATCATCGGCTCCCGCCAGACCTACCTCTACTTCGACGGAACCCCGCTCTACCCCTTCGGACACGGCCTCGGCTACGCCGACTTCACCTACTCCGCGCTGCGGACGGAGGTGGACGGCGAGCTGCTGCGGGTCTCGCTGACCCTCACCAACGACGGCGGGGCCCCCGCCGACGAGGTGGCCCAGCTCTACGTCTCCCCGGGCCTCGACGGCTCCACGGACCTGCCGCTGCGCAAGCTGGTCGGCCACCGCCGGACGCACCTCGCGCCCGGCGAGGCGCAGCGGCTCGAATTCGTGGTACCCGTCGAGGAGTTGGGGCACTGGAGCGTGGCGCACGGTCGCTGGACCGTCGAGCCCGGCGCGTACGAGATCCTCGCGGGCGCGTCGAGCGCCGACATCCGGCTCACCGCCACAGCGGTCGTCGACGGCGAAGCGCAGGGCCCGCGCCCGGTGGTGGCGCGCGGTCTGGAGGCCGCCGACTACGACTGGCAGCAGGGTACGGAGCTCGTCGACCGCGCGAAGACGGACGGCGATGCCGTCACACCCGTCTCGTCCGGCATCGCGGGCCAACTCATCTACCGTGCCTGTGACTTCGGCGGGGGAGTGGGACGCCTGGCACTGCTCCTCTCGGGGGAGGGGGCCGTCACCCTGAGCGCGGGCGGGCGCAGCACGGGCATCCAGGTCCCCGCCACCGGGGGCCCGTACGACTACCGGACCTTTGAGGCCACGCTCGGCCTCAGCGGGGTGCAGGAGCTGCGCATCGGCATCGAGGGCACGGTACGTCTCGCCCGTATCGAGGTCGTCACCGGCAAGGAGTCCGCATGAAGTTCACCGACGGTTTCTGGCTGATGCGTGAGGGTGTCCAGGCCTCGTACGCCACCGAGATCCGCGATCTGCGGGTCGACGTGGACCGGTTCACCGCGTACGCGGCGGTCAGGCGCGTCAGGGCGCGCGGGGACACGCTCAACACCCCGCTGATCACCGTCGAATGCTTCTCCCCGGCCGAGGGCGTCATCGGGGTACGCGCCACCCATCACGCGGGCAGGGCCAGGCGCGGCCCGGACTTCGCACTCCGGGCGGACACCACCACGGCGTCCGGGGCCCGCACCCGCAGGGACGGCGCGGCCACCGAACTGACCAGCGGGCCACTGACGTTGCGCATGGATGGCGAAGGGCCCTGGGGTATCACCTTCCTCGACGCCGACGGCCGGCGCCTCACCGGAGCGGACCCGAAGGGGACCGCCTTCGCGACCACACCCGACGGCGTGCATCACATGATCGCCCAACTGGCCCTGGACGTGGGCGAGAACATCTACGGACTCGGTGAGCGCTTCACGCCGTACGTGAAGAACGGCCAGACCGTCGACATCTGGCAGGCCGACGGCGGCACGAGCAGCGAACTCGCCTACAAGAACATCCCGTTCTACCTCTCCTCGCGCGGCTACGGCGTCTTCGTCAACCACCCCGGCAAGGTCTCCTTCGAGGTCGGCTCCGAGGCCGTCGGGCAGGTGCAGTTCAGCGTCGAGGACCAGTCCCTGGAGTACTACGTCGTCGCCGGCCCGAACCCGAAGGACGTCCTGTCCCGCTACACGGCCCTGACCGGCCGGCCCGCGCTGCCCCCGGCGTGGTCGTTCGGCCTCTGGCTTACCACCTCGTTCTGCACGTCCTACGACGAGGAGACCGTCACCTCCTTCGTCGACGGCATGGCCGAGCGCGGAATCCCGCTCAGCGTCTTCCACTTCGACTGTTTCTGGATGCGCGAGTACCAGTGGTCGGACTTCCTCTGGGACCCCGAGGTCTTCCCCGACCCGGAGGGCATGCTGGCCCGCCTCAAGGAGCGCGGACTGCGCATCAGTATGTGGATCAACCCCTACATCGCCCAGAAGTCGGCCCTGTTCGCGGAGGGCGCCGAACGCGGCTACCTGGTCAAGCGGCCCGACGGCGACATCTGGCAGTGGGACCTGTGGCAGCCGGGGATGGCGCTGGTCGACCTCACCGACCCGGCCGCCCGCGCCTGGTACGACGACAAGCTGCGTCTCCTGCTCGACCAGGGCGTCGACTGCTTCAAGACGGACTTCGGCGAGCGAATCCCCACGGACGTCGTCTGGCACGACGGCTCCGACCCGGAGCGCATGCACAACTACTACGCGCAGATCTACAACCGCACCGTCTTCGAACTCCTGGAGAAGGAGCGCGGCGTGGGGGAGGCGGTGGTCTTCGCCAGGTCCGCCACGGCGGGCGGGCAGCAGTTCCCGGTGCACTGGGGCGGCGACTGCTTCGCCTCGTTCACCGCGATGGCCGAATCCCTGCGCGGCGGTCTTTCGCTGAGCCTGTCGGGCTTCGGTTTCTGGAGCCACGACATCGGCGGCTTCGAGGGCACCCCCGACCCGGCGGTCTTCAAGCGCTGGCTCGCCTTCGGGCTGCTCTCCTCGCACAGCCGGCTGCACGGCAACGTCTCCTACCGGGTGCCGTGGGAGTTCGGCGAGGAAGCCGTCGACGTGGCACGGAAGTTCACGCTGCTCAAGCACCGGCTGATGCCGTATCTCTACGCCGTGGCCGTCGAGGCGCACCGTACGGGCGTCCCGATGATGCGGCCCATGCTGGCCGAGTTCCCGGGCGACCCCGCCTCCCGCACCCTGGACCGGCAGTACATGCTCGGCCCCGACCTGCTGGTCGCCCCGGTCTTCACCGAGGACGGCGAGGCCGAGTACTACGTCCCCGACGGCACCTGGACCTCGCTGCTCACCGGCGAGCGGGTGACCGGCCCCGGCTGGCGGCACGAGACACACGGCTTCGACAGCCTGCCCCTGCTGGTGCGGGACGGTGCGGTGCTGCCGTGGGGCGCCGACGACCAGCGCCCGGACGGCGACTGGCTCGACGGCCTCACCCTGCGGCTCTTCGGCCCTGGCCCTGACGAGCGCACGGTCACCGTGCCGGACCTGTCCGGCGCCACGGCGGCGACCTTCCACGTCGTACGGGACGACGCGGGCACGCGGGTCACGGCGGAGGGCACGTCCCGTCCCTACCGCGTGGTCATCGAGGAGTCCGGTGCGGCGGGGGAGGGGGCGGGGACCGTCTCCGTCGCCTGAGTCCCGAAAACGATCAGGGTCCGGAACCTGATGGTTCCGGACCCTGATGCGACAGTAGCGGGGACAGGATTTGAACCTGCGACCTCTGGGTTATGAGCCCAGCGAGCTACCGAGCTGCTCCACCCCGCGTCGTTGTGTTCCCCACCGTATGCCATTCCGGCGGCTCTCGTGACCACCCTTCTTGCGCGGGCAGCCCTAAAGTAGTTGCCTCGGACGACTACACAGCTCGGACGACGACGCAGCTCGCACCACGACGCAGCAGAGGGAGCACACGTATGCCGGTGGCACTCGGTCTTGGCCTGCCGCAGATGAAGCAGTACGACATCGGACGTGACGTCGCCGTCGTGGCCCGCTCGGCGGAAGCGGTCGGGTACGAGAGCCTCTGGGTGTTCGAACGTGTCCTCTTCCCCGAACCCGCGACCCAGGGTCTGTACGGGATCCCTGGGCTCGCCTGGCCCGATCAGTACCGCGGTGTCGCCGATCCGCTGGTCACGCTGACGCTGGCCGCGGCGGTCACCGAGCGGGCCCGGCTCGGCACGAGTGTTCTCGTCGCACCGCTGCACGTGCCCTTCCAGCTCGCCCGTTCGCTGGCCTCGCTCGACGTCGCCAGCGGTGGCCGCGTGATCGCCGGCCTGGGGACGGGGTGGTCCCTGGACGAGTACGCCGCCGCTTCCGTCGCGCCCTTCGCGAAGCGCGGCGCGGTCCTCGACGAGCTGCTGGACGTGTGCGCGGCCGTCTGGGGGCCCGACCCGGTCTCGTACAAGGGCGATCTGACCACGATCGCGCCCTCCGAGGTGGGGCCGAAGCCGGCCCGCCCCATCCCGGTATATCTGCCCGCGAACAGCCCCCGGGCCACACGCCGTCTGGTCGACCGGGCCGACGGCTGGATGCCCGTCGCCGCGGGCGCCCCGGAGCTGGCCCGGCAGTGGCAGCTGGCGCGGGACGCCGCCGCGGAACGCGGGCGCGAGCGACCGGTCGGTGTCTGCGTCAGGGCCAACGCGCGCTACAGCGGTACACCTGTGCGGGGCGGCGGCCGTAAGCCCTTCCACGGCGACGTCGCGCAGATCGTCGAGGATCTCGCCGCACACGCCGCCACGGGAGTCCCCGAGATCATCCTCGACCTCCAGGGCACGCTTCGTGACGCGTCGGAGCTCGTCGATGTGGCGACCGAGGTGTACGAGGCGGCACGGGCGGCCGGGGTCTGAACGAACGAGAGCGGCGCGGCCGGCCGGGCCCGGTACACGGGACACACGGACACACGGAAAACCGACCAAGCGACCACTCTCCGTAACTTTCGCCCTCGGTGGCCCGGGGAATGCCGTGCCTTCCGGATCAGCGGCTGAGGCGCCGCGGGGACGTCTCACGTGAGTCGCATCACTCAGAGTGAATATCTCGGCATACATCCGACCGGAGCGGAAAGGGTCCAGGACTGTGCTGGTGCCGTACCCCGGTCCACCGCGCGCAAGTGCTCGGCCGGACCGGTGCGGAGCAATCAGGCACGGAAGGCAGATCACCACATGTCGGATCCCCATTCGTCGGACCGCCCCACGGCCGCCCTGGAGACCCTCCACATCGACGGCACCTGGCGGGCCGCCGCGTCCGGCGCGACGCGCGAGATCCTCGACCCCGCGGACGCCACCGTCCTGACCCTGGTCTCCGAGGGCGGCGCCGAGGACACCGACGCGGCCGTGGCCGCCGCCCGGCGTGCCTTCGACGACGGCCCCTGGCCGCACAGGCCCGTCGCCGAGCGCGCCGAGCTGCTGCGCCGGGTCGCCGGGCTCCTCCAGCGGGACCGCGAGGAGATCGCGATCACCGAGAGCCGCGACACGGGCAAGACCCTGGAGGAGGGCCGTGTCGACGTCGACGACGTCACCAACGCCTTCCGCTACTTCGCCGACCTCGTCATGAACGAGAGCGGCGGCCGGGTCGTCGACGCCGGCGACCCCGACGTGCACAGCGTCGTCGTCCACGAGCCGGTCGGCGTCTGCGCCCTCATCGCCCCGTGGAACTACCCGCTGCTCCAGGCCAGTTGGAAGATCGCCCCGGCCCTCGCCGCGGGCAACACCTTCGTGCTCAAGCCCAGCGAGGTCACCCCTCTGTCCACCGTCCACCTGATCAGGCTGCTCGCCGAGGCCGGACTGCCCGACGGTGCCGCCAACCTCGTCACCGGCGCCGGCGACCCCGTCGGCGCACGGCTCTCCGAGCACCCGGACGTCGACCTGGTCTCCTTCACCGGCGGGCTCGCCAGCGGCACGAAGGTCGCCCAGGCCGCCGCCCCCACGGTCAAGAAGGTCGCCCTGGAGCTCGGCGGCAAGAACCCCAACGTCGTGTTCGCCGACGCGTGCGCCACGGACGAGAGCTTCGACACCACCGTCGACCAGGCGCTGAACGCCGCGTTCTTCCACAGCGGCCAGGTCTGCTCCGCCGGCGCCCGCCTCATCATCGAGGAGTCCGTCCGCGAGCGCTTCGTCACCGAACTCGCCCGCCGCGCCGATGCGATCAGGCTCGGCCGGGGCACCGTCGACGGCGTCGAATGCGGCCCGCTCGTCTCCGCGCAGCAGTTGGCCAAGGTCGAGGCGTACGTCGCGTCCGCCCGCGAGCAGGGCGCGGTCGTCCGCTCCGGCGGAGCGCGCCCCGAGCCCTCCGACGTCAGGCCCGCGAGCGGCTACTTCTACCGGCCCACCGTCCTGGACGGCTGCCACCGGGAGATGAGGGTGGTCCGCGAGGAGACCTTCGGCCCGATCCTCACCGTCGAGACCTTCCGCACCGAGGAAGAGGCCGTCAGGCTGGCCAACGACACCGACTACGGCCTCGCGGGCGCCGTCTGGACCACCGACGCGGGCCGAGCCCGACGCGTCGCGGGCCGGCTGCGGCACGGCACCGTCTGGATCAACGACTACCACCCCTACCTCCCGCAGGCCGAGTGGGGCGGCTTCGGTAGGTCCGGCACGGGCCGCGAACTCGGCCCCACCGGTCTCGCCGAGTACCGCGAGTCCAAGCACATCTACCAGAACCTCAACCCGCGCCCGCAGCGCTGGTTCGCAGGCTGAACAGAGCGATCCGCCCTCCCCGCCCGGCCGTTCGCGACACCACGCGGCCGCACGCAACACGTAACACGCAAGCACCTTGCAGAAGGAGCAGTGACCGATGCCCCCGTCCCCCAGCACCGCACGCCCCGAGCCTGTCGACTACGTGATCGTCGGAGGCGGCACGGCCGGCTCGGTCATCGCCTCCCGCCTCACCGAGGACCCCGACGTCACCGTCACCGTCATCGAGGGCGGCCCCACCGACATCGACCGGCAGGACGTCCTCACGCTGCGCCGCTGGCTCGGCCTGCTCGGCGGGGACCTCGACTACGACTACCCCACCACCGAACAGCCGCGCGGCAACTCCCACATCCGGCACAGCCGCGCCCGGGTGCTCGGCGGCTGCTCCTCGCACAACACGCTGATCAGCTTCAAGCCGCTGCCCGGGGACTGGGACGAGTGGGCCGAGGCCGGAGCCGATGGCTGGGACGCCGCCTCCATGGACCCCTACTTCGGCCGGCTGCGCAACAACATCGTGCCCGTCGACGAGAAGGACCGGAACGCCATCGCCCGCGACTTCGTGGACGCCGCCCAGGCCGCGGCCGGCGTCCCGCGCGTGGACAGCTTCAACAAGAAGCCGTTCCACGAGGGCGTCGGCTTCTTCGACCTGGCCTACCACCCGGAGAACAACAAGCGCTCCTCCGCGTCGGTGGCGTACCTCCACCCGCACATCGAGGCCGGCGACCGCCCCAACCTCTCGATCCTGCTGGAGACCTGGGCGTACCGTCTGGAGTTCGACGGCAACCGGGCCACCGGGGTGCACATCCGCACCAAGGACGGCCAGGAGAGCCTTCTGCGGGCCACCCGTGAAGTCATCGTCTGCGCGGGTGCGGTGGACACCCCCCGGCTGCTGATGCACTCCGGGATCGGCCCCGCCGGCGACCTCACCGAGCTCGGCATCCCCGTCGTCCACGACGCGCCGGGCGTCGGCGAGAACCTGCTCGACCACCCCGAGTCGGTCATCGTCTGGGAGACCGACGGGCCCATACCCGAGAACTCCGCGATGGACTCCGACGCGGGCCTCTTCGTGCGCAGGGACCCCGAATCCCGGGGCCCCGACCTGATGTTCCACTTCTACCAGATCCCCTTCACCGACAACCCGGAGCGCCTCGGCTACCAGAAGCCCGAGCACGGCGTGTCGATGACCCCCAACATCCCCAAGCCGCGCAGCCGCGGCCGGCTCTACCTCACCAGTGCCGACCCCGAGGTCAAGCCCGCCCTGGACTTCCGCTACTTCACCGACGAGGACGACCACGACGGCCGCACCCTGGTCGACGGCATCAAGCTCGCCCGCGAGATAGCGAAGACCGAACCGCTGGCCCACTGGCTCAAGCGCGAGGTGTGCCCGGGGCCCGAGGTCACGTCCGACGAGGACATCAGCGAGTACGCCCGCAAGGTCGCCCACACCGTCTATCACCCGGCCGGCACCTGCCGGATGGGGGCCGAGGGCGACCCGGCGGCCGTCGTCGACCCCCAGCTGCGGATCCAGGGCCTGGAAGGCGTCCGGATCGCCGACGCGTCCGTCTTCCCCACCATGCCCGCGGTGAATCCCATGATCGGCGTCCTGATGGTGGGCGAGAAGTGCGCCGAGCTGCTCCGAGCGACCCCGACCACCGGAGGCGATGTCCGATGACCGAAGCCAGTACCCCTGTGTTCAGCGTCAAGAACCTCTGGAAGGTCTTCGGGCCCAAGGCGGACCGCGTTCCCGGCAGCGAGTACGCCGACCTGGAACCCGCCGAACTGCGTGAGCGCACCGGCTGTACCGCCGCCGTGCGCGATGTCTCCTTCGACGTCGAGAAGGGTGAGGTCTTCGTCGTCATGGGCCTGTCGGGCTCCGGCAAGTCCACCCTCGTACGCTGTCTGACCCGGCTCATCGAGCCCACCAGCGGCTCCCTCGCCATCGACGGCGAGGACGTCCTGGCGATGGACACCACCCGGCTGCGCGAACTGCGCCGCCACCGCGCCGCCATGGTCTTCCAGCACTTCGGTCTGCTGCCGCACCGCACCGTCCTCGACAACGTCGCCTACGGCCTGGAGATCCAGGGCCTCGGCAAGGCCGAACGGCGCGCCAAGGCCGCCGAACTCGTGGAGAAGGTCGGTCTCGCAGGACTTGAGGACCGCCGCCCCGCGCAGCTCTCCGGCGGTCAGCAGCAGCGCGTCGGCCTCGCCCGCGCACTCGCCGTCGACCCGTCCGTCCTCCTCTTCGACGAACCGTTCAGCGCGCTCGACCCGCTGATCCGGCGCGAGATGCAGGACGAGGTCGTCCGGCTGCACCGCGAGGAGGGCCGCACCATGGTCTTCATCACCCACGACCTCAGCGAGGCGCTCCGCTTGGGCACCCGCATCGCGCTGATGCGCGACGGCGGCATCGTCCAGCTCGGCACACCCGAGGAGATCGTCGGCTCGCCCGCCGACGACTACGTACGCGATTTCGTCCGGGACGTCCCGCGCGAGCAGGTCCTCACCGTCGCCACCGCCATGCGCCCGCCGGTCGCCGGCGAGAGCGGCAACGGCCCGGCGGTCCGGCCCGGCGCCACCGTCTCGGAAGCCATCGAGGCCGTCGCCCGCTCCGGCGAGCCCGTCGCCCGGGTGATGGAGGGCGGCAAGCTGCTCGGCGTCGTCGACCACGCGTCCATGCTCGGTGTGGTCGCCGGGGCGGGCGAGGGCTCGGACGCCCGTGAGGTGACCGTCTGATGGCCACCGCCCAAGCCACCACGCGTACCGCGTCCGGCCCCCCGGGGAGCGGCCCCCTAGCCGCCCTGCGCGGCCGGCCGGCCCTCGGCAAGATCCTCATCCTGCTGGTGATCGCCGCGGTCGCCGTCCCCCTCGCGCACGCACGCTGGGGCGGCGGAGTCTGGCCCGGCGCCCTGACCGTCGACCTCGGCGGACCGCTCGGCGAGGTCAACGACTGGATCATCGGCAACCGGGACAGCCACCCCCTGTTCCTCTACTTCTTCGGCCACATCAGCAACGCCGTCGTCCTGTCGGTGCGCGGGGTCTACCTGGCGCTGCTCGCCCTCGGCTGGGCCGGGGTCACCGCCGTCGCCGCGCTCGTGGCCTGGCGCACGGCCGGATGGCGCCTCGCGCTGACCGCCGGAGTCTCCTTCCTCGTCTGCGGGCTGCTCGGCATGTGGGTGCCGACCATGCAGACCCTCGCGCTGATGACCGTCGCGGTCCTCGCATCCGTGGTGCTGGGGCTGCTCCTCGGACTCGCCGCCGGGCTCTCGGACCGTACGTTCCGTGTCCTGCGCCCGGTCCTGGACACCATGCAGGTGCTGCCGGCCTTCGCCTATCTGCTGCCCGTCGTGCTGGTCTTCGGCATCGGCGTGCCCGGCGCGGTCCTCGCGACCGTCGTCTACGCGGCTCCGCCGATGGCCCGGCTCACCGCACTCGGACTGCGCGGCGCCGACGCCGGCGTCATGGAGGCCGTCGCCTCGCTCGGCGCGACCGGCCGGCAGCGACTGCTGAGCGCACGGCTGCCGCTGGCCCGCAAGGAACTGCTCCTCGGCCTCAACCAGACCATCATGATGGCGCTGTCCATGGCCGTCATCGCCTCCGTCATCGGTGCCGGCGGTCTCGGTGACCGCGTCTACCAGGCGCTGTCCTCAGTGGACGTCGGCGCCGCGCTCGCCGCGGGCATCCCCATCGTGCTGCTGGCCGTCGTCCTGGACCGTACGACCGAGGCCGCGGGCCGGAAGATCGGTACGGAACCCACAGGTCCCGAGGCGTTGCGCGGCGTACGCGGCTGGGGGCTCGCCGCCCTGATCGCCGCCGTCGTCGCCGTCGTGGGCCGCTTCAGCGGCGGCCGCATCTGGCCCGAGGGCGGCGTCGTCGCCATCGCGGGGCCGGTCAACACGGCCAAGGACTGGATGGTCGACCACCTCTACACCGGCATCCCCCTCATCGGCGGAACCGCCGACTGGGCCGCCGACTTCACCAACTGGATCCTCAACCCCCTCCGCAGCGGACTGCAGGGCCTGCCCTGGTGGGCCGTGCTGCTGATCGTCGCCGCCCTCGCCTGGACCATCGGCACCTGGCGCACCGCGCTCACCGCCGTCCTCGCCATGGCCGCCATCGGGGTACTCGGCGTCTGGGACCTGTCGATGGACACACTCAGCCAGGTCATCGCGGCCGTCGCCGTCACCCTGGTCCTGGGCTTCGCCATCGCCGTCGGCGCCGCGCGCAGCCTGCGCCTCGAACGGATGCTGCGCCCCGTCCTCGACGTCTTCCAGACGATGCCGCAGTTCGTCTACCTCATCCCGGTCGTCGCCCTCTTCGGCGTCGGCCGTGCCCCCGCCGCCGCGGCAGCAGTCGTCTACGCGCTGCCCGCCGTCGTCCGCATCACGACGCAGGGACTGCGGGGCGTCGACCCCGCCGCGATGGAGTGCGCCCGCTCGCTCGGCGCCACCAGCGGCCAGCAACTGCGCCAGGTCCAGATCCCGCTGGCCAGGCCCGCGCTGCTGCTGGCCGTGAACCAGGGAGTGGTCCTGGTCCTCGCGGTCGTCATCATCGGCGGTCTCGTCGGCTCCGGCGCACTCGGCTACGAGGTCGTGTTCGGCCTCGCCCAGGGCGACCTGGCCACCGGCCTCGTCGCGGGCGCCGCCATCGTCTGCCTGGGACTGATGCTGGACCGTGTCACCCAGCCCACCGCCCGCCGCCAGCGGAAGGAGAGCTGACATGGCTCGCACCCGTATCCGAGCCCGACTCCGTGCGTCCGCGATCGTCGCATCGGCCGGCGCGCTGCTGGCCGTCACCGGCTGCGGCGCGGCGGACATGACGAAGCAGGCCTCCCCGTTCGCGGCCCCGGCGGACATCAAGACCGTCACGCTCTCCGTCCAGTCCTGGGTCGGCGCGCAGGCCAACGTGGCCGTCGCGCAGAAGATCCTGGAGGACGAGCTGGGCTACCGCGTCGACCTCGTCCAGACCGACGAGGTGCCCGCCTGGGACGCCCTCAGCCAGGGCCGGGTGGACGCCATCCTGGAGGACTGGGGCCACCCCGACCAGGAACAGCTGTACGTCAAGGACAAGAAGACGATCGTCCCCGGTGGTGACCTCGGCGTCACGGGGCACATCGGCTGGTACGTCCCCAAGTACTGGGCGGACGAGCACCCGGACGTCACGAACTGGAAGAACCTCGACAAGTACGCCGACGAACTGCGCACGGCGGAGAGCGGTGACAAGGGCCAGCTGATGGACGGATCGCCGTCCTACGTCACCAACGACAAGGCCCTGGTGAAGAATCTCGGCCTGGACTACAAGGTCGTCTTCGCGGGGTCCGAGGCCGCCCAGATCACCCAGATGCAGCAGTTCGCCAAGGAGAAGAAGCCCTTCCTCAGCTACTGGTACCAGCCGCAGTGGCTGTTCAACGACGTGCCGATGGTCGAGGTGAAGCTCCCGGAGTACTCCGACGCCTGCGGCGCCAAGGACCCCGCGGACATCGACTGCGCCTACCCGACGACCCCCCTCCAGAAGTACCTCAACGCGGACTTCTCGAAGCGGGGCGGGGACGCGGCGGACTTCCTGAAGAAGTTCACCTGGTCGGAGACCGACCAGAACGAGGTGTCCAAGATGATCGCCTCCGAACGGCTGACGCCCGAGGAGGCGGCGGACCGCTGGATCAAGAAGCACCCGGACACCTGGAAGAAGTGGCTGGAGGACTGACCGGCCTCTTCCCGGAACAGTCTTAGCCCTCGGCGGGCCCCTCACCGCCGCGCGGACGCGCCGCCACCGCGAGGGTGGCGGCGACGAGCGCGGCGGCCAGGAGGCCCGTGGCCAGGACCGCGACCGGCGTGAACGTCATGGCCAGCACGGCGACGACCGCCGCCGGGTGGACGAGGTCGTTGCGGCTGCGGAGTTCGGCCGCCCGGTGGTGCAACAGCCATACCAGGGTGATGAAGACGGCCACCGGAAGGGTGAACGCCGCGGCCGCGGCGTTGTCGGAGAGGTGGCCGTGCCCCGTGGCATGGGCGACGCCGACCGCGAGTCCCGCGCCGACCGCGGCGGCCGAGGCGAAGACGGCGTAGTGGCCGTAGCCCCAGAGGATCGCCGACCTCAGGCCGGTGAGCCGTCGGGGGGCGTTCTGGGAGAAGTAGAGCCACCACAGGGCGAACACGGTCAGTACGCCGCCGACGACCAGGGGCGCGATGTCGCCGAGCGCCGTCTTCTCGTCGAGTGCCGTACGGACGGCCGCGGTGGCCGCGGTCATGGTCTCGCCGAGGACGATGAGGGTGAACAGGCCGTACCGTTCGGCGATGTGGTGCGGGTGCCACGTCGTCATGGCCGAGCTCTCCGCCCACGCGGGGACGGCGATCTCGGCCAGGACCAGGACGGCGAACGCCGGCAGGCCCCAGTCGTCCGGCAGGGCCAGCCGGGCCACCCAGCCGACCTGCACGATCAGGATGCCGACCGCGTAACGCAGGCAGGAGCGCCGCCGTTCGGGGTCGGCGCCGGCGGCGCGCAGCCATTGCGTGACCATGGCCAGGCGCATGATGACGTAGCCCCAGGTGATGACCGTGAAGTCCTCGTGCCGCAGGGCCTCGGACGCACCGGCGGCCACGACGAGGGCACCGGCGATCTGGACCAGGGTCAGCAGCCGGTACGGCACGTCGTCGGTGTCGTACGCGGAGGCGAACCAGGTGAAGTTCATCCAGGCCCACCAGATCGCGAAGAACACCATCGCGTAGCCGAGGACCCCGTGCCCGATGCGCCCCTCGGCGAGCTCGTGCTCGAACGCCGCAGACGCCTGCGCGACGGCGGCGACGAAACACAGGTCGAAGAACAGCTCCAGCATGGTCGCCGTGCGGTGTTCCTCGCCGGCGAAGCGGGCGGCCATCGGCCGGTGCCAGGCGCCGAAGGCGGACTGTGACTCACTCATGCGTACCCGGTTTCAGCGGTGCGGCCTGTTCAGGTCCGGCCAACTCGACGGACTCCGGTCACGTTACGAGCGGGTCGCCCGAGCAGGCAACGCCGACAGGCCGCCTCCGCCGTGCGGGCGTCTACTCGTGGGCACTGATCACGCCGCCGGCGGTGAGGACGATGCCCACACCGTTGGCGTCGACCCCGGCGTCGTGGTCCTTCGCGGTCAGCGTGCCCTCGACCGCTCCCTCACTGCCGAGGATCTCCGCGCGGAATCCGTTGGTGCCGGTCTTCGTGACCTTGGCCTTCCAGCCGCCCGCGAGGTCGAAGGTGCCGGGTCCTGTCTGTCCGCCGCCCATCCAGGAGTGCAGCTGGCCGCCCAGGGTCACCACGACGAACATGTCGTTGGCGTCGAGCCCCGCGTCGTGCTCGTCCGTCTCCAGCGAGGCGAAGACCTCACCGTCGTCGACGAGGTCGGCGCGGTAGTGCTGGCTGCCGAGCTCGTAGATCTTGGCGGTGCTGCCGTCCGGCAGCGGCTCGGTGCTGACCGGGGACCCCGTCCCCGCCTTGGACTTCCCGGACAGGGTGCCGACCTTGGACGTGTCCTCGCCCTTCCCGGACGTGGAGGCCGGGGCGGAGGCCGAGTCCTTCTTGTCCGATCCTGAGGCCGCGTCCGTGCCCCCGCTCTGGCAGGCGGTCAGCGCGAGCGCCGCGGCGGCGGCGACGGCCACCAGGCCGGCGGAACGGGCGGTGCGGGCGATGTGGCGAGTGTTCATGACCGAAGTCCCCCTTGTGCTGTCCTGTTTCGTTGCACCCCGTGAGACGGGGCCGGGGCGGACGTCGTTCACCGGGTTCTGTCCCTACTCGGTAACAGGGAACCGCGCCGGTCACGCCCGCAACGCGTCGATCGCGGTGTCGATCGCTGCCAGGGCCGCGGTCCTGTCGAGCCCTGCCCTCGATACGAGAGACAGACCTTGGACGACGTAGAGCAGGAGCTGTGCCTGGGCCTCGGATTCGGCGGTGCCGGTGACTTCCCCGGCGGCCTGTGCGCGGCGGAGTGCGTCGGCGACGATGTCGGTGAACCGGCGGTACGAGCGGGTGACGACCTCGGTGGCTTCGCTGTCGTGCGGTACGAGTTCCGCGGTCGTGTTGCCGACCAGGCAGCCGTGCGGAACACCCGCACCGGAGACCAGCTCGTCCAGACGTGCCGGGTGGCTCAGGATTTCGCGGAGTCCCGGCAGGAGCGGGTCGGTGTCGACATCCTGATGAGCAACGCCGCGGATGTCACCCATGTCCCGATCGGGGATTGGACCGAGGAGGCGTTCGACAGGCTTCTCGCAACCAATCTCAAAGCGCCGTTCTTCTTGATCAGAGATCTGTTGCCGCTCTTCTCGCGGCAATCGTCGATCGTTCTCGTCGGTTCGGTCTCCGCCTTCATCGGGCACGAGGGCGCGACGGTCTACGGCGCGGCCAAGGCGGGCCTGCTGTCCTACACGCGAGGGCTGACCTACGAGCTGAAGGACCGGGGCATCCGTGTCAACGGGCTGAGCCCGGGGCCGACCGTCACCAACGCGTTGAAGCCGCTCGGTTCCGAGCAGCGGGCCGCCGTCTACGAGGAGCTGCGGCGGACCGTCCCCCTCCACCGACTGGGGACGGCCACCGAGCTGGCGAAGGCGGCGGTCTATCTGGCCTCGGACGAGTCCGCGTACACGGCCGGTACCGTGCTGCGTGTGGATGGCGGCATCGGAGAGCTCGCGTACTAGGCCCTCGGGAACCGAGGGCCCTCGGGAACCCGAGTCAGAGGGCGGCGGGGGCCGCCTCCTCCGTTCCCGGGTGTTCGAACTGCGTGCGGTGCAGCTCCTCGTAGCGTCCTCCGGTGGCCAGGAGCTCCTCGTGCGTGCCCCTTTCGACGATCCGGCCGTCCTCGACGACCAGGATCAGGTCCGCGTTGCGCACCGTCGAGAGACGGTGGGCGATCACCACGGCCGTACGGCCCTCCAGGGCCTCGGCCAGCGCCTCCTGCACCGCGGCCTCCGATGTGGAGTCCAGGTGCGCGGTCGCCTCGTCCAGGATCACCACCCGCTGACGGGCCAGCAGCAGCCGTGCGATGGTGAGCCGTTGGCGTTCACCGCCGGAGAGCCGGTAGCCGCGCTCGCCGACGACCGTGTCGAGGCCGTCGGGCAGGGAGGCGATCAGGCCGTCCAGGCGGGAGCGGCGCAGGGCGTCCCAGATCTCCTCCTCGGTCGCCTCCGGCCGGGCCAGCAGCAGATTGGCGCGCACCGACTCGTGGAAGAGGTGCCCGTCCTGGGTGACCATGCCCAGCGTCTCGCGGATCGAGTCGGCCGTCAGGTCGCGTACATCGACGCCGTTCAGCCGTACGGCGCCCGCGTCGGCGTCGTACAGCCGGGGGAGGAGCTGCGCGATCGTCGACTTCCCGGCTCCGGACGACCCCACGAGGGCGACCATCCGGCCCGGCTCCGCCGTGAAGGAGACCTCGTGCAAAACCTGGGTGCCGTCCCCCGGGTCGAGTGTGGCGACCTCTTCGAGCGAGGCGAGGGAGACCTTGTCGGCGGAGGGGTAGCCGAAGGAGACCCCGTCGAACTCGACGGACACCGGCCCGTCCGGAACCCTGCGGGCGTCGGGACGCTCGGCGATCAGCGGCTGGAGGTCGAGGATCTCGAAGACCCGCTCGAAGCTGACCAGGGCGCTCATCACCTCGACCCGGGCTCCCGCCAGTGCCGTCAGCGGTGCGTAGAGCCGGGTCAGGAGCAGGGCCAGCGCGACGACGGCCCCGGGCTCCAGGCTGCCGCGCAGCGCGTAGTAGCCACCGAGCCCGTACACCAGGGCGAGGGCCAGGGCCGAGACCAGGGTGAGGGCGGTGACGAACGTCGACTGCAGCATCGCCGTGCGGATGCCGATGTCACGCACCCGGTCCGCGCGGGAGGCGAAGGCGGCGGACTCGTCCGACGGCCGGCCGAAGAGCTTGATGAGCGTCGCGCCAGGCGCCGAGAAGCGCTCGGTCATCTGGGTGCCCATCGTGGCGTTGTGGCCTGCGGCCTCCCGCTGGAGGGCGGCCATCCGGGTGCCCATCCGGCGGGCGGGTACGACGAACACCGGCAGCAGCACCAGGGCGAGCAGCGTGATCTGCCAGGAGATCGTGAGCATCACGGCCATGGTCAGCAGCAGGGTGACGACATTGGAGACCACGCCGGAGAGGGTGTTGCTGAACGCGCGCTGGGCGCCGATCACATCGTTGTTGAGCCGGCTGACCAGCGCGCCGGTCCTGGTGCGGGTGAAGAAGGCGACGGGCATCCGCTGGACGTGGTCGAAGACGGCGGTACGCAGATCGAGGATCAGCCCCTCGCCGAGGGTCGCCGACAGCCACCGGGTGAGGAGTCCGAGTCCGGCCTCGGCCACGGCGATCAGCGCGATCAGCAGGGCGATCCGGGCGACCGTGCCGGGGTCGTCGGCCCGCACGATGGCGTCGACGACCCGCCCTGCCAGCACCGGTGTGGCCACCGCGAGGAGGGCGGTGACCACACTGAGGAGCAGGAAGCGGCGGATCCGGCGCCGGTGCGGCCGGGCGAACGCGGCGATGCGGCGGAGCGTGGCCCTGGAGAACGGCCTGCGGTCCTGCTGCGCGTTCACCGTGCTGTGCAGTGAGTGCCAGGCGGTGATTTCCATGTCCATGCGGTGCCTCCGGGGAAGTCGGTGTGCGTGGCACGCTAGGACCTCAAGTAAACTTGAGGTCAAGCGTTCCCGGCCGGCTTCACCCGTCGGCGCTGTTCAGCGCGCCCGTACGGTCGCCAGGACCTCCCGGTCCGGCTGGAGCGTGAGCGTCGGGACGGGGCCGACCGGGCCCGGGTCCACGTCCAGTTCGAAGCGTCGCGCCAGGACGGCGAGTATCAGCACGGCCTCCACCATCGCGAAGCGCGTACCGAGGCAGACCCGGGGGCCGCCGCCGAACGGGAACCAGGCGTACTCCGGGATCTCGTCCCCGTCCTGTGCGTCCCAGCGCTCCGGGCGGAACGCCTCGGGTTCGGGGAACCAGCGCTCGTCCCGGTGCGTGGCCCACTGGCTGCTCCACACCCGGGTGCCCTCCCGCAACGGTATGCCGCCGATCCGGGCGCCTTCCTTGGCGACCCCGGTGACCAGCCAGATCGTCGGGTACAGCCGCAGGGTCTCCTTCACCACCGCCTGGGCGTACGTCAGTTGTGCGTAGTCGTCGATGCCGGGCTCCCGGTCGCCGAGCACCCGGTCCAGCTCATCGGTGAGCGCCGCCAGCGCGTGCGGGGTGCGCGAGAGCAGATACCAGGCCCACACCAGCGTGGAACTGGTCGTCTCATGACCGCCGATGTACAGCGTGACGGTCTCGTCGCGTATCTCCTTGTCGGAGAGGTGCGCCCCGGTCTCGTCCACCGCGGTGAGCAGCCGGCTCAGCAGGTCCGGGCGCTCGCCGTCGCCGTCCCGGTGGCGGGCCACCACCCGCCCGACCTCCGCGTCGATCACCGCGGCCGCCTTCTTGATCC
The DNA here is from genome assembly GCF_040650935.1 of Streptomyces sp. NPDC048565. Taxonomy (NCBI): domain Bacteria; kingdom Bacillati; phylum Actinomycetota; class Actinomycetes; order Kitasatosporales; family Streptomycetaceae; genus Streptomyces; species Streptomyces sp. NPDC048565. The sequence continues at coordinate 45,761 of NZ_JBEZIH010000041.1, forward strand.
TGGCGCGCCCCGGGGTCGGCACCCAGTCGGGCAGGACGGCGCCGAGTCCGCTGAACTCCTTGCCGATCTCCTGCTGGGCGATATCCATGGCGCGGCCCATCGACTCGGCGTCGGCCGGAGTGTCCACCCCGAAGATGGTGCGGACCGCGATCCTCTGCGTCAGCGCCGCCATCTCCCGCTTGACGTCGACGCGTTCGCCGCCCGACCAGGAGTCGGCGAGCTCCACCGTGCACGCCGTCATCGTGGAGGCGTACGACTTCACCTGCTTGGGCCGCACCGATGGCTGCACCAGCGACCGCTTGCGCCGCCAGTCGCTGCCGCGCGCGACGACCACGCCGTTGCCCATGACCGTACGGAAGGCGATGCCCAGCAGCGGCTGGTCGAAAGTGCGTTCCGTCTCGGTGAGCAGCTCCCCGATGTACTCGGGGTCGGCGACGAAGACGCAGTCGTTGCGGCCGAAGCGCCAGCGGGCCATGTCCCCGTGTCCGCGCAGGCGCTCGAAGAAGGCGAGGGGATCCTTGCCGAACTGCGGCAGGCTCCCCAGTAAGGGCAGGCCCCTCGGGCCCTGGACGAGCCGGTGGCCCCGGGGCTCGGCACCGACGGCCGCACCGGTTTCCGTGGACATGAAGACTCCCGTCATCTGCCGTGTGCAGTACGTGAGTTGATGAGCCTAGCGCCGCTCGGCCATGGGTTCGAAGCGGGCGGTTCGGTACCGGGTCCTGGTACGCGCGAGGGCCGCAGGCGTTGGCCTGCGGCCCTCGGGTCCGGGGTGTCAGGAGGGTCAGAGACCCGCGTGACCCGACGGGACGTGGGAAGGGCGGCCCCGGCCTCGTGTCAGGGAGTGACCGAACACGGCTGCCAGCGCGGCGAGTACACCGCCGCCGACGGTCCACAGCCAGCGGCTGGTCCACCAGCCTGAGGACCAGCCGTCCTCCGGCTCGCTGCCCGCAGGGGCCGCGGCGCCCTGCGCCGAGGCGACGGAGACTCCCGGCACCAGGGGTTCGGCGAGAGAGCCGTCCACGTCATGGGCGCCGCCCTGGTCGGCCGAGGTCACCTCGGTCTCGACGGTGACCGGCAGCCCGAGGTCCTCATCGGCCAGGTCCACCACCGTCAGGCGTACGTAGTAGGTGCCGGGAAGCGGGTCGGACGCCCACGGCTCGGACCAGGCACGGACCGTACGCAGCACACAGGACAGCTCGACGGTGCCCGCCTCGGGCGCCGCGATCCTGGTCTGGTGGCCGTACATGCAGGACTGCCGGCGGCGGAGCCCGTCGTACACGTCGACCTGCCAGGTCGACGCGCCGTGCCGGGCGTCACTCTTCGGCAGGTTCACCTTCGCGCGGACGGTGGGACGCTGCCCGGAGTCCGCCGGGAAGGCCCAGTACAGATAGTCACCCGTGGACGCCTCGGCGGTGGCGGTCTGGTCCTGCCGCATGGCCGTGGCGGTACGGAAGGTGGTGCCGGCCTCCGTCGGGCCGGACGACTCGCCGTCGGCCGGGCTCGCGCTCGCCGACGTATCGTCGGCCGGGTCGTCGTCGGCGACCGCGGCGCCCGCCGACGTGAGCAGGGTGACGGCGGCCAGCAGCGCGCCCACGCAGCCGCGCCTCAGGGTGTTTCTCCGGGTGGTACGCATCAGTTGGTCCTCCATACGGCAACGCGCCAGCGCGAGATCCAGCCGAACAGCAGACCTGCGATCAGTCCGGTCAGCACCATGACACCGAGCAGCCACCAGCCGCGGCCCAGGCCGAACGCGGCGACATCGGAGGCCTCGTCGGGGGCGTCCACCAGATCGATGGTCAGCTCGACGGGCATCCCGGGAGTGCTCTTCGCGGATGCGGGCGTGGAGAAGGAGTTGCTGAGCTGGAGACACACGGTCTCGGCGGCGGGCTCACCGTCCGCGTTGTCGGTGTCGTCGGCATCGTCCTGCTCGGGCTTCGGATAGCGCAGCCCGGCGGAGATGGCGTCCGTACGCCCCGTGCCGGACTCCGAGCCCCGGACGATCTCACGGCCGTGCGTGGTCAGGGCGCGCAGCAGGACGCCGTAGTCGTCGTTCACCGCGCGGTCGGCCGACACGCTCACCGAGGCGCGCAGTTCCTGGCCGGCCGGGACGTCCACCCGGTACCAGCGGTGCTGGCCGACCTTCTGACGGTCCGTGTAGAGCCCGGCCTTGAGCTCCGGGGCGACGGAGCAACTGCCCGCGCCCTCGGTGGCCACCGGGGTGATGACGGGCTCGGCGGCGCGGTCCACGAGCTGTTTGACACGGCCGGAGAGTTCGTCGGTGCTCTGGACCGCCGTGTAGGTGCCGCCCGTCGCCTCGGCGATGCAGGTCAGCTGCTGCCGGATCTTGGCGTCGGGAACCAGGCCCAGCGTGTCGATGACCAGGTGGATCCCCTTGGCGGCGATGTCGCGGGCGACCTCGCAGGGGTCGAGCGGGCCGCAGGTGTCCTCGCCGTCGGTGATGAGGACGATCCGCCGGGTGGAGTCCCCGCCGTCGAGGTCGTCGGCCGCGCCGAGCAGGGCGGGGCCGATCGGGGTCCACCCCGTCGGGGTCAGGGTGGCGACGGCGGTCTTGGCCTCCGTGCGGTCGAGCGGGCCGACCGGGTAGAGCTGCTTGGTGTCCTTGCAGCCGACCTTGCGGTCGTCGCCGGGATAGTCGGCGCCGAGCGTACGGATGCCGAGCTCGACCTCTTCGGGAACCGCGTCCAGGACGTTGTTGAACGCCTGCTTGGCCGCGGATATGCGGGACTTGCCGTCGATGTCGCGGGCGCTCATGGAACCGCTGACGTCAAGGACCAGTTCGACCTTGGGTGGCGCGGTGGTGGAGGGTTCGTCGGCGGCGGCCGGAACGGCGGTGCCGAACCCGGCGGCCAGGGTGGCGAGCAGGACGCACACCCCGGCCGTCAGCCGTTTTCTTATGATCATCGCCGGATCCTATTGAAGATCCGCAGTCATCCCCAAAACGCGTACGCCGAAGGCGTCTTCGGGGCCGGTCTCATCCGCCGAGCAGCGGCTCCGACGCCTTGTCCAGCACCGATCCGACGCGCTCCCAGGCCTCCGTGTCCCGCTCCACCTGCGGGAGTTCGGCGTCGTCCGACTTCGCGTTCCAGCGGGTGGCGATGGCGACCGGGTCGCCGCCGCCCGCCGCGGAAGCGGCCAGCGCGGCCGCACCGAGAGCGACCAGCTCGCCGCTGCCGGGGACGATCATGGGCCGGCCGGAGAGCCGGCGCACGGTCTCCACCCAGGTGCGGCCCTGGGCGCCGCCGCCGATCAGCCGCAGCGGCCGGCCGGCGACCTCGGGGTCGGCCGGGTCGAGTCCGCACGCCCGCAGCAGCTCGTCGAGAGCCCGCAGCACGGTGAACGCCGCGCCCTCGTACGCCGCGCCGAGCAGCTGCTGCGGCGTGGTGTCGTGCCTCAGGCCGGTGAGGAGCCCGGACGAGGTGGGCAGGTCCGGGGTGCGTTCGCCGTCCAGGTAGGGAAGGAGGACGGCCTCGCCGCCGGGCGTCGCGTCGTCACGGTGCAGGCCGAGCAGGGTGGCCACCTTGTCGACGGCCAGGGTGCAGTTGAGGGTGCAGGCCAGCGGGAGATACGAACCGTCGGCCGCGGCGAAGCCGGAGAGCGCCGTGGACGCGGGACGGGTCAGGGAGGCGGCGAAGACCGTGCCCGAGGTGCCGAGGCTCAGGACCGGGTGGTCGAGCAGCCCCGCACCCCCGAGGCCGAGGCCCACCGCGGCGCTCATGTTGTCGCCGGTTCCGGCAGCGACGGCGATCCCGGCCGGCAGACCGAGCGCCTCGGCGGCGGCCTCGGTCAGGGAGCCGATGCGGGTACCGCCGGTTGCGGCGACCTCGGGCAGCATGGAGATGTCCAGGCCGAGGCGGTCCAGGAGCTCCGGGTCGTAGGCGCCCGTCGCGGTGGAGTACCAGCAGGTGCCGGAGGCGTCTCCGGGGTCCGTCGCCGCGACCCCCGCGAGCCGCTCCGTGAGGAAGTCGTGGGGCAGCCGCACGGCCGCCGTCGCCTCGGCGTTCTCCGGGTCGTTCTCGCGCAGCCACCGCCACTTCGTGGCGGTCATGGACGCGACGGGCACCGTGCCGGTACGCGCGGTCCACGCCTCGGGGCCACCCAGCTCGGCGACGAGCGCGGCGGCCTGGGGCGCGGAGCGCGTGTCGTTCCACAGGAGCGCGGGGCGCAGGGGGCGGCCGGTGCGGTCGAGGGTCACGAGTCCGTGCTGCTGTCCTGCCACGGCGATGCCGGTGACGGCGGACGCGGAGAGACCGGACTCCTTGAGTCCGGCCGTCACGGCGTCGCACAGCGCCCGCCACCAGACCTCGGGATCGGTCTCGCGCGCGCCGCCCTCACCCGTGACGACGTGCGGGGCGCGGCCGACGGCAAGCAGCTCACCGGTCTCGGTGTCGGTGACTGCAGCCTTCGTGGACTGGGTGGAGCTGTCCACGCCGATGACGACGGTACGCGGCGGCATGGGCTACCTCTTCTCGTGCGGTTTCCTGCGGTGCGGGGATCCGGTGTTTCCGGTGGTGGCGGCACTCTTTTGGGAGTGCGACAAACAAATTACGTGATCGAGGGCGTCCGGAACAGGGGCTGCCCCCGTTCCGGCTCCCGGGGGGTTACGTCCGCCCGGCGTCGTGTGCATAATTAATCATGTCAGTGAACAAATTGGCTCGGGGTACCGACGACGACCCCGGACCGCAGGCAGGCGAAGGCGGAGACACCATGAGCGATCGCTTCACCCCCACTCCCGCGGACAGGTTCACCTTCGGTCTGTGGACCGTGGGATGGCGTGGGAATGACCCGTTCGGTGACGCGACGCGTCCGGCGCTCGATCCGGTGGA
>NZ_JBEZIH010000042.1:0-45983 GCF_040650935.1 Streptomyces sp. NPDC048565
CTGTGGAAGGGGCTCTGCACGGCCGCCGCCGCTCCCAGGAGGGCTAGGGGCCCTTCGCGAAGGGCCCCTCGTCCATGCGCCGGATGCGGGTCCGGCAGGCCGTCAGTCGATGCCACGGCAGATGTGCGGCTCGCTCCCGTCGTCGTCGAGGTCCCCGGCCAGCAGCAGGGGGACCCAGTCGGGCGTCTCGTCCAGGGGCGGGGGTGGCGGTACCACCGTGACGCGGTCCAGCAGCATCGTCTCCATTGACGACTCCTCCTTGAGTTGCGCGGGTTGCGCGAGGATCCAGGTGCGCGGCGGGTGCGCCGCGCGGTCAGGCGTGGCAGGCCGGCGGCCCCCCGTTGAAGGCGACCATCTCCTTGAAGGACGCCGCCACGTCGATACGGTCGCCCGGGGCGAGGCCTTCGAGTTCCGCGTACGCGCGATGCAGGTTGCCCACCAGACGTTCGGAGTCCAGAAGCCCGGCGAACGGGCCGATGTCCGCCTCACGCGCGGCCCGCAGCGGGCTCGCGCCGCGCCGCAGACCGTCCTCGGCCAGCCCCTGGAGCAGACGGAGATACGCCTCCGTCGCGTCGATCAGCTCCGGGCCGCCCACCGGACCGTGCCCGGCGACCACCACCGCGGGCCGCAGCGCACGCAGCCGCTCCAGGGCCTTCAGCGAACCGGTGACCGACCCCATCAGGATGTACGGGGTCACACCCGACCAGACGACGTCACCGGTGAACAGGACCTGACGCTCGGGCACCCAGGCCACGATGTCGTTCGCCGTGTGGGCGGGCCCCACATGGAGGAGCTCGGTGCGCGGCCCTTCGCCGTGCAGGGTGAGCTCGTCCCTGAAGGTGAGCGTGGGAAGCGTCAGGGGGGTCTCGCCCCACTCCACGTCCGGCCACAGATGGCGCAGCCCGAGGCCCGCCTCCTCGGTGTCGGACCGGGTCCCCGCGTGGGCCACGATCACCGCGTGCGGCGCGAACTGGCCGTTGCCGAAGGTGTGGTCGCCGTGGAAGTGCGTGTTGACGACGTAGCCGGGACCGTCGGGCACGATCCGGGCGACCTCCTCCTTCAGCCGCCGGGTGCGGGACTCCGTCGCCGCCGTGTCCACCAGGACGGAGCGGCCACCGCCGGCGATCAGGCCCGCGTTGTTGAGGCACCAGCCGCCCTCCGGCTGGACGAAGGCGTACACGTCGTCGGCGACCGGGACCAGCGATCCCGGCGGCGCCACCCGGGGGGCCTGAGCGGTCGTCACGTGGCGTCCTCCTCGGCGGCGGAGGTCAGCCGGCCGAAGCTGCCCTGGTGGAAGAGAAGCGGGTCGGGGGCGGACAGGCCGCCGGACAGGGCGACCACCCTGCCGATGAGGAGCGTGTGGTCCCCGGCGGCGTACTCCGCGTCCAGGACGCACTCGACGTAGGTCTCCGCGTCGGGCAGCACGGCGTTCCCCGTGACACCCTCCTCGGCGGACAGCCGCAGCATCGCCGCCCTGCCCTCCGAGCGGTCGGGGCGGCAGAAGTGCTGAGCCAGGTCGCGCTGCGCCTCGCTCAGGATGTTCACCGCGAAGCTCCCGGCGCGCGAGATCCGCGGCCGCATCCGGCCGTCGGCCTTCACGGACACCAGGATCAGCATCGGGTCGAGCGACACCGAGGTCAGGCTGTTGAGCGTCATCACGATGGTGTCGTCGCCGCTTCCCTGCGTGAGCAGGGTGACGCCCGTGGGGAATCTGCCCATCGCGGTACGGAAGGTGGCGACGTCGGGTTCGGCCAGCAGTGCGCCGGCGGTCACAGCAGGCATGTCAGGTACTCCGATTCAGTAGTTGCCGAGGCCGCCGCAGACGTTCAGCGCCTGGGCGGTGATCGACGCGGCGGTGTCCGATGCCAGGTAACCGACCAGGCCGGCCACCTCCTCGGGGGTGGAGTAACGGCCCAGCGGGATCTTCGCGTTGAACTTGTCCTGGATCGCCTGCTCGCTCACGCCGTAGTGGCCCGCGTAGCCCTGGCGCACGCGCTGTGCCATCGGCGTCTCGACATAGCCGGGGCAGACGGCGTTCACGGTGATCCCGGTCGGGGCGAGCTCCTTGCCCACGGCCTTGGTGAAGCCGATCACCCCGTGCTTGGAGGCCGAGTAGGGCGCGGCGAGCTCGACGCCCTGCTTCCCGCCGGTGGACGCGATGTTGATGATCCGGCCCCAGTCGCCGTCCCGCATCAGGCCGGCCTTGAGGACCTCACGGGTGACCCGGAAGGTGCCGTTCAGATTGGTCTCGATGACGTCGTCCCAGAGGGAGTCCTCGATCTCGGCCGTCACACCGCCGCCGCCCCGGCCCGCGTTGTTGACCAGGATGTCGATCCGCCCGTACTCGGCGACCGCGGCCCGTACGGCCTCCTGGATCTGCTCCAGGGACGTCACGTCGCACACCGTGCCGGCCACTTCGAGGCCCTCCTCACGGAGCTGCTTGACCACGGTGCGTACGCTCTCGGCGCTGCGCGCCACACCGAACACCGCGACCCCCTGCCGGGCGAGCAGCTCGGTCACGGCCAGGCCGATCCCGCTGGTCGCACCGGTCACGAAGGCCACTCGTCGTCCCGCGTCTGTCATCGTGCTCTCCCCATCGCTCGTGCCGGTCCTGTCCGGAGGCTCGACGGTGGGCCCGTGTCCTTGCGGGGTTCTCGCGCGCCGGTCGACCCGGGGTGGAGCCCCGCTCCTCAAGGCGGACTCGACACCGGGCCTAGTGCGAAGGGTCAGCGTGAACGCCATTCGATGCGGCGACCGGGCGGACACCCGGCTGGAGCGAGGAGGCCCCCGTGCCCGAGCAGACGCAGACCCTGCCCGACGTCAGGAAGTCGGTGACCGTGGCGGCGACGCCCGACCAGTGCTTCAAGATCTTCACCGAGCGCCCCGCGGACTGGTGGCCGCCGAGCCACATCCTGGTGCGCAAGGAGCGTGCGGGACTGGCCTTCGAAGGAGGCGTGGGCGGGCGTTACTACGAATGGGACGTCGAAGGAACCGAGATCGCCTGGGGCCGGGTCCTGGAGTGGGTGCCGGGCCGCCGTGTCGCCATGACCTGGCGGATCGACCCCAACTGGCAGTCCATCCCCACGGACGAGGGCGCGAGCCGGATCGAGGTGGACTTCGAGGCCGTCGACGCGGGCCACACCAAGGTGTCGCTCGCCCACGTCAAGCTGGACCAGCACGGCCCGGGCGCCGAGCGGATCTTCAAGGCCCTGGACGGTCCCAGCCCGGGGGAGACGCTGGAGCGCTTCGCCCAGGCCGTCGCGAACGGGGCCGGAGCATGAGCGTCGACACCGGCGTCATCGAGGGCGCGGCCGCCACGGGCACGGGGCTTGTCGAGGCGGCCGACCGGCTGCGGCTGCTGGCCGCCGTGCACGCCGGCGACGCGGACACCGGACGCGTCCTGTCCCGCGAGGTCACCGACGCGATACGGCAGGCCGGCTTCGCCCGGCACTTCGTCGCCGCGCGGTTCGGCGGCGCGGAGGGCTCCTTCGACGAGCTGACCCGCGCCGTCATCTCCGTCGGCCAGGGCTGTGCGGCCTCGGCGTGGTGCGCCTCGCTCGCCGCCTACTCGGCGCGCTTCGCCGCGCACCTGCCGGAGGAGGGCCACCAGGCGCTGTGGGGTGCGAGCCCCGACACGGTCGTGGCGACGGGTCTGATGCCCGCCGGGCGGGCCAGGGCGGTGGACGGCGGCTGGCGTGTCACCGGCCAGTGGGCCTACGTCAGCGGGATCGACTTCGCCGACTGGGTCATGCTCTGCGGCGCGGTCGGGGGCGGTGAGGGACCGCCGCAACTGCGCTTCTTCACACTGCCCAGGGGCTCGTACAGCGTGCGGGAGACCTGGGACAGCGTCGGGATGCGGGCCACCGGCAGCCACACCGTCGTCGTCGACGACGTGTTCGTGCCCGCCCATCTGTCCTTCGACAGGGCCGACATGCTCACGGGGCGCAACGCCACGTCGGGTGTCGCCGCGCACAACGTGCCCTTCCAGGCCGTCGGCGGACTCACGTTCATCGCCCCGGTCGTCGGCGCGGCGGCCGGCGCGCTGGAGGCAGCCGCGGGATCGGTCACCGGAAGGCGGCGCAACCAGACCGCCGAGCTGACCTTCGTCCGCGCCTCCGGCCGGATCGACGCCGCGCGGGGCCTCGTCGAGCAGAACGCCCAGGTCCTGGACCAGCGGCTGTTCACGACCGAGCACATGGCGCGCAACGAGCGCAACGCCACCTACGCGGCCGAGAGCCTGCGCGAGGCGGTGGCGCTCCTGGTGAGCGCGGCCGGCACGGGCGGTCTCGGCGAGGGGCACGCGCTCCAGCGGTTCTGGCGGGACATCACGTCCGCGACCAGCCATGTCGCGCTCCAGTACGACACGGCGGCCCGCAAGAACTACTCGGCGGTGCTGCTCGGCCCCGCGGAGTAAGCGGTTCGGCCGAAGGCACGGGTGGGGGCGTCCGGGAGGTTCCGGGCGCCCCCACCCGTCGCGTTCCTCACCGTCCCCGTCGCGCCACCGCCGACCCGCTCCAGTCGCGGGCGACTTGGCCTCCATCGGCCGTACGTACGTTGGCCCCGACCGGTAACGCCCCAAGCGGAGGTTTTCATCGTGACAGTCACCCAGGAGACAGCCACCCAGGAGACGGCGCCCCAGGGCACCGGCTGCCCGGTGGCCCACACCTTCCCCTTCGAGGGGTCGAGCTACCGGGGCCCGGCGCCCGCCTACAGCCGGCTGCGTGCCGAACAGCCGGTGGCGAAGGTCCCCACCGCGGGGGGTGTCGACGCCTGGCTGATCACCCGTTACGAGGACGTCCGCCGGCTGTCCGCCGACCCGCGGCTCAGCCGCGCCCAGGCCTGTGGCGAGGGAGCCCCGCGGGTGGGCGGCACCATGCACACCACCCCGGAGATGATCATCTCGCTGGACGCCCCCGAGCACTCCCGGCTGCGCAAGCTGGTGGCGGGAGCCTTCACCATGCGGCGGGTCGAGCGGATGCGGGAGAACGTCCAGCGGGTCACCGACGGGCTCCTGGACGACATGGAGGCCAAGGACGGGACCGTGGACCTGGTCCAGCAGCTCGCGGTGCCGCTCCCGCTGACCGTCATCGGTGAGCTCCTGGGCGTACCCTCCGAGGACCTGCGGGAGTTCGAGCAGTGGGCGCGCGCCTTCGCCACCGTCGACGACCGGGCCGGCGGCGAGGCCTCGCTGCACGCGCTGGGCAAGCTCAGCGAGTACATCGTCGGGCTGATCGCCGAGAAGCGCGCCAACCCCTCCGACGACATGCTGTCCGAGCTGATCGCGGCCCGCGACGACAACGACCGGCTCAGCGAGCCCGAGCTGGTCACCTTCGGCTTCACCCTGATCGGCGCCGGCTTCGACACCACCGCCAACCAGCTGGCCAACTCCGTGCTCGCCCTGCTGGTCGATCACCAGGAGCAGTGGCGCCATCTGGTCGAGGACCGCTCCCGCATCCCGAAGGCGGTCGAGGAACTCCTGCGGCACGTCAACCTGTTCGCCACCGACACCTCGGGCTTCCCCCGCATCGCGGCCGAGGACATCGAGGTCGGCGACGTGACGATCCCCAAGGGCGACGCCGTACTCCTCTCCCTCGCCTCGGCCAACCGGGACGCGGACGTCTTCGACGAGCCGGACCGCCTCGACCTCGGCCGTGAGCGCAACCCGCACATCTCCTTCGGCCACGGGGTTCACCACTGCCTGGGAAAGCACCTGGGACGCATGGAGATGGAGATCGCCATCGAGGGCCTCGTACGGCGCTTCCCGAACCTGAGGCTGGACGTGCCGGAGAGTGAACTGCCCTGGCACAACGGGGAGATCAACCACACGCTGACCAGCCTCCCGGTGGTACGGGGCGACTGACAGCGGCAGAGACAGCTACCGCGTCCGAGGGCCGGTTCCCGCCACGGCGGGGACCGGCCCTCGCGCGTGCGCGGCGGACCCGGCACACGGGTGGCACCCCGGTGGCGCACGGAAACGGTCCCGGACGCCCGCGAAAGGGCGTCCGGGACCGTTCCCGTGCTGTCGGTGGCCGGGTGTCAGCCGGCGTCCTTGACGGGGCCCATCACGGCGAACCTGGCGCCCTGGTCGTCGGAGACCAGCGCGGAGCGGCCGAACGGGCTGTCCGACGGCTCACGGCTCACGTCCCCGCCCAGCTCCCGTACCTTCGCCACGGTGGCGTCCGTGTCCTCGACGGAGAAGTACACCAGCGCGTGCGCCGGGACCTCGGAGGGGATGTACGAGCCCATCTGGAGGCGCGCGGCGACCGGGTACGGCGCTCCCGGCAGCGACCAGAGCTTGAAGTCGAACTCGCCCTCGGAGACCTGCTGCCCCTCGTAGCCGAACACGCCCTCGTAGAAGGGGTCCACCGCGGCCTTGTCGCGGGTGTAGATCTCCGGCCAGAAGAACGAGCCCGGGGCGCCCTTCAGCTCGAAGCCGTCCCGGCTGCCGGGCTGCCAGGCGCCGAACGACGCACCGCCCGGGTCGGTCGAGACCAGCACCGTGCCGGCGTCGGCGATCGCGAGGGGGCCCGCGGTCACCTTGCCGCCGGCCTTGCCGATCCGCTCGGCCAGGTCCTCGACGTCGGCCGTGGCCAGGTAGAGGTTCCAGGCCGCGGGCGCGCCGTCCCTGGCGGGGGCCAGCGCGGCCACGTTCTTGCCGTCCTTGAGCGCGGGTGTGTAGTGGCCGAACTCCTCGGCGCCGGCCTCGAAGGTCCAGCCGAACAGTTCGCCGTAGAAGCGCTTGCCGGCTTCCAGATCGGGCACGGTCACATCGGCCCAGCAGGGGGCTCCAGCGTCGAACGAGGTCATGTCTCGCCTCTTTCCATCTGCACAGGGTGAGCGGGTGGTCACGGTGGTTCCGACGCTAGCCGGTGCCGCTCGAGCCCTGGACGAGCCGCGCCCGCGCCCGGCTCGTGGGAGCCGGGCGCGGGCGCCGGTCGGTCAGGGGGTGCGGGAGATCAGGACGCGGGCAGCGGGGACACCCAGGTGGCCGTGGTGTCCACGTCGATCGGGCCCTCCGGGGCGCCGTCCTCGCTCGTGGTGACGAAGGCGTAGGCGACCGAGCTGAAGTGCGTGCCGGTGATCTTGCCCATGTGCACGGCCTGGACGCTGCCCAGGATGGCGCCGTCGTCACGGCCCGGGTGGGTGACGTAGAAGGCGAACGTGCCGTCCTCCTTCTCGTTCCAGAAGCCCTGGGCCTCGTACTGCGGGGCGCCGTCCTCCTCCGGCGGGCCCTCCGCCGAAAGCTGGTGGTCCGCCCTGAAGGTGAAGCGCGGCGTGGTCGTCGCCGGGCCGTCGGGGGCGTGGACGGTCACCGTCAGGTCCCAGACGCCTTCCAGGCTCGTGGGCGCCGAGCGGTGGCGGGAGGTTTCCCCGGCGGACGCGCTCGCCGTGCCGACCCCGGCCAGGACCGCGAGTACCGCGAGCCATATCCCGAGGATCCGCAGGGTGGCCGGACGCGACCGGCGTGACACGGTCGGCGCCGGGCGCTCCGGCGACGTGAGGTTCTCAGACATGGACGGTCTGCCTTTCCTGGGTGTGTGCGTTGCTCCGAACAGGCGTGGGGGGACGGGTGTAGGTCTTGAGGTCGAAGCCAGGCCGGCCGGCCGTCGCGGGCGAGAGGTCCGTGCCCGCGGCCAGCAGCCGGCGGGTGATGCCGTGGTCGGCGGGACGGTTCAGGGACTCGGCGCCGATCAGGCGCCCTTCGCGGAAGCAGAGGACGGAGAAGCGCCCGCCCTCCACATCGCCCACGGTCACGGCCTCGTCATGGTCCGAGGTGAGCCCCGCCATCTGGAGCCGCAGCGCGTACTGCTCGGACCAGAACCAGGGCACCGCGGTGTACGGCACCGGATCGCCGCAGATCCCGGCGGCCACGCACCGGGCCTGGTCGGTGGCGTTCTGCACCGACTCCAGGCGGATGTGACGGCCGGCGTGCGGGCTGGGGAAGCGGGCGCAGTCGCCCAGTGCGTAGATGTCGGGGTCGGCGGTCCGCAGCCGGTCGTCGACCACGACGCCGTCGCCGACCAGCAGGTCCGCGGCGAGCGCCAGATCGGTGCGGGGCACCACGCCGATGCCGACCACGACCAGCTCGGCCGCGATCCGCTCACCGCCGTTCAGCTCCATCACCTGGACCCGGCCCGACTCGTCGCCGTACAGCGCGGACACCTCGCGGCCCAGCAGGACACGGACCCCGGCGGCACGGTGCTCGGCGACGATCCGCTCCGACATCGTGGGAGTGAGTGCCCGGGTCAGGGCGCGTGGCTGCGCCTCCACGACCGTCACCTCGTGACCGAGCTTGCGGGCGGTGGCCGCGACCTCCAGGCCGATGAACCCCGCGCCGACCACGACGATCCTGCGGGAGGGCCCGGCCAGCCGCAGCCGCAGGTCCTCGGCGTCGGCCAGGTCGCGCAGCGTCAGCACCCCGGCCAGGGAGGCGCCGGGCACCGGGAGCGTGCGGGGGCGGCTGCCCGTCGCCAGTACGAGGGCGCCGTAGGGCAGGCGCAGCCCCGACTCCAGACGCACGGTGCGGCGCTCACGGTCGATCGAGGCGACCCGGTGACCTGCCATCAGCTCGATGTCCTGGCCGGCGTAGAAGGACGGCGGCCGCAGCGCGATCTCCTCGGCGGACACCGAGCCGTCCAGATAGCCCTTGGACAGCGGAGGCCGCTGGCCTGGCCCTTCCGGCTCGTCCCCGATGAGGGTGATGCGCCCCTGGAAACCGCGGCTGCGCAGGACGACGGCGGTCTCGAACCCGGCCTGCCCCGCACCCGCCACGACGACGGATTCGGCGGCCATCAGCTCTGCGCCTCGGGCAGGTGGACCAGCAGCCCGTCGATCGCGTCCGAGACCGGCAGCTGGCAGCTCAGCCGGCTGGTGTCGGAGCGCTCGCAGGCCGTGCCGTACAGCACGTCGTCCTCGACGGAGTCCATCGCGGGCAGCGGCAGCGTGTTCGCCGGGTCGATGTAGACGTGGCAGGTACCGCACTGGGCGGAGCCGCCGCACTGGGCCTCGATGCCGTCGACGTTGTTGAGTTTCGCACCGCGCATGACCGTGCTCGGGGCCTCGACGTCGACAACGGTGACGGTTCCGTTCGGATGTTTGTAGGTGATCTTGGCCATGGCGAGCTCTCCTAGTGGAATATCGGCCGGCCGTGCGGAGGTACGGCACGGACTGTGGGACAGCTCCCTGCAGGCACGGTGGAGCGCTTCTCGACTTCCCCCGGCGGGCTCGACCCGGCCACCACCGAAGGTCGAGCCCCGGCCGATCGGACCGGCGCAGCGTGCCCGCATGACAGTGACCGAGCGGATACAGGACACGGCTTCCCCACCCGGCAGGGGCGGCTCAGGCCACCGGCTGCCCCTCATCCTGGCGGCCTGCTGCCTGGGCCAGTTCATGAACGTGCTGGACGCTTCGGTGGTGAACGTGGCGCTGCCCGTCATCGCGGGCGACCTGCACTTCGACGCGCACAACCTCCAGCTGGTGAACAACGCCTACACGGTGGCGGTCTGCGGCTTCCTGCTGCTCGGCGGCAGACTCGCCGACCTCTTCGGCCAGCGCCGCGTCTTCCTCTTCGGCGTCGGCCTGTTCACCCTGGCCAGCGTGGTCGGGGGAGCAGCCGACGCCCCGGTGACCCTGGTGCTGGCCCGCGCCTTCCAGGGCCTCGGAGCGGCCGTCATGGCCCCCGCCACCCTCACCGTGCTGGGCACCACCTTCACCGAACCCGCCGCGAGAGCACGCGCCTTCGGGTGGTGGAGCGCGGTGTCCGGAGCCGCGGGAGCCATCGGGGTGCTGGCCGGCGGTGTCATCATCCAGTGGTTCTCCTGGCGCTGGATCTTCCTGGTCAACGCACCGATCGGACTGCTCCTGTTCGCCACGGTCCGCTGGGTCGTGCCGGAGACCCGCCCCCGCAGGACGGGCGCCGGACGCGGGCTCGACCTGCCGGGCGCGGTCACCGTCACACTCGGCCTCATGGCCGCCGTGTACGGAGTCTCCGAGGCGCATGTGCACGGCTGGGGATCCGCCCGGGTGCTCGCCCCGCTGCTCGGCGGTGCCGCACTGCTCGCCGTCTTCCTGGTGATCCAGGCCAGGTTCGCCACCAGCCCCCTGGTGCCGCTCGGCGTCTTCCGCAACCGCTCGGTCACCGCCGCCAACCTGGTGGCCTTCTTCGGCATCGCGGCACTCTTCAGCACCTTCTACTTCTTCACGCTGGTCCTCCAACAGGTGCTCCACTACAGCCCGTTGCGCACAGGTCTCAGCTACCTCCCCCTCTCGCTCGGGATCGCACTGGGCGGCTGGGGTGTCGCATCGCTGGTGCCCAGGACCGGCCCGCGCCCGATCCTGCTCGGCGGCCTCGCACTGTCAGGCACCGCGCTGTTCTGGCTCTCCGCCGTGGACGCGGGATCGACCTACACCGGGGACGTGCTGGGGCCCGCCACGCTCCTCGGCTTCGGTATGGGCGCCGTGCTGAACGCCACGACCAACGCCGCCACGGCCGGGCTCCCCGCCCACCAGGCCGGTCTGGCCTCCGGACTGCTCAACACCACACGCCAGCTCGGCAGCGCCGTCGGCCTGGTGACCCTCGCCGCCCTGTCCGCGGCCCGAATCGACTCCCGTGCGGCCGAAGGCGCGACCCCCACCGACGCGCTCGCCTCCGGTTACGGCCTGGCCCTCACCGGGGCCGGGGTCTTCGCCGTGGCGGGTCTGGTGGCGGCCCTGTTCGTGCCGGTCCGGAAGCAGTCCAGCACCCCTCTAGGCGACACCGAGAAGGTGGCGGCCTGACGAGAACGGAGGTTTGCGGTGGTGAGCCAGTTCCACACACAGCGACCGCGATGGTCGCCCGCACCCGACAAGGACCAGGTCGAGCACGCGACGATCGAGGTCCCCCGCGACTACGCCGACCCCGAGGGCGAGCGGATCACGCTGGCCCTCAGCCGCCGCCGCGCCACGGACCCGGCGCGGCGGCGCGGCATTCTGCTGGCCGTCAACGGAGGCCCCGGCGGCGACTGGGGCGGTGGCAAGGACCTGCCGGGACGCTATGCGGGCACGCCGTTGCAGGAGGTCTACGACCTCATCGGCTTCGACCCCAGGGGCATCGGCGACTCGACCCAGCTCCACGCCGAAGTCGCCGTACCGGCCCAGCCGTTCGACTCCCGCCCGCCGGACACCGCCTTCGCCGGCATCGCCGAGGACATGCGGCTGCGTGAGGAGGCCTGTGCACGGGGCGGCGGTGAGCTGCGCCCGCACATCAGCACCCGTAACACCGCCCGCGACATGGACGTGATCCGGGCGGTGCTGGACGAGGAGCGGATCAGCTTCGTCGGCTACGCGTACGGCGCCTACGTCGGGGCCGTCTACGGCAGCCTCTTCCCCGGTGGCCTCGACCGGCTGGTGCTGGACTCCTGCGTCGGGCCGCACTGGACCTGGCGCGAGCAGTTCCTCCAGCAGGGCGACGCGGTGCAGCGCAATGTCGAGCTGTGGGCCGGGTGGGTGGGCGCGCGGCAGAACACCTTCGGCATCGGTGCGTCGGCGGAGCAGGTGCTCACCACCGTCGAGGAGGCGGTCACCGCCCTGGAGTCGCTTCCCGAGGAATCCGTACGGCTGCGGACCCTGTTCGACGGGGCCGTGGGCAACAGGGCCGCCGACCGCGGCCGGTGGGACGGGCTCGCCGTCCTGGTCGCCGGGGTGCGCCGGGCAGCGGTCGACGCCGACCAGGACGCCTGCCGTGAGCTGCTTGCCGAACAGGGCACCTGGCGTCCCGCTGACAGCGAGGGCGACCTGCGCATCGGCGTCCTGGAGGCCATCACGCTGGAGCACGCCTGGCCGGCGGACCTGGAGGTCTACTACCAGGACATGCGTGAGTTCCGTAAGCGCTTCCCGTACGGCTACGGGGTCCTGCGGGCCTCGCCGTGGGTAGGGGCGTTCCGTGCGTTCGAGGCCCCCGAGGAGCCGGTCGCGCTGACCCGTGACGGCTATCCGACGGGGCTGATCGTGCAGGCCGACGGCGATCCCATGGACCACTACGACGGCGGCGTGGCGATGGCCGAGCTGCTCGGACACCATCTGCTCACGGTCGAGGACTCCGGTGAGCACGAGGTGTACGTGCTCGGGGGCAACCCGCACGTGGACGAGGTCGTCCACCGCTATCTGGTCGACGGCGTCCTGCCGCCCGCGCGCTCCTCGTGCACGGGCCTGACCCCGCGTCCGGACCTTCCCGCGGACGCCTGAGCGACGACAGGACGACGGAACGCCCGGCCGGTACGAACCGGCCGGGCGTTCCGTCGTGCCCGCAGGTACGTCCCGGACGGTAGCTCCGTCGTGCCCGCAGGTACGGACCCGCCGGGCCGGTGCGTTCGTACCCACGGCGAGGGGCGGCACCGTCCTCCCCGGACGGCACCGCCCCTGTCCTGCGCGCCGGCACCCGGCCGGCCGCATCCGGTCACCAGGTGACCGGCAGCTCCCACAGGCCGTAGATCACGGCGCCTTCCTTGCGGGGAATCTCCAGGAACGGCTTGGCCAGCTTCAGCGTCGGAACGCGCTGGAACAGCTTGCTCCAGACGATCTCCAGCTCCAGCCGGGCCAGGTCCGCGCCGATGCAGTGGTGGACGCCGTGCCCGAAGCCGAGGTGCTTGCGGCTGCCGCGCCGGATGTCGAGCTTCTCCGGCTCGGGGAAGACCTCGGGGTCGCGGTTGGCGGCCAGGCCCAGGCAGAGGATGCCGTCGCCCTTGCGGATGGTCTGGCCGGCCACCTCGATGTCCTCCAGGGCGACCCGCGGCACGGCGGTGTCGCCGATGGTCGCGAAGCGGACCAGCTCCTCCACGGCCGGCTTGACCAGGGAGGGGTCGTTGATCAGGAGCTCCAGCTGGTCCGGGTTCTCCAGCAGGCAGGCCGTGCCCAGCGAGATCTGGCTCGCGGTGGTCTCGTGGCCGCCGTTCATGAGGAGGCGGACCATGTTGAACAGGTCGCGGTCGGTGTACTCCTCGCCCGACTCCTCGTAATCGGCCATCGCCCGGCTGAGCAGGTCCTCGCCCGGCTCCGCCTTCTTCAGCTGGATCAGCTCGCTGATGTACGCGTTCACCTCGACGATCGCGGCCTGCCGCTCCTCGGTGGAGCTGTGCCCGCCGAGCAGCGCGGTGCCGTGCTTGATGAAGAACTCGTGCTGGTCCTGCGGGATGCCGAGCAGCTCGCAGATCACCGTCATCGGCACGGCGAGGGAGAAGACACGGTGGAAGTCGGCCGGGGCCTGAAGGGCCAGCAGCTGGTCCAGGTGGTCGTCGACGATCTCCTCGATGCGCGGACGCAGCCGCTGGACCTGCCGGTGGGTGAAGGTGAGCGCGGCCTTGCGGCGGGTGCTGCTGTGGGCCTGGCCGTCGTAGCCGATGAAGGACGTCTCCGTCCGGTACTCCGGCGGCGCGACGAAGTAGAAGGGGAAGTTGTCGTGCTTGCGGGACGCGCTCAGACGCGGGTCGGTGAGCAGGTCACGTATCGTCTGATAGCCCGTCACCGTCCATATGCGCAGGCCGGACCCGTCCAGCGTGACCTGCGAGACGTCCTTCTCGGCCATCTCGGTGTAGGCCCGCGGGGGAGTGAACGGGCACTGACGCTTGTACGGGAACGCCTCCGCCTCGGCGGGGGCGGCGGCTGACTCCAGGTCACTGATGGTCACAGGGGATCGATCCTCTCCGGTCCGTAAAAGGTGATGACACGCGGATGGTGCGACGCACGGCTGTGCGGCTGTTCCTGCGGTGTGCGCGGGTGGAGACGTACGGGTTCGAGACGTACGGCGCTCAGCGTGCGGCCACGTCCATGCCGCCGTCCAGGGTCAGGATCTGACCGGTGACAAGGGAGTCGGAGGGCTCGGCGAGCCGGGTCACCCAGGTGGCGATCTCCTCGGCCTCCGCGATCCGGCCGAGCGGCACGGACTGCGCGACACCGGCGAAGAGCCCCTCCACCTGTTCGGGCGAGAGGCCGTTGGCCAGATAGGCGTCGGTGCGTACGAAGCCGGGGGCGACGGCGTTGACCCTGATGCCCTGCTGGGCGAGCTCGGCCGCCCAGCTCCGGGTGAAGCTGTGCACGGCCGCCTTGCTCGCCGAGTACAGCGAACTCTCCGGGCCCGGGTTGTGCCCGCCCCTGCTGGACACCAGCACGATGCTGCCGCCGGGTGTGCGCAGCAGCGGGAGCAGCTCGCGGGTCAGCAGCACAGGTCCGAGGACGTTGGTCTCCAGCACCTCACGCGCGGTGTCGGGATCCAGTGCGGCGAGGGGCGTGAAGCGGAAGACACCCGCGTTGTGCACCAGGACGTCCAGCGCGCCGCCGTGGTCCTTCACCGCGGCCGCGACGGCGTCCGCCCCGGCCTGCGTCGTCACATCGGCGGTGACGGGAACGATGGCCGGGTGCCCGGCGGCGACCTCGGCGAGCCGGTCCTCGCGGCGGCCGGTGATGATGACGGTACGGGCGCCGAGGCCGGCGAAGGCCAGGGCGGAGGCGCGGCCGATGCCGGTGCCTCCTCCGGTGACGACGACGGTCCGTTCGGCAAAAGGCTGGTCCGACATGGGAGTTCCCTCTCTCGGCCGGTGTGACGGCATGGTGGCGGGGCCGGGTCGCCAGTACACCGAACGGGGCTGGGGTGCCGGTCGAGCGGACGCGGAGCGGGCGGGGACGGGGCCGGGATCCGACTCGGGTCCTGGCGCCCCGGGTCAGGGCGGCCCTGACTCAGGGGTGCCCGTCGAACACGATGTCCTGCGAGGAGGAGTCCGCCGCCGCGAAGGAGAGCAGCCGCCCGCCCTCGTCGGTCAGCTCGTCCCGCACCGACCGGGGGAGCGGCGAGAAGGGCTGAAGGACCAGTCGGGCGGCTCCCCGCTCCCGGTCGACGCGCCACATGCCGGCGACCTCCCCGTCCACCAGGAAGGTGGGCCTGATCAGACCGTTCCGGGTGAAGACATGCCGGCGCCGCTCCTCGGTGATGACGCGTGAGCGGTCGGCGTGCGACAGCAGGATGTTGTCGAAGTCGGGCAGGAAGCGCACCGGCGCCGGGGTCCCGGGTGCCGGCCTCGGCGCGTCGGGGAGGTCGTAGAGCGTGCGCCCGTCGGTCCCGCGGAAGACCCGCAGACGGGTACCGAGCCGCCCGACGACGGACGCGAGGCGGGTCATCCCTGACCACACCTGCATGTCCTTCACCGAGGCCGGGCCGAAGGCGGCGAGATACCGCTCCACCACCGCGCCCGGGTCCGGATCCGTGTCAGGACCGCGGCCGAGCCAGGACGAGGCCGTGGTGTGCGCGGCCTGGCCGCTCTCGCCCCACAGCCCGCGCGGCGGCACCTGGACCAGCGGCACCAGATTGCGTACGGCGTTGGCCAGGGCGAACGCGTCATGGTCCGGCCACCGCTCCGCGAGTACGGTCCCGAGGGCGCCCAGGGTCAGGGCCTCCTTCTCCACGGCCTCCACCCCCAGCGCCACGACATCGGCGAGGTCGAGCCCCGCCAGCTTCCGCCCGAAGGTGCCCTTCAGCGAACGCTCCAGCGACTCGGCCAGCACCGGCCGCAGACGCAGGCAGTCCCGGGCGGACACCAGATGGATGGTCCCGCGCATCAGCACAAGACGCACCACTTCCCGGCTCTGCACCCCGGCCGCCAGATCCAGGGTCCGGAAGCGCGCCAGCCGGGTCCACAGACCGATGTACGGAGGGTTGGGCGCCTGGGCCTGCATGCCCACCAGGTGTTCCACCGCGTCGACGGCGCCCAGATCCGAACGCTCCAGGAGCAACTGGCGTGCCAGCAGGGCCCGGTTGAGCTGTGCGTGGTCCAGTACGTCCGGGGCGGGTGCGGCCATGACTGACGGTCCTCTTCTGAAGGGTGCGGGGGGCTCTCGAAGGGCGCGGGCGCGGCAACGCCGTCGGTGCCCCGGGTCGCAGGGACCCGGGGCACCGACGGCGGTCCACGGCCGGCAGCGGAGGCGTCAGCCGCCGAGCCTGACCAGGACGGTGCCGCTGTAGCGACGGCCCAGCAGGTCCACGAAGGCCTGGGGGAGCGCGGGAACGCCGCCCTCCACGACCGTGTGCGGGAAGACGATCCTCTCCTCGGCCAGCCACGCCCCGAACCGGGCGTTCCAGTCGTCGATCTGGTCCGGGGTGTGCATCGTGGCGAAGCCGCGGAGCGTGAGGTCCTTGGTGATCGCCGACATCAGGGGCAGCCGGGGGCTGCCGCCGTCGTCGCCGTGCTGGCCGGCCAGCACCCCGCACAGCGCGATGCGCGCCCCACGGGAGGCGACCTGCACGGCCGCCTCGAACTGCTCGCCGCCGACGTTGTCGAAGACCACGTCCACGCCATCGGGGGCCAGGTCGGCCAACTGCTGGGCGACCGGCCCGTCGTGGTAGTCGAAGGCCGCGTCGAAGCCGACCTCCTTCACCAGGAAGTCGATCTTCTCCTTGGACCCGGTGCTGCCGATGACCTTCGCCGCGCCGTGCAGTTTGGCGATCTGGCCGGCCAGGGCGCCGACGCCGTTGGTGGCGCCGGAGACGAAGACGACGTCCCCCTCCTTCACCTTCGCGGTCTCCGCCATGCCGTGCCAGGCGGTCGGCCCCTGGGACAGGAAGTACTCGGACGACGGCAGCAGGGAGCGGTCGCGCCTGAAGAACTCGTGGGCGGTGCCCACGGCGTAGTCGCGCCAGCCCGAGAAGTGCTCCACCAGATCACCGACGGCCAGGTCCGGGCTGTTGGAGCGTACGACTGTCCCGACGGTCCTGCCCCACATGGCGACACCCGGCTGGAACACCGGGATCGGCAGGGTGGTGTGCGGATTCATCTGGTCCCTGGCCACGGATCCCAGGGTCATCCAGTCGTTGCGGACGACGACCTGGCCCTCGCCGGGCTCGGAGAGCTCCGACTCGGCGAGCTCGAAGTGGTCGAGGGCCACATCGCCCTCGGGATAGGAGGCCAGCCGGACCTCCCGGCTGGTCGCCGGCAGCTGATCGGCGGTCATGCGGTGCTCCTTCGCAGGTAGAGGGGGAGACGGGACAGGTTGTGGTTGACGTCGCCCGCACGCCAGGGGAGTTCGGACTCCGGGACGGCGAGCCGGGCGTCGGGGAAGCGGCGGGTCATCTCCTCCAGGGCTACGGCGAGTTCGAGCCGGGCCAGCGGCGCGCCCAGGCAGCGGTGGATGCCGTGGCCGAACGCGAGATGCGGATTGTCGGAGCGGCCGAAGTCGGCCCGCGCGCCGTCGGGGAAGACGGCGGGGTCGCGGTTGGCCGTGACGAAGGCGAGGAACACCGCGTCGCCCCTGGGCACCGTGGTGCCCCCGATGGTCACGTCCTCCAGGGCGATGCGGGGCAGGCCCGAGGTGTCGTTGCCGTTCAGATTGACGATGCGCAGCAGCTCCTCGACGACCGCCGGGATCTCCCGGGGCTCCTCGCCCAGCCGGTGCCACACCTCGGGATACCGGGCGAGCAGCATGGTGACGAAGTTCCCGATCTGGCCCGCCGACGAGTCGAAGCCGGCGCCCAGCAGGGTGAAGCCGAGGCCCACCAGCTCGTCGAAGGAGAGCCGGTCCTCGCCCGCGCGTGCGCAGGCCAGCGCCGACAGCACGTCGTCGCCGGGCTTGCCGAGCCGGTCCGCGACCAGCTCCGCGATGTAGCCGCCGAGCAGCCTGCCGCCCTCGGCGGACTCCTCCTCGGGCGCCGAGACATCCGCGAAGCGGCGAACCCAGGAGTGGAAGAGGTCCCGGTCCGTCTCCGGGACACCGAGCAGCTCGCAGATGACGGTCATCGCCAGCGGGGCCGCGAATCCGGCGACGAGATCGGCGGGCCCGCCGTCCGCCTCCTTCTCCAGTGTGTCCAGCAGCCTGCCGGCCACCTCCTGGACCCGGGGGCGCATCGCGTCGACGCGTTCGGGCGAGAAGGCCTGCGCGGCGAGGTCCCGCAGCCGGGTGTGGTCCGGCGGGTCCAGCGAGATGATCATGCCGGGCGGGGCCTGGAACAGCCCGCTGAACCGGGGTGCGTCCGGCGCGTAGGAGGCCGCCCTGCTGAAGCGGGTGTCCTCCAGCACGGCCCGTACGTCCTCGTGGCGGGTCACCAGCCAGGCGTGGCCGGAGCCCGTCCAGTCGACCCGCAGGACGGGCCGCTCGGCGGCGAGCTGTCCGAGGAGCGGGGCGGGGCCGTCGTAGCCGGAGCCCGGGAAGGGGAAGGCGGGCAGCTCAGCGTGAGCGCCGGCGGGGCAGGACGTCATGTTCGGTGCCTCCTCGGGCGTCCGGTCAGCGCAGCGGCCGGAAGAAGGAACGCAGCTCGTCCACGAGCAGCTCCGGCTGCTCCAGCGCGGGGAAGTGGCCACCGCGCTCGTGGTCCGTCCACCGGCGCAGATCGGTGAACCTGTGCTCGCACCAGGCACGCGGCATCCGCCCGTCACGGGGGAAGACCGAGCAGGCCGTGGGGACGTCGACACGGTCGAGCGCCATCTTGTTGTGGCTCTCCCAGTAGATCCGCGACGAGGAGGCGCCGGTCCCCGACAGCCAGGCCGTCGTGACGGCGTCCAGCAGACGCTCGGCGGGGATCACCTTCTCCAGGTCCCCGTCGTGGTCGCTCCACGCCCGGTACTTCTCCACCATCCAGGCCAGCTGGGCCACCGGCGAGTCGGTGAGCCCGTAGCCGAGGGTCTGCGGGCGGGTCGACTGGACCGCCGAGTAGCCCCCCTCGTTCTGCTGGAACTCCTTGAGCGCCGCCAGGCCCGCCAGATCGCGCTCGTCCAGCTCCACCTGCTCCTCGGGCGGCCTGGCGAACGGCATCACCAGGTGAATGCCCATCAGGTGCTTCGCGTCGACGGTGCCCAGCGCGCCGGTGAGGAAGGAGCCCCAGTCCACGCCGTGCGCCGCGTACCGCTCGTAGCCGAGGCGTGCCATCAGCTCCGCCCAGGCCGCTGCCGTGCGGTCGACGGTCCAGCCGGTCGATGCGGGCTTGTCGCTGAAGGCGTATCCCGGGAGGGTCGGGGCGACCACATGGAAGGCGTCGGCCGGGTCCTCCGGGTCGGTCAGCGGACCGATCAGCTCCAGGAACTCGACGACCGAGCCGGGCCAGCCGTGGCTGAGGAGCAGCGGCACTGCCTGCGGATGCGGCGAGCGCACATGCAGGAAGTGGATGCCGAGACCGTCGATCTCGGTCCTGTACTGCGGGAGCGCGTTCAGCCTGGCCTCGGTGGCACGCCAGTCGTACGTGGTGCGCCAGCGCTCCGCCAGGTCCCGCAGATAGTCCAGCGGGACACCCTGCGACCAGTCGTCCACCGTCTCGGCGTCGGGCCACCGGGTGTGTGCCAGACGGTCCCTCAGATCGTCGAGGTCCGCGTCGGGAAACGCGACGCGGAAGGGCGTGAGTGCCGTACTCATGCGGGGTTTCCTCCAGAGCTTCGAGGGGCCGGTCCAGCTGACGCTGTGCGGCGGGACGCTACGGACCTTTCCTAGAGGCGGACTGGAACCCATGGGCCCCGTCATCGGCTCCGCTCCGCCTCGTGCCGCACGCGAGCACAGGTCCGCACCCTTCGAGCCCGCGACCGGTGACCAGGAGGAGCAGTGATGAACCCATCCGCCACGGCCGGACCGCTGCACGGCCTGAAGGTCGTGGAGCTCTCGGCGATCGGGCCCGTCCCCTTCGCCTGCATGATGTTCGCGGACCTGGGGGCCGATGTGGTCCGGGTCGAGCGGGCGGACGGCAGGCGGTCGTTCGCCGACTGGCACCGGGAGCTGGACCGGGGCAGAACACCGGTCGCCCTCGATCTGAAGGACCCGGCCGGCCGGGAGGAGCTGCTGCGGCTCGCGGACGGGGCCGATGTGCTCGTCGAAGGGTTCCGTCCGGGGGTCGCCGAACGCCTGGGCATCGGCCCCGAGCCCTGTCTGCGGCGCAACCCGCGGCTCGTCTACGCCCGGATGACCGGCTGGGGCCAGGAAGGACCGCTCGCGCTCACCCCCGGCCACGACATCAACTACCTCGCCCTGACCGGCGCGTTGTACGCGACCGGCCAGGCGGGCGGGCCGCCGGTGCCACCGGTCAATCTGCTGGGCGACTTCGGCGGCGGCGCGATGTATCTGGTCGCCGGGGTACTCGCGGCGGTCCACGAGCGCCGGGCCTCGGGCCACGGCCAGGTCGTCGACGTCTCGATCGTGGACGGGGTGAACAGTCTGCTGGGCATGGTCGTCGCGATGGCCGACGCCCGGCAGTGGCGCCACGAGCGGGGCGCGAACCTGCTCGACGGCGGCGCGCCGTTCTACAGCTGCTACGCCTGCGCCGACGGCGGCCACGTCGCCGTCGGCGCCCTGGAGGACCGCTTCTACGCCGCTCTCCTGGACGGCCTCGATCTCGGTCAGGCACATCTCCCGGACCGGTCGGACACGGACAACTGGCCTGCTCTGCGGCGGGCGTTCGCCGACCGGTTCCTGCGTCACGACCGGGACACCTGGGCCCGGCGCTTCGAGGAAACGGAGGCCTGCGTCACTCCCGTACTGCGCGTCGACGAAGCCGCGCTCCACCCGCACCAGCGGTTCCGGGGCAGCGCTCCCGCCGCTCCCGCCCCACGCTTCAGCCGCACTCCAGCGGTACTCCACCGGCAACCGGAATCCTGCGGAGTGGACCCTCACGGCCGCAGGCCGTGACCGGCCGCTCCCGGTCCGCCGGGACACCCCCCGTGCAATCGGATTCAGAGAGGTACACCATGGCTATTTCCTCGGAGCAGGCTCCGTCCGTGGAGACGGAGGTGAAAGGGAAGGAGACGGATGCCGGCTCGGTGAAGCTGGATCCGAAGCGCTGGGCGGCGCTGCTGGTGCTGCTCGTCTCCGCGTTCATGGATCTGCTCGACGGCACCATCGCCAACGTCGCCGCTCCCTCCATGCAGCGTGACCTGGGCGCTGGTTACTCGGCCATCCAGTGGGTGCTGGTCGGTTACCAGCTGGCCTTCGCCCTGCTGCTGATCCTCGGCGGCCGGCTCGGTGACATCTACGGCCGCAAGAAGATGTTCATGATCGGCGTCGCCGGGTTCACCGCGATGTCCCTGGCGGCAGGCGTGTCCCAGGAGCCCTGGCAGCTCGTCGCTTCCCGGGTCCTGCAGGGCGCCTTCTCGGGCCTCATGGTCCCGCAGGTGCTGTCGATCATCCACGTCACCTTCGCCAACAAGGAGCGGGGCACGGCCTTCGCCCTGCACGGTCTGGTCGGCGGTCTCGCGGCCACCCTCGGACTCGCCCTCGGCGGTCTGATGGTCGAGTGGAACCTCTTCGGCCTCGACTGGCGCCTGATCTTCCTGGTCAACGTGCCCATCGGTCTGCTCGGCCTGGTCTACGGATCCAAGGTGATCACCGAGTCCAAGGCGCCCCAGGCCCTCAAGCTGGACACGCTCGGGGTCGTCCTGGCCACCGTCGGCCTGGTCATGCTCGTCTTCCCCCTGCTCCAGGGCCGTGAGCTCGGCTGGCCGCCGCTGGGGTACGTCTCCATGGTCGCGTCGATCCCCGTCCTCGTCGGATTCGTCCTCTGGCAGAAGCGCAAGACCCGCAAGGACGGCTCGCCGCTCGTGGAGCTGGGCCTGTTCCGCACGCGCAGCTTCTCCTCGGGCCTCGCGGTCAACCTGATCTTCTACACCGGTATGGGCATGTTCACCATCGGGTGGACGCTCTACATGCAGATCGGCCAGGGCTGGTCCCCGATGCGCGCGGGCCTCACCAGCCTCCCGTTCTGCGTCGGCGCCTTCCTGACCGCCACGTCGTCCGTGATGATCCTGGTGCCGAAGTTCGGCCGCAAGGCGATGCAGATCGGTGCGATCGTGCTGGTCGC
Organism: Streptomyces sp. NPDC048565; assembly: GCF_040650935.1. Taxonomy (NCBI): domain Bacteria; kingdom Bacillati; phylum Actinomycetota; class Actinomycetes; order Kitasatosporales; family Streptomycetaceae; genus Streptomyces; species Streptomyces sp. NPDC048565. Next base: position 21,788 of record NZ_JBEZIH010000042.1, read on the forward strand.
GGGTCTCGCCTCGTACTTCTGGGTCGCCGGGGAGTACGGCAGCGACGTCACCTCCTGGAAGATCGCGATCCCGCTCTTCCTGATCGGTCTCGGCTTCGGCACGGTGGCGACCCCGCTGCCGCTGATCGTGACCTCCGAGGTCGACCACAAGGACGCGGGTTCCGCCTCCGGCCTGGTCAACACCAACACCCAGCTGGGCTTCGCGATCGGCGGCGCCCTGGTCAGCGTGGTCTTCTTCGGCGGCCTGGTGGGCAACACCGGTGCGAGCATCGACGACCAGCTGCCCGACCTGCGCAAGGAGCTGGTCGCCGTCGCCGGGGTCACACCGGGCCAGGCGGAGGACGTCGCGACGGCCTACCGCTCCTGCGCGGTGGACCGCGCGAGCGAGAAGGACCCCGCGAACGTACCCCCGAGCTGCACCACCGAGCCGCTCCAGAACCCCGAGGTCGCCGCCGTGCTCGACGGCTACCAGGCGGACGCGACCGGTACGTCCTTCGCCGCCAGCTTCCAGACCCTGCTGCTGGTGTTCATCGGGATCACCGTGGTGGTGTTCTTCCTGCTGTTCGCCGTACCGCGCAGGCTGCGCGAGGACAACGCCGAGGAGGAGGGCGCCGAGCCGGCCCCGATCTCCTGAGGCCCGCCACAGCTCCACCCCGGTGACCGAGCGGCGGTCCCGGACGGCAACACGCCGTCCAGGACCGCCGCTTCCGTGTGTCCCGCTCCCGCCGCCTCCTCGCGCCCTCACAGCCCGGGTCGACCTGGGCTCCAGCGGCCCTCCGTGCACCCGCCCGACTCTGGGGACCACAGCCGGAGAAGCCGGCCACCGCCGTCGGGACACATCCCTGCCGGCCGGCAGACACCAGACAGAGGGAGCGGCGATGGCTGAGCAGAGCTTCCAGCTCTACGACACGACCCTGCGCGACGGCACTCAGCAGGAAGGCATGGTGCTGACGGTCGAGGACAAGCTCGCCGTCGCACGAAGGCTCGACGACCTCGGCGTGGGCTTCATCGAGGGAGGGTGGCCGGGAGCCGTGCCGAAGGACACCGAGTTCTTCCGCCGCGCCCGTACCGAACTCGGCCTGAAGAACGCCGTGCTCGCCGCGTTCGGCGCCACCCGCAGGCCCGGCGTACCCGCCCCCCTGGACCCGCAGGTACGCGCCCTGCTGGAGGCGGAGACCCCGGTGGTGACCCTGGTCGCCAAGAGCCACACGGGGCATGTGCGCAACGCGCTGCGCACCACGCTCGCCGAGAACCTCTCCATGATCAGCGGGACGGTACGCCACCTGGTGCACGCCGGCCGGCGGGTGTTCGTCGACGCCGAGCACTATTTCGACGGCTACCAGCTCAATCGCGAGTACGCGCTGGCCGTGGTGCGCGCCGCGGCGGAGGCCGGCGCCGAGACCGTCGTCCTCTGCGACACCAACGGCGGCTCACTGCCCGACGAGGTGCGGTCCGTCGTCGCCGAGACACTCGCCCTGACCGGGGTGCGGCTGGGCATCCACTGCCACAACGACACCGGCTGCGCCGTCGCCAACACCATGGCGGCGGTGGACGCCGGAGCCGTCCAGGCGCAGGGCACCGCACACGGCTACGGCGAACGGTGCGGGAACGCCGACCTGTTCACCGTCATCGCGAACCTCGTGCTCAAGCGGGGCCGCGAGGTCATCCCGCTGGAGAAGCTGCGCGAGCTGGCCGTGACCGGCCGCGCCGTCACCGAACTCACCCAGGTGGGCGGCGACGTGGCCGCGCCGTACATCGGCGGCTCGGCCTTCACCCACAAGGCGGGTCTGCACGCCTCCGCCCTGCGGGTCGATCCCGACCTCTACCAGCACACCACCCCCGAGCTGGTCGGCAACACCATGCGCACCCTCGTCTCCGACATGGGCGGGCGCTCGTCGATCGAGCTCAAGGCGCGTGAACTGGGCTACGACCTGGCGGCGGGCTCCGACGAGGTGGCCCGCGCCGCGACCCGGGTGAAGGAGCTGGAGAACAGCGGCTACAGCTTCGAGTCCGCGGACGCCTCCTTCGAGCTGCTGCTGCGCGAGGAGCTCGCCGACGGCCCCGTGCCCCGCCCCTTCGAGGTCGAGTCCTGGTCCGTCGGGGTGTTCGGGGTGCTGAACGGCGAGGTCCGCACCGAGGCCACCGTACGGCTCCTGGTCGGCGGTCGCTGCGTCACCGCGACCGGCCAGGGCAACGGCCCCGTCAACGCGCTGGACACCGCGCTGCACACGGCCCTTGACCCCTGCTTCCCGGCCCTGGCCCGGCTCGAACTGGTGGACTACCGGGTGCGGGTGCTCAGCGGGGAGACGGGCAGCGGCGCCGCCGCCCGGGTGCTCGTCTCCTACCGGGACGGCGAGCGCCGCTGGGGCACCGTCGGCGTGGACGGGAACTCGACCGCGGCCAGCTGGCAGGCGCTCCTGGACGCCGTCCACTACGTCCTGCTCGACGGACCGCCCGGCCGGGTCCACGACACCCCGCCCCTGGCCGCCGCCGCAACGGGCTGAACTCACCTCTCTTGGAGTGACAGTGCGTCTGGAAGACGTCTACATACGGGGGACCTCCACACGGCTTCCCTCCCGCATCCCGGTGGCCGAAGCGGTCGCGTCAGGGGCGTGCCCGCCCCGGGTGGCCGCGGGCGCCGGCATGGAATCGGTGGCGTACTCGCCCCACGAGTCGGCCGCCGAGATGGCCGCGACCGCCGCACGGACCGCCCTTCAGCGGGCCGGCACGCACGGCGGCGATGTCGATCTGCTGCTGCACGCCGACACCTACCACCAGGGCCAGGACCTGTGGCCCGTCGCCTCCTACATCCAGCGCGAGGCCCTCGGCAACTCCTGCCAGGCCATCGAGATCCGGCAGATGTCCAACGGAGGCCTGGCCGCGCTCGATCTGGCCACCGCCTACCTCACCGCGGGCCACGGGCACGGCGAAGCGCTGCTCACCACCGCCGACCGGTTCTGCGCCCCCGGCATCGACCGCTGGAACACCGACCCCGGCACCCCGTACGCCGACGGCGCGACCTCGCTCGTGCTCTCCCGGCGCGGCGGCTTCGCCCGGCTCGTCTCGCTCGCGACGCACGCGGACCCCGAGCTGGAGCCGCTGCACCGCGGCGACGACCCGTTCACCACGGCGCCGTTCGGACACCGCATGCCCGTGGACTTCGAAGCCGCGAAGCGGTCCTTCGTCGGCCGCACCGGGATCTCGTACGCCGTCACCCGCGCCCACAGCGGCCAGCAGACGGCCATCAAGCAGGCACTGGCCGACGCCGGCAGCGAACTCGCCGACGCCGACTGGGTGGTGCTGCCGCACTTCGGGCAACGCCGCCTGAACTCCATCTACTACAAGCCGTTCGGCATCGATCCCGCCCGCACCACCTGGGACTTCAGCCGCACGGTCGGACACCTCGGCGCGGGCGACCAGTTCGCCGGCCTCGACCATCTGATGGTCTCGGGCCGGGCGGCGCCCGGCGACCGGTGCGTCCTGATCAGCGTCGGCGCCGGATACAGCTGGGGCTGCGCCGTCCTGGACATCCTCGAACGCCCCGACTGGTCCGAGGCATAGCCCGGTCCACCGGTTCTCCAGTCCTGCTCCACCACTTCATGTCAGCCTTGTGATCCGCCTTGCCGCGGACTGTCGAAGGGAAGGTCTGCCGTGGCGCCGACCGCTACGTCCGAAACCGAAGCACTCCATGTCACGGAGCACTCCGTCACCGTGGGGGCGTCACCCGCCGCCGTCTACGCACTGGTCGCCGATGTCGCCGAGTGGCCCCAGGTGTTCGGCCCGACCGTGCACGTCGAGGTGCTGGAGGAGGCACCCGCCGAAGGCGGTGAGCAGCTCCTGCGTATCTGGGCCGTCGCCGGTGACAAGGTCCGCACGTGGACCTCGCGCCGTGTCCTGGACCCGGCCGCCCGCACCATCTCCTTCCGCCAGGTCGTCACGGCCGCACCCGTCGCGTCGATGGGAGGCGAATGGCGCGTCCAGGAGTTGGAGGACGGCTCCAGCCGGGTCACCCTGCTGCACGACTACCGGGCCGTCGACGGCGACCCGGCCGCGGAGGAGCTGATCGAGAGCGCCGTCGACACCAACAGCCGCTCCGAGCTCCTCGCCCTCAAGAACACCGCAGAGCAGGGCGACGCCCGCGAGGAACTCCACTTCACCTTCAGCGACTCCGAGACCGTGTTCGGGGCGGCCGGTGACGTGTTCGCCTTCCTGGACCGCGCCGAGCTGTGGCCCGAGCGGCTGCCGCACGTGGCACGGCTCGACCTCACCGAGGACGAGCCGGGCATCCAGCACATGGACATGGACACCCGCAGCCCGGACGGCTCCACGCACAACACCACCTCGGTCCGGGTCTGCTTCGAGGACCGGGACGTCATCGTCTACAAGCAGCTCCGGGTGCCGGTCGCCATGGCCGGCCACACCGGCCGCTGGGTGATCGAGTCACTCGGAGACGGCACGGTCAGGGCCACCTCGTGGCACACCGTGACCCTGGACCCCGCGGGCGTACGCACCGCGCTCGGGCCCGAAGCCACCCTCGCCGAGGCACGCGCGCTGGTGCGCAGGTCCCTCGGTACCAACAGCTCCACCACTTTGCGTCACGCCAAGCAGTTCGCGGAGGAAGCGCGTGCACAGTCGTAGTCAGGACACACCCGTCACCGTGGTCAACCGCTTCGAGGTGAAGGGCGACACCGAGAGGTTCGAGCGTGAGTTCCGGGATCACTCCCAGTACCTCCGTAAACGCGAGGACTTCGACTTCCTGGTGACCGTCCAGCTCGTCGAGCGTCCCGAGGTCTTCGTGCACTTCGGACACTGGCGGACCATGCGGGGCTTCCTGAACACCGTCCACGACGGCACCTTCCAGGCCCACGTCAGACAGCTCGGCCCGATGGCCGACACCGAGGTGGACCAGGCCGTCAGCGTGGCGCGGGAACTGAACGAGAACGCCGTGGTCGGCGCGGAGAACGTGGTCCTGACCCGGGCCCGTATCCATCGCGACCCTGGGCACTTCGAACAGTGCTTCGCCGAGACGGACGAGCACTTCGGACGGCTCGGCGGCTTCGGAGGCAGCGATCTGCTGCGCTCCACCCTGCGTCCCGACGTGTACACCGGCATCCAGTGGTGGCGGGACACCGACGCCTGCGAAGGCGCCCTGGCCGACAGCGGACACAGGGCGCTGACCCGGCAGATGCGCGAGCTCGCCGACGTCGTCGTGGAACGCACCCGGCACATCGCCTACGAACGCGTCCTGGGCTGACACCCCGCGCCGCACCCCGCTCCACCCACGCCGGAGCCGAGGGCCACCAGGTCCTCGGCTCCGGCGCGTCCCGGGCGCGAGCCCGCTTCGAGCAGGTGGGAGCAGGCTGTGGGCATGGCGAATCCGATGCGCATCACCGTGCTCCGCGGCCGGCCCGACGAGGCCGAGCTGGCAGCTGTGACCGCCGTACTGCTCGCCCTGGTCCGCCGCTCGGGCGAACCGGACGACGAGACCAGGGCGGCCTACGCCGGATGGACCGTCAAGCGTGGCGGCTACCGGCACCCGGTCACCTGGACCGCACCGTGAAGCGGAATCCGCCGTACATCCACGGGCGAGGTCGAGGTCCCCTCAAGGGCGCACCCCTATCTTGCCCACAGCAGAGCCAGCCGTGGCCCGTCCCCGGGGACGGCGCCGCGACACGGGAGGGGGAGGCGTGAGAGGGCACCGGACTTTTACGGAACACTTGCAGGCCCAGGCCGCCGAGACGCCGGACCGGGAGGCGCTGATCCTTCTCACCGAGCGCGACGGCGGTCTGAGCCCGCGGACCATCGCGTACGCGGAACTCGACCGCTCGGCCCGCACCCTGGCGGCCGTACTGCGCCGCCATGTGGAACCGGGGGAGCGGGTGCTGATCGCGGACCGCTCACGCGAGCGGTTCGTCATCGGCTTCCTCGCCTGCCTGTACGCGGGAGCCGTCGCCGTGCCCGTCGCGCCGCCCGGTGGCCGCGGCCACCACGACGACCGCATCGCCGGCATCGTCAAGGAGGCAGCCGCGGTCTGCGTGCTCACCTCCACCGACGAGGCGGCCGAGGTCTCCCAGCTGCTCGCCCGCACCGGACACGGCGGCGTCATCTGTCTCCTGGCCGACGGGCCGGCGGCCGAAGCGCCGGCCGACGGCGCCCCCGAGGCCTGGCAGCCCTTCGTGCCCGAACCTGACACGGTCGCCTACCTCCAGTACACCTCGGGCTCCACCCGCGACCCGCGCGGTGTGACCGTCACCCACCGCAGCCTGCTCGCCAACCAGCGGGCCGTCCAGGAGGCACTCGGCACCCGGCCCGGCATCCGGATGGGCGGCTGGCTGCCGCTCCACCACGACATGGGACTCGTCGGCCAGCTCCTGCACGCCCTGTGGCTCGGCGGGACCGCGGTGCTGATGTCGCCGGCCGCGTTCGTCAAGCGTCCCGCGAACTGGCTGGAGGCCATCTCGCGCTACGGGCTCACGGTCAGTGGCGGCCCGGACTTCGCGTACGAGCTGTGCGTGCGCAGGGTCAACGACTCGCAGCTCGCCGCCCTCGACCTGTCCCGCTGGGAGGTCGCCGTCAACGGTGGCGAGCCCATCGACCCCGCCACCCTCACGGCGTTCGCCGAGCGCTTCGCCCCGGCCGGACTGCGGCCCGGCGCCCTGGCGCCCTGCTACGGACTGGCGGAGGCGACCCTCATCGTGTCCGGCACGCGCACCGCACCGCCCGCCGCCGCCCGCACCTTCGACGCGGCCGCGCTGGAAGCCGGCCGGCTCACCGACCCGGACGGTCCCGGCCGCACCCTCGTGCACTGCGGCCCCGCCGCATCCGCCGAAGTGCGCATCGTCGACCCGGAGACCTGCCGGGAGCTGCCCGACCGCCGGATCGGGGAGATCTGGGTCCGCGGCGAGAGCGTGGGGCCCGGCTACTGGGCCCGCCCCGCCGAGACCGCGGCGGCCTTCGACTGCCGTATCGAGGGCGGTGGCGGCGGCTACCTCCGCACCGGCGACCTCGGCGCCGTCGACGACGGCCTGCTGCACATCACCGGCCGGCTCAAGGACATGATCGTCATCGCCGGACGCAATCTCTACCCGCAGGACCTGGAGCGCACGGTGCAGCAGGTCAGTGGCCTCTTCGGAGCCGCCACCGCCTTCGCGGTGCCCGGCGCACGCGAACGCGTCGTCATCGTCCAGGAGCTGCGCGCCCGCAGCAGGTACGACATCGACCTGGCGGCCCTCGCGACCGCCGTCCAGCAACGCCTGAGCGAGGAGTACGAGATCCGTACCGCAGGGGTGCTGCTCGTACGGCCCGGCACCGTACGCCGGACGACGAGCGGCAAGGTGGAGCGGGCGGCCATGCGCCGGCTGTTCCTGCGCGGTGAGCTCACCCCGCTGCACCAGCGGATCGAGCCGGAGGTCGAGCTGCTGCTCGCGGCGGGGAGGCAGCGATGACCACGGCCCAGGAGCGGATCGACACCCTGGAGAAGGCGTTCGGTCCCCTCGACGACCCCGCGAACCCGCTCGGCACCGCCGCCCTGCTCGCCGCCGACGCGGGGGGCGAGGTGCTGCACGATGCGGAACAGGTCCTGGACACCTTCGACCTCAACGCCGAGTTCGTGCCCGCAGACGTGGGCGGCCGGCTGGAGCGGATGGACGTACTGGGCCGGGTCCTGCGCCCCGTCTTCCGCCGGGACGCGTCCCTCGGCTTCGGGTACGGGCTCAACTGCTTCTTCGCCACCACCCCGGTGTGGACCGCGGGCGACCCCGGACAGCGCAGATACGCCGCCCGGCTGCTCCTCGGCGGCCGGCGCGTCGCCGTCGCCCGCCACGAGGTGGCCCACGGCAACGACTTCGTACGCGACGAGTTCACCGCGCGCGTCGTCCCCGGCGGCCTGGTGCTCGACGGCAGCAAGTCCGCCATCGCCAACGCCTCGCGCGCCACCGGCCTCGTCATCTTCGCCCGCACGGAGGGCGCCGCACGCGGGCGCAGCCACACCGTGCTGCTCCTCGACCGCGACGAGCTGCCCGCCGAGCGGGTCGAGGACCTCGCCCGCACCACCACCACGGGCATGCGCAGCGCGGAGTTCGGCGGCCTGCGGATCACCGAGTGCCCGGTACCCGACAGCGCCGTGCTCGGCGCGATCGGCGGCGGCTACGAGCTGTCGCTGCGCTCCTCGCTCCTCATCCGGGGACTGATCCCGTCCATCGTGCTGGCCGGCGCGGACACCGCGCTGCGCACCGTCGTGCGCTTCGCCGACAGGCCCAGGGCCGACGGTCGTTCGTCCCTGGACGTGCAGCATGTGCGCGACGTGCTCACGGGCGGCTTCCTCGACCTGCTGGTCATCGACTGCCTGGCCCTCGTCGCGACCAGAGCGCTGCACCTGCTGCCCCGCCAGATGAGCGCCTACGCGGCGGCCGCCGCCTACCTGGCGCCCAAGCTGGTGGCCGAGAGCATGGACGAGATGTCCTCGGTGCTGGGTGAGGAAACGTTCGCCCAGGACGGTGCGTACGGGATGTTCCAGAAGCAGCGCCGCGACCTTCCGGTCACCTCGCTGGGCCACGCGGGCAGCGCCGGGCGGCAGGTCAGCATCCTGCCGCAGCTGCCCTACTTCGCACGGCACGCCTGGTTCGCGGATCCCGAACCGCCCCCAGGACTGTTCCGCCCGCACGAGGCGCTGCCCGCGCTCGACCTGTCCCAGCCCGTCCTGCTCGGTGACGGCGACCCGCTCGCGGCGACCCTGGTCGCCTGCACGGATCTGCTCGAAGCGGCGGGAGGGACTGGCCAGGAGGGGGAGGGCGGCCCCATCCTGCGCTTTCTGGCCCGTGCGCTCACGGGGGAGCTCGTCGATCTGAAGAAGGCGTTCGAGAAGGTGCCGCAGGGCGACCGGGAGGCCCTCTCCAGCCCGTACAGCTTCGGCCTCGCCGACCGCTACACCCTGGTGCTCGCCGGGGCGGCCGCGCTCGGCGTGTGGCGCGAACAGCGCAACGCGCCCGCCGACCGCGTCGACTCCTTCCTGGCCGCCCCTGCCTGGGCCACCGCGGTGCTGTACCGGCTGGTCAGACGGCTCGGGCTGCCGCTGCCCGACCGCCCTGCCGACTGCGAGCGCCTTGTGCTTGACGAGGTCATGGCCAGGCTGCACAACCGCCGCAGCTACGACCTCTACAGCTCGCCGCTCGCCTGAGAGCCCTGTCGGGCGACCTCTGATCGGGCGGCCACCCGACAGGGCCCCGAAGCCCCGCAGCCATCCCCCGAACCCCCGACCGCCCCCGGGCGCCCCCCGCCCCAGAGCCCGACAGGGAGCAGACTCATGCAGGACCAACCGCCCCGCGCTCAGGACGACTTCGCCGTGGCCCACCGTGAGTGGCTCAGCGAACGGGTCGCGCACTACATCGGCCGCCCGGTGGAGGAGACCGTCTCGCTGGCCGAGGAAGGACTCGACTCGGTCGCCGCCCTCAGCCTCTACGGTGACATCGAGGAGGAGTTCGGCCCGATCGTCGAGCCCGACGACATCTGGGCCTACCCCACCGTGCGGCAGCTCGCCGGCCTCCTCGCGATGCGGGACGTGGACCAGGGCGAGAGCCGGATCCGCGCCGCGTTCGTCTTCACCGGCCAGGGCTCCCAGCACCCGGGGATGACCTCCGGGCTCTATCTGAACTCCACCGGCTACCGCGCCTTCCTCGACGAGGCCGACGCCGCGATCATGCCGTGGACCAAGCGGTCCGTCGTGAAGCTGATCCTCGCCGACGACCCCGCCGTCCACCGCACCGCGCTGACCCAGCCCGCCCTGTTCGCCGTCGAGTACGCCCTGGCCCGGACCCTGGAGGAGGCAGGGGTGCGCCCGGTGGCCGTACTGGGCCACGGCATCGGGGAGTTCGCGGCCGCCACCGTCGCCGGGGCGCTCACCCTGGCCGACGCCGCGAAGCTGGTGTCGATGCGCGGCGCCTTCATGCAGTACCTGCCGCCGGGCGGCGGCATGATGGCCGTCTGCGTCACCCCGTACGAGGCCGCCGAGCTCGTCGCCGCCGAACCCGCCGTGGGCATCAGCGCCATCAACGCCGCGAAGGCGATCGTGCTCTCCGGTGACCGTGCCGCCCTGGAACGCATCGAGGCCCGGCTCGCCGAGCGCGGCATCCGCTGCCGTCATCTGGCCGTGTCGCACGCCTTCCACTCCCCGCTGATGGCGCCCGTGGTACCCAAGTTCGAGGCGATCGTCCGGCGGATGCCGGGCGGCGCCGCCCGGGTGCCGTTCTACTCGACGGTGTACGGACGGCTGGCCACCGAGCCGCTCTACGCCCCGTACTGGACCGAACAGATCACCGCGCCCGTCCGCTTCGCCGACGCCGCACGCAGCCTGCTCGCACAGCAGGCACCCACCCATGTCGTCGAGATCGGGCCCCAGGCCGTCCTCACGCCGTACCTGCGGCGGATGGGCGGGGGACCGCGCGGTCCCGTCTGCCTGCCCGTGTGCCAGGGGCCGGCGAGTGACGCCGTCGATCTGGCAGGGGTGATCTCCGCCCTCGACGCCGGGCCGCTGGCGGCTGCCCTCTCCGGAGCCTGAGGTGAGGGCGCGGGTCGGGCGCCCGCTGCCCGCCGAAGGCCCCGGCGGACCCTGGGGCGACATCAACGGCGAACTGGACCGCACCGGCAGCGTCGTGATGCACGCGACGATGCCGGCCTGGCAACCGCGCGGAGACACCGAGGACGAGCTGCGCCGGCAGCTGGGACGCGACTGGCGCCGCTACGAGAGCCTCTCCAAGCCCCGGATGCGCGAGAGGTTCGTCGCCTCCCGGCTGTTCCTGCGGCACGCCGCGGCGGAGGTCCTGCGCACCGGGCCCGACCTGGTGGACCTGGCGTACCAGCCGGGCGGGCGGCCCTATGTGCGCGGCTGCGACCAGATCGACGTCAGCCTCAGCCACACCGAGGAGATGATGGTCGTCGGCATCACCCGCAGGGGACGCATCGGCGTCGATGTGGAGCGCGCCGACCGCCGGCTCGCGCACACCGGCTCCGAACGCCAGGCGTGCACCCCGTACGAGAAGGAGCTGCTGGACGCCGGCGGGGACGGTGCGCGCAACGACACCATGGTGCGGCTGTGGACGCTCAAGGAGGCGTACAGCAAGGCGCTGGGCCAGGGACTGCGCTTCCGCTTCACCGAATTCGGCTTCGCGCTGGACGGCGACGGTGACGGCGGCGACGGCACGCGCCTCGTCCGCCCGGACGGCTCGCCCGCCCCCGGCTCGGAGTGGCAGTTCGGCACGTTCCGGGCGGGCGAGGGCTACGTCGTGAGCGTCGCGGTCTGTGACACCGGGTTCGGCGAGCTGGCCGATCTGTCGGTCGGCACCACCCTGGACGACGGCATGCTCGACACGTTGCTGGGCGCACCCGGTGCGGCCGTCGGGCCCGCCCCGGTGCCGGTGCCGGGGCCGTCAGGGGAGCCAGCCGGCTTCCTCGGCGATCCGGATGGCGTCGATGCGGTTACGCGCGCCGAGCTTGCCGACGATGGCCGTCAGGTAGTTGCGGACGGTGCCCTTGGACAGATACAGACAGCCGGCGATCTCGGCGGCGTCGGCGCCGCGGGTGGCGAGCCGTAATACCTCCAGCTCCCTGGGGGACAGCGGGTTCTCCGGGGAGTCCCAGGCGGTCAGCGCGAGCTGGGGGTCCACGACCCGGCGTCCGGTGGCCACCGACCGTACGGCGAGCGCGAGCTGGTCGGGTGGCGAGTCCTTGAGCAGGAAGCCCGAGACATGGGCGGTCAGGGCGCGCCGCAGGGTGCCGGGACGTCCGAGGCTCGTGAGGATCAGGGTGCGGCAGCTGGGCAGTTGCTCATGGAGCTCGGCTGCCGCGGTCAGCCCGTCGATGCCCGGGAGATCGATGTCGATCACGGCCACGTCCGGCTTGGACATGAGCGCCGTTTCCACGATCGTGTCCCCGCGGTCCACGGCGGCCACCACATGAAGATCCGGTTCCAGCTGGAGCAGTGCCACCAGCGCGCCACGGATCATGTGAACATCCTCGGCGAGGAGGATTCTCACGGACAACATCATTACCCCCGGTCAGATGATGTGAAGTCAGGCTACAGCGGATCTCTCCGGGGTCACGGGCCCGAGCACGAGCAGCTCGTCCTCGTGGTTCTGGGGCCGGATCGGTGCCCAGACCTCAAGGTGGAACCGGCCGTCGCCCTGAAGTCCCGCGGTGAGACCGCCGCCTATGGCGGTGAACCGCGTCCTCAGGTTGTCCAGCCCGCTTCCGCCGCCGGCCCGGGCGGAGAAGGCGTCGGCCTGTTCGTGCGGGTGGTCGTTGGTCAGGCCGAGACGGACCGTTTCTTCGTCCAGCTCAGCCTTGATGCTGCACCTCTGGACCCCGCTGTGGCGCAGAATATTGGTCACCCCTTCGCGTAGTGCGGTGGCGAGCACGGTGTCGACGACCGGATGCAGCCGGCCGCACTCCACCGTGACATCCGCCCTGACGTCCGCGGCGGCGAGCACGGTCCCCGCCGACTCGGCCTCCTCGGACAGCGACATGTCGCGGTACCCGCTGGACACCAGCCGTACGTCGGCCAGCGCCTGGCGCGCTACCCGCAGGACCGACGCGGTCTCCTCGCGCGCCTTGTCCGGACGGCTGCTGATCAGACGCTGGATCAGTTCCCCCTTGAGCGTGATGGCGGAGAGGCTGTAGCCCAGCAGATCGTGCAGATCCCGGGCGAACCGCAGCCTTTCCTGTGTCACGGCCATCCGGGCGAGTTCCTCCCGGGTGGCGTGGACCTCATGCACCAGGTCGGTGAGACGGGTCAGGCCGTAGATCACGAGACCGGTCAGGATGCCGGAGATCGTGAAGTACAGCACCAGGTCGATCGTCGCCCCGGCCAGCAGGTTGTAGGCGGGGATGAAGGCGATCAGCAGCCCGTAGCTGGGCCAGGCCCAGCGCGCCGGGAGCGTGAGCAGCAGCGAGGCGGCGAGCGGCCCCTGCATGCTGCCCCAGTTGGTGCTGAACCAGACGAGCGGCGCGAAGGTGAGCACCGCCTGCACGCTCAGCACCAGCACTTTCCAGCCGGTCGGCCAATGGCGGGCTTGCGGTGAGGAGACGGCCAGCTGCACGCCGAACACCGCCAGGACCAGTCCCACGCAGACGGCCAGTTCCGTCGTCCCGGGGTGGGTCCGCACCACGTTGAGCACCGTCATGGTGCCGTAGCACAAAAGCGCCACCACGATGATCGCGCGGGCCAGCCGGGGGGCGGGCGCCTGCGACCGGGGTGAGAACGGAACAATGTTCCGTGTCGGCATCGCCGCCTCCTTGCCATGGGCCAACAGTGGCGGACGCATGCTATGTCTTCACGTTGTCCGTGAGCCAGCAGATGTGGAGGGCCGCCCGGATTCAGACGAACAGCGGTACGGGGTTGATTTGTTCGTATGGGACCGGGCGATCGCGGTGCCCAAGTTTCACAGGTATGTCGAACAAACGCCCCGGGGCGAAACGCGCCCAGAAGTGCCGCATCCCCGGAATGATCACCTTCGCTACGGGAAGTCCCACGTCGGGCCGGGTCTGGTCGAGGACGAGCATCTCCATCCCCTGGCGTCGTACGAGGGTTTCGGCCAACTCGATGTCCTCGCGCAGATCCCCCAGGGCGGTGAAGGAATAGCAGTCGGGGGTGCGTGGGGTTTCGGCTGAATCAGCCCTGAGGTATGGCTGATTTTCCACCGTCGCACCGCGCCACCAGGAGCTCAGGTCCCGGTCCGCGGTGAGGAGTTCGGGGGAGTTCTCGTCCGGAGGCAGCAGCTGGGCCATCTCCGTGACCGCTCTGCGCAGGGCCAGCCGGGGATCGAAATGAGCCCCGAATCCGAACGAGATCCCCTCGGCCGCCCGGTCTGTGCGCCGGGACATCGCGGCCATCACGGGGATGCCGAAGTCGGCGGTGAGATCGAGGACCCAGATGTCCCGGTGCAGCCGCGCGTACGCCTGCCGGGTTCCGGCCAGCCAGGGTTCGTCGAAGGCGTCGAGGTCGACGGCGGGGTGCCGCGTGCGGTTGTACCACCACAGGGCGACGGCGTCCCGCTCCACCACCTCCAGGAAGCCCTGGACGACAGCGTCCTCCGGACTGCTGCCCGCCGCGTTGCCGTTGGAGTCGGCCCACGGGGCGGCCGGCACGCCGTTCGGCCCGGGGCCGAAGTAGAGCATGGACGTGGGCAGCAGCCGCTGGGTGCCCGAGGTGAGCGACCAGACCGGCGTCCAGTCGGCCGGCTCCTTCGGGTCGAACGGCGGCGGTACCTGCTGGAAACGGGAGTGCGCGGCGTTCCAGCCGGCCCGCTCACGGAACTGCCGGTCGGCGAACAGCTGACAGGAATTGGGGTGCAGCGCGGCGTCCCCGAGCCCGGCCAGGGTGTCGCGCACGGTGGGCTCATCGCCCTGCCGAGTGCCGCAGTAACGTTCCAGCGCCTCGCACAGGGCGCCCACCTCGGCCTCCTGCGGCGTCGTCCCCTTGCCGCCGCTCTGGCCCCGCAGCCCGCCCCGCAGACCGGCCAGTGAACGGCTGTCGCCGAGAGCCATGTTGCGCCCGGCGACATACCGGTTGAGGCCCTCGGGGGAACCGGGCGCCGGGCGGAGTCCCGCGACGATGCCGGTGACCGGATCGGCCAGGTGCCGGTAGCGCTTCAGTACCGTTTCCGCGCTCTGCGCCCGGTCGTTGCCCCCCACCGTGTGCAGCTTCGGACTCGGCCTCGGCACGAACGGTCCGCGTACCCGCTCGGTGACGAGCCCCGGATCCCCGCACGCCGGGCACTGCGGGCGGCGGCTCACCGGATGCCGGCTGGTGTCCAGGGTGCGGGTGTCCAGCGTGCAGACGGCCTGCTGGCCCTCGTACCGCATGCCCGCCACCCACTTCGCGGCCTCCAGCACCGCTGTGTGCAGCCCGATGGCGCGCACGGTGGCGAACGACGCCTCCGGGACCTGGACCGTGCCCGCGAGTCCGAGGGCGTGCAGGACCGGTGCCCGGGAGGCCCGGTGGCCGCGCAACCGGTGCGCCAGACACTCCCAGCAGGCACCCTGCGGGGACCCGAACACCGGGCCCACCCAGGTCTCCACACCGCTCGGCTTGGCGGCCAGCCAGGCCCGGCCCGACTCCCGGTGCCTGGCGTCGACCTCGGCCAGCCGGGGGTCCAGATAGTCGTCGCACAGGACGAGGGAGAGAGCCGGGGGCCCCTCGTCGTCCGCCCCGGCCAGCCGCAGCCCGGCGGCCAGACACTCCGCCCTGGCCGCCTCGGGGTCCGCCCGGCCGAGGACCACGAGATCCACCGGCGTCGTACGGAACGACGCGGAGGCGCTGGGACCGCCGACACCGGCGTACTCCCAGTACGCCTCCGTGCAGGCGTCGGCCGCCGGATCGTGATAGCCGATCAGACCGGCCCGGGCGAGCTCCGCGATCATGCCGGCCGCGGTGGCGGGCGGCATCGCCGCCGCCGCGTCCGCCAGCACACCCGTCAAGGTGCGTGTGCCGTCCAGCAGGGCCGCGAGCTCCTGAACCTCACGCCCCTGCAGGGCAGTCGTCCCCTGGTCCGACAGGAGGTAGACGGCGTCCCCATCGACCGCCTCCACCCGCAGATGTCTCTTGAACCCCACGGGCAACTCGGTACCCGCCCCCGTCCCCCCGGTCATGGTCATGCAAGCGCCGCCCCGGCCTCTTCCCCGGGCAGGGGCGTCATGCCGGTGGCGCACCCGTAGAGCGTGATGGTGCCCGGCCGGTCCAGGTGGTCAATGACCAGGTCCCGCCCCGTGAAGCCGGGCATGCTGTTCTTGTGGACGTCCCCGAAGACCGGCTCCATCGCGGGCAGACCGAACTCCGCGAGCACGGAGACGGGATCGCTCGTGTAACGCTGCGCCAGCTCGGGTTCGAGACCGGCGCGTGCCGTCAGCAGGGCCAGCCGGTGATCGGACGGGAGCGGTCGGGCGGCTGTGCCGGCCTTGGCTTCGTGTGCGGAAGTGCGCAGGGTGTTGTTCATGGTGTTCCCCCTCAGAGTCCGTGATACGAGACCGGATGCGTTTCCGTCGTTCACTCGTTTTCCGAGTGCCAGGATTCTGCGTCCAGCCGCGCCGCACAGCACAGTGCGAGGCTCACCACCGGGCCATGACATTTTCATGTGCGCCCTCGTGACCACCTCACTGGGACTCGAACATCGCAGGTGTCAGGCTCGGCCCAGACTCCACACGTTCCTGCCGGCCCGCATCGGGCCGGACGGGGGGAGCACGAAGAAGGAGGGCGCACTCATGGAGATCAAAGTACTGGGACCACTGGCAGCCCGTGAGAACGGGGTGTCCGTCGTGCCCACCGCGGCCAAGCCGCGCCAGATCCTGTCCCTGCTGGCCCTGCAGTCCGACCGGGTCGTGCCCGTGGCGACGCTGATGGAGGAGATCTGGGGCGAGGACATCCCGCGCAGCGCGGCCACCACCCTGCAGACCTACATCCTCCAGCTCCGCCGCAAGATCGCGGCCGCGATCGACGGGGACCCGTCCCGCCAGGCCAAGGACGTCCTGATCACCCAGCACGGCGGCTACCTGCTCCAGGTGCAGCCCGGCCAGGTGGACGCCCACGAGTTCGGCCAGCTCACCGCTTCCGGGCGGGCCGCGCACGAGGCCGGCGACCACTACGCGGCCTCCGACCTGCTGGGCCGGGCCCTCAAGATGTGGCAGGGCTCCGCACTCGTCGACGTACGCATCGGTACCGTGCTGGAGCTGGAGGTGCTCCGCATGGAGGAGGACCGGATGGCTGCCCTGGAGCGGCGCATAGACGCCGACCTCATCATCGGCCGGCACACGGAGATCGTGCCCGAACTGCGGGTCCTGGTCGCCAGGCACCCGATGCACGAGAACTTCTGCGCCCAGCTGATGACCGCACTGCACCGCTCGGGCGGCGCCTGGCGGGCGCTGGAGGCGTACCAGCGGCTGCGCGTGACCCTGGTCGAAGAGCTCGGACTCGAACCCTCGGCCCGGCTGCAACGCCTCCACCAGGCCGTTCTCTCCGCAGACCCGGCACTGGACCTGCCCGTCCCGGCCTCCGGCTGAGACCAGGGCCGGGCCTGGGCGCCAGGTCATCGCTGGAGCTCTCCAGTACGTCTCAAGCCGGCGTTCCTACGTTCGGCCGATGACGATCCTTGACGACCTGACGGCCGCACAGGCCGCACCCGCCGCACCTGCCGCACCGGTCGCCGCCACCGCACCGGCCGCACCCGATCTGCGGCGCTCCGCCGCCGAACTGCGCCGGCTCAAGGAAGAAGTGAGCCGGGGCCCTGACCCCGCGGCGACCCGGCGGCAGCACGAGAAGAACAAACTCACCGCGCACGAACGGCTGGACCTCCTCTTCGACGAGGACACGTTCACCGAGATCGAGCCGCTGCGCCGGCACCGGGCATCGGGCTTCGGACTCGAAGCACGCAAACCGCACGGCGACGGGGTCGTGATCGGCTGGGGGCTCGTCCACGGCAGGACGGTGTTCGCCTACGCGCACGACTTCCGTGTCTTCGCCGGAGCCCTGGGTGAGGCGCACGCCGCGAAGGTGCACAAGGTGATGGACCTCGCCGAGGCCGCCGGAGCACCGCTGGTGAGCCTCAACGACGGGGCGGGCGCCCGCATTCAGGAGGGTGTCACGGCGCTCGCGGGCTACGGCGGGATATTCCGCCGCAACGTCGCCGCCTCCGGGGTCATCCCGCAGATCAGTGTGATGCTCGGCCCGTGCGCCGGGGGAGCGGCCTACTCACCGGCGCTCACCGACTACGTCTTCATGGTCCGGGACTCCGCGCAGATGTTCATCACGGGACCCGACGTCGTACAGGCGGTGACGGGCGAGAAGATCACCCACAACGGCCTGGGCGGCGCCGATGTGCACGCGAGCGTCTCCGGCGTCAGCCACTTCGCGTACGACGACGAGATGACCTGCCTGGAGGACGTGCGGTTCCTCATCGCGCTCCTGCCGTCCAACAACCGGGAGATGCCCCCGGCGGTGGCCTGCGACGACCCCGCCGACCGGCGCACCGACGCCCTCACGGACCTGGTGCCCGCCGACCCGGGGCGCAGCTACGACATCCGGGCGGTGATCGAGGAGCTCGTCGACGACGGGGAGACCTTCGAGGTCCACGAGGCGTGGGCGCCCAACATCGTGTGCACGCTCGCCCGTCTTGACGGCCACCCGGTGGGCATCGTCGCCAACCAGCCGGCCGCCCTGGCCGGGGTGCTGGACATCCACGCCAGCGAGAAGGCCGCCCGCTTCGTCTCGACGTGCGACTCCTTCAACATCCCGCTGGTCACCCTCGTCGACGTGCCCGGCTTCCTGCCCGGCGTCGACCAGGAGCACGACGGCATCATCCGGCACGGCGCCAAGCTCCTGTACGCGTACTGCAACGCGACCGTGCCGCGCATCTCCCTCGTGCTGCGCAAGGCCTACGGAGGCGCGTACATCGTCATGGACTCCCGGTCCATCGGCGCCGACCTGGCCTTCGCCTGGCCGACCAACGAGATCGCCGTGATGGGGGCGGAGGGCGCGGCCAACGTCATCTTCCGCCGGGAGATCGCCGCGTCCGACGACCCGGAGGCGCTGCGGGCGCAGCGCATCGACGAGTACAGGACCGAGCTGATGCACCCCTACTACGCGGCCGAACGCGGCCTCGTGGACGACGTCATCGACCCGGGGGACACCCGGCGCGTCCTCATCCGTTCCCTGGCCATGCTGCGCTCCAAGCATGCCGAAGTGCCCTCCCGTAAGCACGGGAATATCCCCACATAGCGGGGTGATTCCACAGATCCACGCGCACACGAGTCCCGGTCTAGGGCACAGACGTTCCATGGCTTCACCGGAAAAGGCGGCCCGCCACGAACGAGCGGCCGACCGGTCCGGCCGGCCGGGGAGGTTCCCAACCCCGAACCGCCCCGGCCGCCGATTACCGCCTCATCGATTCACCGCCTCAGATCAGCAGTGACACGGACGAAGGGATCGACAGTGACCCCCACAGTGCCAACCGGCAGGTGCGCAGAGCCGCACCAGGCCCCGTCGAAGGCCAGGTAGACCATGCGCAGAGTCGCCATCACCGGCCTGGGCGTCGTGGCCCCCGGTGGGGTCGGTGTCAAGGAGTACTGGAACCTCCTCACGGCGGGCCGCACCGCCACCCGGAGGATCTCCTTCTACGACCCCTCGCCGTTCCGTTCGCAGGTCGCCGCCGAGTGCGACTTCGACCCCAGGGCCGCCGGACTCTCCCACCAGGAGATCCGCAGACTCGACCGGGCCTCCCAGTTCGCGGTGGTCTCCACCAGGGAAGCGCTCGCCGACAGCGGCCTCGACCTCTCCTCCCTCGACCCGGGCCGCATCGGCACCGCGGTGGGCAGCGCGGTCGGCTGCACCACCAGCCTGGAGCGCGAGTACGCCGTCGTCAGCGACGGCGGCCGCAAGTGGAACGTGGACCACGAGTACGCCGTACCCGAGCTGTACCGGCACTTCGTACCCAGCTCCATCGCCGCCGAAGTCGGCCTGGCGGCAGGCGCGGAAGGCCCGGCAGCGGTCGTCTCCACCGGATGCACCTCCGGTCTCGACTCGCTCGGCCACGCGGTGGAACTCATCCGCGAGGGCACCACCGACATCATGATCGCCGGTGCCACCGAGGCCCCGATCTCGCCGATCACCTCGGCCTGCTTCGACGCCATCCACGCCACCACACCCCGCAACGACACCCCGGAGAGCTCCTGCCGGCCCTTCGACCGGACCCGCAGCGGACTCGTGCTCGGCGAGGGCGCGGCGATCCTGGTCCTGGAGGAGCTGGAGAGCGCACGGGCGCGCGGCGCCCACATCTACGCCGAGATCGCGGGCTTCGCCTCCCGCTGCAACGCCTTCCACATGACAGGCCTCAAGCCGGAGGGACTCGAAATGGCCGAGGCCATCGACGTCGCCCTGGCCGAGTCGCGGCTCGCTCCCGACACCGTCGACTACATCAACGCACACGGCTCCGGCACCAAGATGAACGACCGCCACGAGACCGGCGCGTTCAAGCGCAGCCTCGGGGAGCACGCGTACCGCACCCCGATCAGCTCCATCAAGTCGATGATCGGGCACTCGCTCGGCGCCATCGGCTCCCTGGAGATCGCCGCCTGCGCCCTCGCGATGGAGCACAGCCTGCTGCCGCCCACCGCGAACCTCCACGAGCCCGACCCGGAGCTCGACCTCGACTACATCCCGCTGACCGCCCGCGAGAAGAAGACCGACGTGGTCCTCAGCGTGGGCAGCGGCTTCGGCGGATTCCAGAGCGCCATGGTGCTGGCCCGCCCGGAGAGGAGCACCGTATGACCACCGCAGTGGTGACCGGCCTGGGCATCACCGCCCCGAACGGCCTGGGAACCGAGGGCTACTGGAAGGCCACCCTGGCCGGCGAGTCCGGACTCGGCCCCGTCACCCGCTTCGACGCCACCCAGTACCCCTCCCGGATCGCCGGGGAGGTCAGCGACTACGTCGCCGAGGACCACATCCCCAGCAGGCTGATGCCGCAGACCGACCACATGACGCGCCTCGCGCTGACCGCGGCCGACTGGGCGCTGGCCGACGCGGGCATCGACACAGCCGAACTGCCGGAGTACGGCATCGGCGTGGTGACCGCGGCATCCGGCGGAGCCGTCGAGTTCGGCCAGCGGGAACTGCAGAACCTCTGGAGCAAGGGCAAGGAGTACGTCAGCGCCTACCAGTCGTTCGCCTGGTTCTACGCCGTCAACACCGGCCAGATCTCCATCCGGCACAAGCTGCGCGGACCCAGCGGTGTGCTGCTCACCGAACAGGCCGGCGGCGTCGACGCCCTCGGTCACGCACGCCGCCACATCCGCAAGGGCTTCCCCGCCGTCATCTCCGGCGGCATCGACGCGGCCATCTGCCCCTGGGGCTGGGTGCCGCAGATAGCCTCCGGCCTGATGAGCACCGTCGACGACCCGGCCCGCGCCTATCTGCCCTTCTCCGAGGACGCCGGCGGATACGTACCGGGCGAGGGCGGTGCGATCCTCCTCGTCGAGGACGCCGAGTCGGCCGGAGCCCGCGGGGCCACGGTCTACGGCGAGATCGCCGGATACGCGGCCACCCTCGACCCGGCCCCCGGCACAGGCAGGCCGCCGGGCCTGCGCAGGGCCGCCGAGAACGCCCTCAAGGACGCCGGGATCACCGCCGCCGACATCGACGTCGTCTTCGCCGACGCCGCCGGCGTACCCGACCTCGACCGGGCGGAGGCCCAGGCTCTCACCGGGATCTTCGGTGCGAACGGGGTCCCCGTCACCGCCCCCAAGACCATGACGGGACGGCTCCTCGCCGGGGGCGCCGCCCTCGACGCGGCGACCGCACTGCTCGCCCTGCGCGACGGAGTCATCCCGCCCACCGTCAACGTCGGCGCCGCCGCGGCGGACCACACCATCGACCTGGTGACCGAGGCACGCGAGGCCGGACTGCGCAACGCCCTGGTCCTCGCACGCGGCCACGGCGGCTTCAACGCCGCACTCGTCGTACGCCGTCACGGCTGAACAGCCACCCCGGGCGACCCGCACCACTCCACCACCGGTACCACCGGTACCACCGGCACCCACCCCCACACCGGCACACACCGAACAACCACTCACAGCCCAACCGAGAGGACGGCACCGACCATGAGCACCACGACCGCCACAGTGACCCTGGCCGACCTGACCCGCATGCTGCGCGAGAGCGCCGGCGAGGAGGAGGGCATCGACCTCGACGGTGACGTCATCGACACCCCGTTCATGGAGCTCGGCTACGACTCCCTCGCCCTGCTCCAGGTCATCGGGCAGATACAGCGCGAGTACGGCATCGAGATCCCCGACGACGCCGTCGTCGACGCCGAGACCCCGGGCGCCCTCCTCGCCCTCATCAACTCCGGCCAGGCGCCCGCCGCCTGAGCCGGTCCCGCACGGCCGCCCCGTCTTCCGTCCCCCGGGGCGGGGCGGCCGTCAAAGGGCCCAGGCCCGTCTTCTTCATCTGTTGCCCCCCGTACCGCCCCCTTACGTACCGAGTGGGGCCGGAGCCGCGGCCCACGAGGAGGGAACCATGTCGCTCACCAACCGGAGTGCGGTGGTCCGCCGGCTGATCGTCAGCCCAGGCTCCGCGCCCCAGCAGCACGCACGGGCCTCGGCCGCCGGAGTCTCGGCGGTGCTGCGCGCCTTCGGCCGCCCTCCCGAGGACCTGCCCGCCCGTACCGTCGTCCTCCTCGGCGCGGCCGTACTGGAACCGGGTATCAGGCCCGAGCACGAAGGCTTCACCGTCCGCACCGCCTCCACCCCCGGCCGCGCGCTGCGCCAGGCCCACCGGGAACTCCACGAGGGAACCGCCGACCTCGCCCTCGTCGCCGGCTTCGGCGAACCCGACCCCCAGACCATCACCGTGTACGCGGTCAAACGCGCCGCCGAAGCGGTGGCCGAGGGCGACGCGGTCCTCGGCGTACTCGACATCACCGGCCCCCCGGCCGACGCCCTGGCCGACCCCTCGGACGAGGACACCGCCCCGCCGCTGCGACCACTGCACCAGACCCCGCGCGGCACCGACCCGGACCGCCACCGCCTCATCCTCTGGTCGGGCCGCAACGCCGAGGACGAGGAACGGGTACGCGGCGAACTCCTGCCGATGCTCGGCGGGGTGCACCGCGAGATCTTCCCCGCCCTGCCCACCGCGGTACCGTGCGGCACCGCCCCCGGCCCGATACGCGGCGCGGCCGTCTCCGTCTCCGCCCTCGCCTCCCGCGCCGTGCACAAGGCCCGCACCGCCGACGCCTCGCGCCCCCGGCCCGTCGCCCTGCTCTTCCCGGGCCAGGGCTCCCAGCACGCCGGGATGGCGGCCGGCCTCTACCGCACCGAACCCGTCTTCACGGCGGCGGTCGACGCGGCCCTCTCCCACATGGGCGGCGAAGGCCCCCGTATCCGCGCCGACTGGCTCGACCCCGCGCGTGCGTCCATCGGTATCGACGACGTACGCCGGGCCCAGCCCCTCCTGTTCGCGATCGACTACGCGCTCGGCCGCCTCGTACTCAGCTGGGGCGTCCGCCCGACGGCCTTCCTCGGCCACAGTGCGGGGGAGCTCGTCGCCGCGACCTTCGCCGGAGTCGTGTCCCTGCGTGACGCGGCCCGGATGGTGCAGGCCCGGGTCCGGGAGGCCGTCAAGATACCGGCCGGTGGCATGCTCGCGGTCGCGGCGAGCGAGGAACAGCTGCTCCCGTATCTGACGGAGGACGTCGGCATCGCCGCCGTCAACGCCAACCAGCAGGTGATGCTGGCCGGTTCGAAGGGCCCGCTCACCGAGGTCGCCGCCCGCCTCAGGGCCGACGGGCACACCGTCGTCACGGTGCCCGCGACCAGCCCCTTCCACTCCCCGGCGATGGCCCCCGCATCCGACGCTGTGGAGGTCGCCTACCGCGACATCCCTCTCCGGGCTCCCCGGCTCCCCCTCTACTCCGGCTACACCGGAACCCTGATGAGCCCCGACGAGGCGCGCAGCCCGCGCTTCTGGGCCCGCCAGATCACCGACACGGTCTACTTCCGCAACGCCCTGGACGAGCTGCTGGCCGCCGACGACGTCCTGCTCATCGAGGCGGGCCCCCGCCAGACCCTCACCGCCTTCGCCCGCAGGCACCGCTCGATCCGCCTGGGCGCCGGCGCCGTGACCCCGCTCCTCCCGGCCCGCGCGGGCACCCCCGAGGCCGACCGCCAGTCGGTGCTCACCGCGGCGGCCCGCATCTGGACCGAGGGCCACGACCTGGACCTGAACGCGGTGGCCAGGCTGTGGACCTGGGGCGAGGAGAAGCCGTCCACCACCGGCACCGACGCTGCCCGTGTCCAGGCAGGGGCGGAGGTACAGCTCGCATGAAGTACGTGACGAGAGCCCTGCGCGAGATCTACCTCTCGCTGACCTCGGCGGGCTGGGTCTGGCTGGGACTCCCCACGATGGGACCACCGCTGCCGATGGTCGAGACACGCCTGAAGGAACCCCCTGCCGGTCACCCGGAACGGCTCTGCGCCGATGTCCCGCTGACCAGCACGGAACGCGCGCTGCAAAAACAACTCGTGCCGTCGATGGGGGAGCGGGAGTGAAAGAGATCCGCAGTCTGGACCGGGTGATCATCCGTTTCGCGGGTGACTCGGGTGATGGTATGCAGTTGACGGGTGACCGGTTCACGTCGGAGACGGCGTCGTTCGGGAA
>NZ_JBEZIH010000043.1:0-41442 GCF_040650935.1 Streptomyces sp. NPDC048565
GGCGGTGCCCGCTCCCCCCGTCCCGGGGGGGGCCCTGCCCCGCCCCCCACCCCGGGCCCCCCCCGGCCGGGGGGGCCCCCCCGCCCCCCCCGCGCCGGCCGGGCGGCCCCTCCGCGTTGCCGGACTACCTGCGCGAGGCGCGGGTACGGCGCATGAGCACCGCACCGCCCAGCAGCAGCGCGGCGCTCGCGCCGGCGGCCATACCGATGTCACCCGCACCGGTCTGGGCCAGCTGGGTGCCGGGCGTGTTCGGAGCAGGGGTCTCGGCCGGCGGCTGCTCGGCCGGGGGGACCTCGGCGGGCGGTTCCTCGGTCGGGGGAACCTCGGCCGGAGGCTCCTCCACCGGCGGCTCGACCGGCGGGTGCTCGTAAGCACTGTCGTTGACACAGGTGTTGCCGCTCGCGGGGTTGAGCAGGCCGACCACGTTGACGCTGTTGCCGCAGGCGTTCACCGGGACGTCCACCGGTGCCTGGACCAGGTTGCCGGACAGGACGCCGGGCGAACCGACGGCCTTGCCGTCGGCGCTCGCGCCGGAGCCGCTGTGGCCACCGTGCCCGCCGCCCTTCTCGTCGCCGTACGCGCCGCCCTTCTCGTCGCCGTACGCACCGCCGTGCTCGTCGCCGTACGCGTTGTCGTCATGGTGGTCGGCCGAGCTGACGTTCGCGCAGGTGTTGCCGAAGGCCGGGTTGAGCAGGGCGATCACATTGACCGTGTTGCCGCAGACGTTGACCGGAACGTGCACCGGCACCTGCACGGCGTTGCCCGATCCGACGCCGGGGGAGTTCGCGGCGACCCCGTCGGCCGAGGCGTCGGCGTGCGCGTAACCGCCGGCGGCGGTCAGGATGCCCGACGCCGCCGCCATGACGATCATGCTTTTATTCAGAACCTGTCGCATTACATGCCCTTCTCCGGGAAATTCGCGTGGGCGGTGACCCTGGTGGCGGTCATTCCATCGACGCGGACGAATCCATAACGACGCGAAGGTTGCGGGGGAAACTTGGAGATCGGTGGAAATTGTGTAACCACCCGAAAGGGTCACGTACGCGTGTTCGCCCGAGGGGGAGTTCCGGCATTCGGGTGAACGGGGGCGAACGAGGGGAACCAAACGTCCGGCGACGAGTTGATCAGGGTGCTCCGCTGCGGGGCACTCGGTACGAGAAGGGTTCATCGTGATCAAGAAGGTTCTGGCTACGGGCGCCGTCGCCGCCTCCATCCTCGGTCTCTCGGCGACCAGCGCCATGGCGATCGGTGACGACACCGGCACCACCACGGTCAACGGCAACGGCTCCGAGTCCGCGTTCGGCAACAGCGCCACCGCGGGCGACCAGAGCCCGCAGCTCAGCCTCGTGCAGGGCTCGCTGAACAAGCCGTGTGTCGCCCTGCCGGTCAAGGCCAACGTGGGCTCGCTCGTCGGCCTGATCCCGGTCGCCGTCCAGGACGTCAACGTCCTGTCCAACCCGCAGAACCAGCAGTGCGCGGACAACTCCACCCAGGCCAAGGGTGACGAGCCGCTGTCGCACATCCTGTCGGACATCCCCGTCCTCTCGGGCAACGGCGCCGGCAACAGCTGACCGGGCCACAACGACCGGTCCGGGCCGCCGACACTCCTCCATCGTGCGGCCCGGGCCTGCGGCATACGGGCGGTTTTCCGAGAAACAGCGCGCATAACGTTTCGGTGCCGCCCGTCAATCGTTACGTATGACAGCTCCGGAGTCACGAGTGCATTCACGTAATCGCTCGTGCGGCACGAAAGACGTGTCCGCTCAGGACTCCGCTGCAGAAAGGGACGAAAGTGAAGTTCACCAAGGTTGCCGCCGTCGCCGCCGGAACCCTCATGGCGCTCGGCGCCGCTGCTCCGGCCATGGCCGACTCCGGCGCCGAGGCCGCTGCCGTCGGTTCCCCGGGCGTCCTGTCCGGCAACGTCGTGCAGATTCCGGTCCACATCCCGGTCAACGTCTGCGGTAACACCGTCAACGTGATCGGGCTGCTCAACCCGGCGTTCGGAAACACCTGCATCAACGGCTGATCTCCCGGTCGTTCCGAGCCGACGGCTCGTCATGAGAAGGCCCCGGTGCGCGTAAGTCGCTCCGGGGCCTTCTCGCTGTCCACGGTGAAATTACCGTGTGTGCAGTTTCCCCTTGTGCGGCTTGATCGTTGTCCCGGTCAAAGGCGGCGTACGCCGCCCGTAGAAGGGATGCCGGAAATGAAGTACGCGAAGACCGTCGCCGTTGTCGCGGGTTCCGTGGCCGCTCTCGGGGCGGCCACCCCCGCCTTCGCCGCGACCGCCACCCCCACGGCCCCCAGGATCAGCCTCACCACCGGCGTGAACGAGCTGACGTCCACCGCGCCGCAGATCCCCGACCAGGTGGTGAACCCCGTGGTCGGGGCCGTCGGGCAGACCTCCGAAGCTTTGCACGAGGACGGCACGGTCGGCCGGTCGGCGGACGCGGTGGGCGAGGTGGCCAAGGCGGCGGGCCCGCTCATCGGCGGGCTGCCGGTGGGCGGCTGATCCTCCGCACGGCCTCTGCCCGTCCTTTCGCGGCGCTGTTCCACCGCACTGCGCCCCGCGAATTCCGCGGCGGTCCTGCCGGGGAAATCGTTCGGGTGAAATGGCGCAACCGAATGCCGTCCGGGGAGTTGAACAGAGTGCTCCGGACAGGCGGGCAACAGAAATACCAGAAGGGCACGTTCATGATGAAGAAGATTCTGGCGTCGGCGGCAGTCGCCGCCTCCGTCGCCGGTGTTTCCGCCGCCGCGGCCCCCTCGGCCATGGCGATCGGCAACGACAACGGCACCACGTCGGTCAACGGCAACGGCGCCGACCAGTACTACGGCAACAGCAGCACGCACGGCGACATGAGTCCGCAGATCGGCCTGATCCAGGGCTCGTTCAACAAGCCCTGCATCGCGCTCCCGGCGAAGGCCAACGTCGGCTCGCTGCTCGGGCTCGTCCCGGTCTCGGTCCAGGACATCAACGTCCTGTCCTCCCCGCAGAACCAGCAGTGCACCGAGAACTCCACCCAGGCCAAGGGTGACGAGGCGCTCTCGCACATCCTGGACGACCTCCCGATCCTCTCGGGCAACGGCGCGGGCAACAGCTGACACCCCGCGACTTCGGCTCCCCTGCGCCCATCCCGGCCCAGGGTGCACCGTTCCCGCCTCGCCGTGGTCGATGAAGAGACGCGTGGGGCCGTTCCACCCTTGCCGTGACCGGTCGTTGGCCGATCGCGAGGGCGGGCCGGCCCCACCCGTATGTCCGTCGGGTAGCCCGATAGTGCGGGAATTGGGCCGGTTGCCGCACCGACGGTCCACGCCGAGTGCGTGGACGGGTAGGTGCGCCTCATGGACCCGTACGACAGTCATCACGCGTCCGGTCGCGACCGGTTGCCGGAGAGCTCCACGCCCATCTACGACCGGCTGCTCGCCGAATGGCGGGACTCGGCACGGCGCGAGGCCGGGCAGGGCCCGGCGAAGGCATCGGGCCCGCCCGGGGCCCGCGGTTCCGCGCAGGGCCGGAAGGGCGCGTTCGTCCCCGCAGCCCGCGCGGAGGAAGGCCGTAGGTAGCGGCCGGGTCGACAAGTAACGCGCTACAACTCGTTCGAGTGGTGTAGCGGAACCAAACCCTCCGGTTTTGGTTAACAGTACGTTCCACAACGGGACGCTCCGAAAGGTGAAGCGTAATGAAGAAGATGATGGCCGGCGCCGCTGTGGCTGTGTCCCTGATCGGTCTCTCCGCCGCCGCGGCCCCCTCGGCCATGGCGATCGGTGACGACCACGGCACCACCACGGTCAACGGCAACGGCTCCGAGTCGGCGTTCGGCAACAGCGCGACCAAGGGCGACCAGAGCCCGCAGCTCAGCCTCGTGCAGGGCTCGCTGAACAAGCTCTGCGTCGGCCTGCCGGCCAAGGCCAACGTGGGCTCGCTCGTCGGCCTGATCCCGGTCGCCGTCCAGGACGTCAACGTCCTGTCCAACCCGCAGAACCAGCAGTGCACGGACAACTCCACCCAGGCCAAGGGTGATGAGCCGCTGTCGCACATCCTGTCGGACATCCCCGTCCTCTCGGGCAACGGCGTCGGCAACAACTGACACCACCGGATGCGGGCGGCCCGGGGCGTATCGCCCGGGGGCCGTCCGCATCCGGCTGTCCGGCGCGCGCATACGGCGATGCCCACCACTCCACGGGGGGTGGTGGGCATCGCTGCCTGCGTCGCTCGGCGTGGGGAGCGGGTCAGCCCAGGCTGCGTACTGGCATGAGGCAGTGGGCGGAGGAGCTGATGACCTCGGGGTCGCCCACGAAGGAGCGCAGCAGCTCCTCGCTGACCGGCTGTCCGGGGACGGCCACCGGCCACGGACGCGTGGCGAACATCCCGTGCACCCTGCCCTCCGACCGCGCCACCGCGAGCCACTCGGGCGGCACGGTGTACTGCGCCGTGAAGTGAGGAAGCGTCAGGACGGCCTGGCCGGCCTGGACGATCAGCTTGACCGGAAGGTTCGGCAGCTCCGAGGCGTCCAGCGTCTCGCCTCCCACCCGCAGACCACTGCGCTCCAGCGCGGTGCGCATGGCCCTCTCGCCGGCCTCCTGCCCGCCCGGGGCGTCGCCGAGCGAATAGGTGAGCAGGAAAGCGGTCTCACGCCCTGTTCCGGGATTCGACCCGCTCCAGCCGATCAGGATCTGGGTGCCCAACTGGGCAGGGGAGAAAGGGGCGGTGGCGGATTTGGGTGAGGTCATGTCCGGCACCTTAACGGCCCGAGACCGGTCCTTGTGCACGCGTATCACCTGATCGGGGAATATCTCTGCCAACTCGGCACAATCCACTGTGTGTGCTCCCGCTTCCCGGAAAACCCGTTGACGGGCCGGGCGGGCCCCGGGCTACGGTGTACGCAGTTCGAGGAAGCAGGAGGTGAGGACATTGATGACTGTCGTTGCGGTGGGCACTGCCCACGACCCGAAGTGCATCGTTCCCACCCCCGTGGCCGCCGGCTGACCTTGACCTCTTCTCTCCGCGCCTGAGCGCGCGGCGCCGGGGCCGCCCTTGTGAAGGGTTTCCCTTGTCTTCCTCTCTTTCCCAGACCTCCACTTCGCAGGCCACCACCCCGCCGCATCCGCTGGCCGCCTACGGCTGGGACGACGGATGGGCCGACACCTTCGCCCCGTACGCCGAGCAGGGACTCCTGCCGGGGCGCGTGGTGCGGGTGGACCGCGGTCTGTGCGACGTGGTCACCGAGCACGGCACCCTCAGGGCGGACACCGCCTTCGTGGTGCCCCGCGACCCGATGCGGATCGTCTGCACCGGGGACTGGGTGGCCGTCGACGCCGACGGCGACCCGCAGTTCGTCCGTACGCTCCTGCCCCGCCGCACCGCGTTCGTACGCTCGACGTCGTCGCAGCGTTCCGAGGGGCAGGTGCTCGCCACCAACATCGATCACATCGTCATCTGTGTCTCGCTCGCCGTCGAGCTGGACCTGGGACGGCTGGAGCGGTTCCTGGCGCTGGCCATGTCCAGCACCGAAGGCGCCGCACTGCTCGGTGACGGGTCCAGGTCCGCGGAGCACCAGGCGTACGAGGCGCTCCCGCTCGTGCTGCTCACCAAGGCGGATCTCGTCCCCGACGCCACCACGGTGTCCCACCTCGTGGAGGACATCGAGCGCCTCGCCCCCGGGGTCCAGGTGCTCCCCGTCAGCTCCACCACGGGCGAGGGCGTCGACGTGTTCGGCGCGATCGCCGGCGGTGGTACGAGCGTGCTGCTCGGGATCTCCGGCGCCGGCAAGTCGACCCTCGCCAACACGCTGCTCGGCGAGGACGCGATGCATGTGCAGGAAGCGCGGGAGGTGGACGGCAAGGGCCGGCACACCACCACCACGCGCAACCTCCTCGTGCTGCCCGGTGGCGGAGTCCTGATCGACACCCCCGGGCTGCGGGGGGTCGGTCTCTGGGACGCGGAGACCGGCGTCGGCCAGGTCTTCTCGGAGATCGAGGACCTGGCCGGGCAGTGCCGCTTCCATGACTGCGCGCACGCGGCCGAGCCCGGCTGCGCCGTGCTCGGCGCGGTCGAGGACGGCTCGCTGCCCGAACGCCGTCTCGTCAGCTACCGCAAACTGCTCCGGGAGAACCACCGGATCGCGGCGAAGACGGACGCCCGGCTGCGCACCGAGACCCTGCGCGAATGGAAGCGCAGGGGCGCGGAGGGCCGGGCCGCCATGGAGCTGAAGCGCGGCAGGACGCGTTAGGCTCCGGCCCATGTGACGCCGGGGGAGGGGCCGCCTGCCTCGCCCCCGGCGGTCCCGTGTCCGGCGACTCCGTGTCCGGCGGTCCTCAGCCCCAGAAGACGGCGCCCAGCCATGCTCCGACCACCAGCAGGCAGCAGTAGAGCTCCAGGAGCACCGAGTACCCCGTCGCCCGCATCACGGACCCGAGCGACGCCCAGCCCGCCGCCCGGCTGCCCAGGCGCAGGCGCTCCGCGCCGTAGACCGCGCCCACGTATCCCAGGACCCCGCCCACCACGGGGACCACGAAGAAGCCGGTGATGGCCGCGATCCCGCCGGTCATCAGCGTCTTGCGCGGCGCCCCCGACTCGCGTGGGCGGCGCGAGGGCAGCAGCGCCTTCAGCGCCTGGTTCAGCAGGAGGAGGCACGTCGCGCCGATCAGCACGCTCCAGGCGAGCGGAGTCGGGTCCGTCAGTGCCCACCACAGGACCGCGGCCCAGACGATCGCCTGCCCCGGCACACCCGGCACCAGCACGCCCACCAGGCCGAGCAGCATCACCGTTCCGACGGCAACGAGCTGCCACACACTCATTCGACCAGGGTGCCGGAGTACGCCCGGTCCCGCCCGTCAGCGTGGGGCGCGGGCCACCCAGCCACGCTCGTACGCATGCCAGCCGAGCTGCAGCCGGGTGGTGACCCCTGTGAGCTCCATGAGCCCCTTCACCCGCCGCTGCACCGTCCGCAGCCCCAGGTCCAGCTGCTTCGCCACGCTCGCGTCCGTCAGACCGGCCAGCAGCAGCGAGAGGATCTCCAGATCGGTCGGATCCGCGCCCGGACCGTTCTCCTCGCCGATCCCGCTCCCGCCGAGCCGCAACGGCATCGCGTCGCGCCACACCGCCTCGAAGAGGCCCATCAGGGACTCCAGCAGCCCGCTGGCATGGATCACCAGCGCCGCCGGCTCCGCCCCCCGGCCGGTCAGCGGCACCATGGCCAGCGTGGCGTCGGAGACCACCAGCTTCGTCGGGACCCGGTCGACCACCCGGCACTGCTCGTCGCGGCCCAGCGCCGCCGACAGCTCCACGATCCCGGACGGCAGCGAGAGCACATCGCGCTCGACGACCACGCGGTAGGACACCCCCCGCATCGCCGCCCGCTCCTCGGACTCGTTCTCCATCCCGGTGACCGCGATCGGCTTCCCCGTGACCAGTGCGCAGACCTCGGAGGTGGCGCCCAGCTGCAGCTGATGGAAGCGGTGGGCCACCGCGCTCGCGCCCGTCACCACCTCCACCAGGTCGTGCACCGCGGGTTCAGCGGCCTCCGCCCGGTACTCCTCGGTGAGCAGCGCGGACGCCAGCTCCGCCTGTTCGAGCTCATGACGCTGCTGGGTCAGCAGCGCGCCCAGTGCGACCCCGGGCGGCGCGGCGACCCAGCGGTCCGCCCGTGACGAGGACTGGGCCACGAGCCCCCGCTGTTCCAGCCGGCGCAACGCGCGCTCGGTGTCGGCCTCCGGCAGGGCCAGCCGGTGTGCGAGGTCGGAGAGTTCCGCGGCGCCGGCCGCGACCAGCGCCCGGTAGGCCGCCTCCTGTCTCTCGTCGAGACCTATCGCTGACAGCATCCTCGGCCCTCCCCGGATCGGTGCCCGCCCATTCCTGCGCACGTCGGGCGGGGTGTGCCGTGGCGGAAAACAGCCACGGCGTAAACCCGCCGGGCCCATCATGCCCCGTAGCACCCGTCTCTCTGGCAACCTGGCGCCACCGCAGCAACAACCGCCCCACGGGCGGTGGGCTGAGCACACGGACCGGCCCGCCGGACGACCTTCCCGTGGGGGGTGGGGACGTCCGGCGGGTCTCCCCGGCCGGGCCAGGGCGGATGTGGATGCCACATCCGGGCCAGTTTTCCGGATGAGCCGTTTTCGTGCGCCCCGCGCGGTCGACAATATGAGCATGAGTCAGCAGGGGGAGAAGCCCGCCGCCCACGAGGACGACTGGTGGCGCGCGCTGTACGACGAGGCCGCGCCGGACACCGGGCCGAGCAGCGCGGCCGACAGTCTCGACGACCGCTTCGACTCGGCGGCGGACGCCGTGGGCGGAGCGGAAGCGGCCCAGGAGGCCGGGAAGACCCAGGAGGCCGAGGAGACCCAGGAGGGCGGGGAGGCGCGGGCCGCGCCGGAGGCCCGGGAGGTCCGGGCCGCGCAGGTGAACGACCACCCGGTCACTGTGGTGCCGCTGCCGGATCCGCGCCTGCCGGAAGCGGACCGCCCACCTGAGCCGCCCGTCTCCAGGAGGCCGACGCCCGTCCGGCCCGCGCCGGAGCCGCCCGCGCCGCAGCCACCCCCCGGCGCCATCGAGGTCGGCCGCGCGCCCTGGGAGGCCCCCGCCGGGCCCCCTCGGGTCCGGACCTTCGCCGTACGGGCGCAGGCCGCGCCGCCTGCCGCCGCGCCGCCGGCGTCCCCGGAGCCACCGGTGCGCCCCGTCGTCGGCCACGTAGGGGACCGGCCCCCCGTCTACGACGCCGAGCCCGCCGCGCTGCCCGCCTCCGGCCCCGGCGACCTCGCGGACGTGGTCCCCGACACGGTCCTCGACGGCGCCAGGTACGGGACGTACACCCTGCGGGCCGCGTCCGTGCGCGGGGACTCGGCGCGCTTCCGGGGCGAGCCCCGGCGAGACGCCCTGCTCACCGCGCGCTTCGGCGACGGTGCCGGCGCCCTGGTCCTGGTCGCGGTGGCCGGCGGCGCCCGGGGCGCGGAGGCGGGCCACCTCGCCGCCGCCGACGCCTGTCGCTGGATCGGCGGATCCGTCGCCCGCAGTCATGCCCGGCTCTCCGACGACATAAGGGCGGGCCACCGCGGCGACCTCAAGGCAGGGCTGCACCGCCTCACCGACCGCACTCACGGCAAGCTCCGCGCCCGTGCAGCCGAGCTCGGCCTCGAACCCTCCGCGTACAGCTCCGGCCTGCGCTGTCTGCTGCTGTCCGCCGACCCCGAGTGCCGCACCCGGGTCTTCTTCGGTATCGGACCCGGCGGGTTCTTCCGCCTCCGCGACGGTGTCTGGCAGGACCTCGACCCGGAGCTCCCCGCGGCCGACGGCCGGGCGGGCGAGGAGAGCCCCGGCGGTGACCGGCTGACGATGGATCTGCAGATCACCACGCCCGCGTCCCCGTACGGAGAGCACCCGCCGCCACCACCGGCGGAGCCCTTCCGCTTCCGCGCCTCCGTCGCCAGGCCCGGGGACACGCTGCTGCTCTGCGGGAACGGCATGGCCGAGCCGATGCGCGGTGAGCCCGCGCTCGCCGAGGAGCTCGCGCGGCGCTGGGGCACCGGCGGTCCGCCCGGGCTGCCCGCCTATCTGGCCGACACCCAGCTGCGGACCAAGGGGTACGCCGACGACCGTACGACCGCCGCGGTCTGGGAGGCGTAACCCGGCGCGCCGTGGGTTGATGGACTCACGGACAGCCGAAGGCAGAGAGGGTGCGCACCCATGGCCAAGCAGAACGTGTCGGAACAGTTCGTCGACATCCTCGTACGGGCGGGGGTCAAGCGGCTGTACGGCGTCGTCGGTGACAGCCTCAACCCGGTGGTCGACGCCGTCCGGCGTCACGCCGGCATCGAGTGGGTGCAGGTCAGACACGAGGAGACCGCAGCGTTCGCGGCCGGCGCCGAGTCCCAGGTCACCGGCACCCTCGCCGCCTGCGCCGGGTCGTGCGGCCCGGGCAATCTCCACCTCATCAACGGCCTGTACGACGCCCACCGCTCCATGACGCCGGTGCTCGCCCTGGCCTCGCACATCCCGTCGAGCGAGATCGGACTCGGCTACTTCCAGGCGACGCACCCTGAGCTGCTCTTCCAGGAGTGCAGCCACTACAACGAGATGATCTCCAACCCGCAGCAGATGCCGCGGCTCCTCCAGACGGCCATCCAGCACGCGATCGGCCGAGGCGGTGTCAGCGTCGTCTCGATGCCGGGTGACATCGCCTCCCAGCCGGCCCCTGAGAAGTCGATCGAACACGCCCTGGTCACCTCGCGGCCCTCCGTGAAGCCCGGTGACGAGGAGATCGAGAAGCTCTGCGCCATGATCGACGCGGCCAAACGGGTGACGCTGTTCTGCGGAAGCGGAACAGCGGGCGCGCACACCGAGGTCATGGAGTTCGCCGAGCGGGTGAAGGCCCCGGTGGGTCACGCGCTGCGCGGCAAGGAATGGATCCAGTACGACAACCCGTACGACGTGGGCATGAGCGGGCTGCTCGGCTACGGCGCCGCCTACGAGGCCACCAACGAGTGCGATCTGCTGATCCTGCTGGGCACCGACTTCCCGTACAACGCGTTCCTCCCGACCGACGTCAAGATCGTCCAGGTCGATGTGCGCCCCGAGCACCTGGGCCGGCGGTCCAAGCTCGATCTCGCCGTCTGGGGTGATGTCCGCGAGACGCTGCGCGCCGTGACCCCGCGCGTGAAGGCCAAGACCGACCGCAAGTTCCTCGACCGGATGCTGAAGAAGCACGCCGACGCGCTGGAGGGCGTCGTCAAGGCGTACACGCGCAAGGTCGAGAAGCACATCCCGATCCATCCGGAGTACGTCGCCTCGGTCCTCGACGAACTCGCCGACGACGACGCCGTGTTCACCGTCGACACCGGCATGTGCAATGTGTGGGCGGCCCGCTATCTCACGCCCAACGGCAAGCGCAGGGTCATCGGTTCGTTCAGCCACGGCTCCATGGCGAACGCGTTGCCGCAGGCGATCGGAGCGCAGTTCACCGACCGCAACCGGCAGGTCGTGTCGATGTCGGGCGACGGCGGATTCACCATGCTGATGGGCGACTTCCTCACGCTCGTCCAGTACGACCTGCCCGTGAAGGTCGTCCTGTTCAACAACTCCTCGCTCGGCATGGTCGAGCTGGAGATGCTGGTGGCGGGGCTGCCCTCGTTCGGTACGACCAACAAGAATCCCGACTTCGCCGAGATCGCCCGGGCCGCCGGGGCCTACGGGGTACGGGTCGAGAAGCCGAAGCAGCTGGAGGGCGCGCTCAAGGACGCCTTCAAGCACAAGGGCCCCGCACTCGTCGATGTGGTCACCGACCCGAACGCCCTGTCCATCCCGCCGAAGATCAGCGCCGACATGGTCACCGGCTTCGCGCTCTCCGCGAGCAAGATCGTCCTGGATGGCGGCGTCGGCAAGATGCTCCAGATGGCCCGCTCCAACATCCGTAACGTGCCGCGCCCCTGATCCGGGTGCCGCGGGGGCCGGGCCGGGCCCCCGCGGCTCCCTCGGTACTGTGAGGCCATGACCAGGGAGACCCGCACCGTGCCGGAGCAGGACCCGGGAGCGGTTCGGGCACCCTTCGTCATCCACGGCTACGACGAGACCGTCGCGCGTGACACCAGCTGGAACGCGCACGGCCACCCCTGGGACGAACTCCTGTGGAACGAGCGGGGCGCCTCCATGGCCGTGGTGGGCGCGCGGGCCTGGACCATCACCCCGACCCTGGGCCTGTGGATGCCGGCCGGCACCCTGCACTCCGGCTCAGCGGTCGCCGGCACGTGGTTCCGCGCGACCTTCTTCGGCCGTGCCGTCACCCCCTCGCTCTCCGACGTCCCCGTGGCCGTGGAGATCACGCCGCTGCTCCGCCTGCTGCTGGAGCGTCTCGGCGGCACCGGCCTGGATCCGGGTTCCCGGGCCGCCACCGAGGCGATGGTGCTCGATGTGCTGACTCCGTCGTCCCGGGAACTGCTGGTCCAGGTCCCGACGTCGCCGCTGCTGCGCCCGATCGCCGACGCCGTGCGCGAGAACCCCGGCGATCAGCGGACGCTGTCCCGGTGGGCGGCCGAGCTGGGCGTGAGCACCCGCACGGTGACCCGGGCCTTCAACGCCGAGACAGGCACCAGCTTCGCGCGCTGGGTCGCCGGGGTCAGGGCGCAGCACGCGGTCGGACTCCTCACCCGTGGCTGGGCGGTGGAGGTGGTCGCCGAGGAGGTCGGCTACCGCTCGGCGAGTGCGTTCGGCGCTGCTTTCCGGCGTACGACGGGGCTGACGCCGGGGGCGTTCCGGGCTCATTGAGGACCCTGCCCCGCGCTCCTTCGTGCACAGGGGCAGCCGCGATCCCCGCCGGATCGTCCGAGTGTGAGGATGCCACGCCTGGATGTCCCGATCGCTACAACGGGTGTCTGAAACGGCTGATTGCGACAACCCTGTGCGTTCCATAAGGTCAAAGGGAAGCTAAGCCTTACCTAAGTTTCAGTGCTCGGCCATCCCGAACTGGAGTACGGATCCATGCGTCCACACCGCCTTCGCGTAGTCGCCGTCGCGGCTGCCCTGCTGGTGGGCCTCACGGCCTGCGGCGGGGAGTCCGATTCCAAGAAGGGCGAGAGCGGCAAGGCCGGCTCCGAGGCGTTCCCGGTCACGATCGAGCACGCGCTGGGCAAGACCACGATCCCGTCCAAGCCCGAGCGCGTGGCCACGGTGAACTGGGCCAACCACGAGGTGCCGCTGGCCCTCGGCGTCGTGCCCGTCGGGATGGCCGCCGCGAACTTCGGTGACGATGACGACGACGGTGTCCTGCCCTGGGTCGCCGACAAGCTGAAGGAGCTGGACGCCAAGACCCCGGTCCTGTTCGACGAGACCGACGGCATCGACTTCGAAGCCGTGGCGGACACCGAACCCGACGTCATCCTCGCCTCCTACTCCGGGCTGACGAAGCAGGACTACGAGACGCTGAGCGACATCGCTCCCGTGGTGGCGTACCCGGAGGCGGCGTGGGCCACCCCGTGGCGCGAGATCATCGAGATGAACAGCAAGGCGATCGGCCTCGCAGACGAGGGCGAGAAGCTGATCGGCGAGGTCGAGGGTGACATCAGGAAGACCGTCGCCAAGTACCCGCAGATGAAGGGGAAGTCGGCGATGTTCATGACGCATGTCGACCCCAACGACGTGAGTGAGATCGGCTTCTACACGGCCCACGACACCCGCACCCTGTTCTTCGAGGACCTCGGTCTGAAGATCCCCGGCAGCATCGCCGAGGCGTCCAAGGGCACGGACAAGTTCGCGTTGACCAAGAGCGCGGAGCAGATCGACGCGTTCGACGACGTCGACATCATCACCGGCTACGGCGACGAGAAGGGCGACCTGCTCAAGACGCTGCGGAAGGACCCACTGCTGTCGAAGATCCCCGCCGTGAAGAACGGTTCGGTCTACCTCCTGCCGGGCAGCGCCCCGCTGGCCACCGCCGCGAACCCCACGCCGCTGTCGATCTCCTGGGTGCTGGAGGACTACGTGGCCGAGCTCGCCAAGGCCGCGGACAAGGTCAAGTGACGACGGTCGACACCCGACACACGCCGGACGCCGCCCTGGTGCGGCGTCCGGCACGTGTCCGGATCCTGTGGCTCCTGCTGACCCTCGTGGTGCTGGCGGCGGTGGCGGTGCTCTCGGTCGCCGTCGGCTCGCGCACCGTCGCCTGGTCCGACGTCTGGAGCGCGCTCGGCGGCGCGGACGGCACGCTGGAGCAGGCGGCCGTCACCAAGCGGATCCCGCGCACCCTGCTGGCCGTCGTGATCGGCGCCTCGCTCGGCCTTTCGGGCGGCGTGATGCAGGGGGTGACCCGCAACCCGCTGGCCGACCCCGGCATCCTCGGCGTCAACATGGGCGCGTCACTGGCCGTGGTCACCGGGGTCGCCTTCTTCGGGCTCACCTCGCCGACCGGATACGTATGGGTCGCGATGGCAGGGGCGGCGGCCTCGGCCGTGTTCGTCTACACCGTCGGCTCCCTGGGGCGAGGCGGGGCCACGCCCCTCAAGCTCGCCCTCGCGGGCGCCGCCACCTCCGCGGCGTTCGCCTCGCTGGTGACCGCCGTCGTCCTGCCCCGCAACGACATCTCCGGGTCCTTCCGGCTCTGGCAGATCGGCGGGGTCGGAGGCGCGTCCTTCGAGCGCATCGGCCATGTGCTGCCGTTCCTCGGCGTCGGCGCCCTGATCTGTCTGCTCTCCGCGCGGGCGCTGAACTCGCTCGCTCTGGGCGACGAACTCGCCGCAGGACTCGGCGAACGCGTCGCCGTCGCCCGCGCCACAGCGGCCGTCGGCGCCGTCGTCCTGTGCGGCGCGGCGACGGCGGCCGCCGGGCCCATCGCCTTCGTCGGACTCGTCGTCCCGCACGCGTGCCGGATGATGGTCGGCGTCGACCACCGCTGGCTGCTGCCGTTCTCCGCGGTGACCGGGGCCGTACTGCTCACCGCGGCCGATGTCGTCGGACGGATCGCGGCCCGCCCGTCGGAGGTCGACGTGGGCATCGTGACGGCCCTGATCGGCGCCCCGTTCTTCATCTACACCGTCCGCCGTCAGAAAGTGCGTGCCCTGTGAGCGCCCCCGCCGTCACCCGGCCTTCCGTCCTTCGCGAGGTCACCCGCGGGCGCGTCAGGAACGCCTCCCGCCGACGCCTGATCGCGCTGGTCCTCGCGGTGCTCGTCGTCGCCGTGTTCGCCGTGACGCTGATGGCAGGGAAGACCTTCTACCCTCCCGGGGACGTCCTCAGGGTGATCCTCGGGGACCAGGTGCCCGGGGCGTCGTTCACCGTGGGACGGCTGCGGCTGCCGCGCGCGGTACTCGCGGTGGTGGCCGGGTTCAGCTTCGGCATGGCCGGTGTCACCTTCCAGACGATGCTGCGCAACCCGCTCGCCAGCCCCGACGTCATCGGGATCAGCTCCGGTGCGAGCGCCGCCGCGGCCATCGCGATCGTGACCCTGTCGCTCGACGAGACCCAGGTGTCGGTCCTCGCGATCGTCGCCGCCCTCGTCGTGGCCCTGCTGGTCTACACCCTGGCGTTCCGCGACGGGGTCGTCGGCACACGCCTCATCCTGATCGGCATCGGGATCTCCGCGATGCTGGACAGCGTCACCTCGTACGTGCTGTCCCGCGCCGCCGAGTGGGACCTCCAGGAGGCCACGCGCTGGCTGACGGGCAGTCTGAACGGTGTGGGCTGGGACCAGGTCGTGCCCGCCGTCGTCGCGCTCGCCGTGCTGACCCCCGTACTGCTGTCGCAGGGCCGCAACCTGTCCGCCCTGCGGCTGGGCGACGACACCGCGTCGGCCCTCGGGGTCCGCGTCGAACGCACCAGGATCACGGTCATCGTCGCCGCCGTCGGGCTGATCGCCTTCGCGACGGCCGCCGCGGGACCCATCGCCTTCGTGGCGTTCCTGTCCGGGCCGATCGCGGCCCGGCTCGTGGGGGCGGGGGGCTCCCTCCTGGTGCCGGCCGGCCTGGTCGGCGCGCTCCTGGTCCTGGTCGCCGACTTCGCGGGCCAGTTCGCCTTCGACACCCGCTACCCGGTCGGCGTCGTCACCGGGGTGCTCGGTGCGCCGTACCTCGTCTATCTGATTGTCCGCACCCATCGGGCTGGAGGCTCGATATGACCACGTCCCACACCCTCGGCGCCGAGCGGCTGACGCTCGGTTACAGCGACCGCGTGGTCGTCGAGTCCCTCGACCTGACGGTGCCGCCCGGCAAGGTCACGGTGATCGTCGGGGCCAACGCCTGCGGGAAGTCGACCCTGCTGCGTTCGATGTCGCGGCTGCTCGCGCCCCGCGAGGGGCAGGTGCTCCTGGACGGCAGGCAGGTACACCGGATCCCCGCCAAGGAACTCGCCCGCACCCTGGGGCTGTTGCCGCAGTCACCCATCGCGCCCGAAGGCATCACCGTGCTGGACCTGGTGGGCCGGGGGCGCCACCCCCACCAGGGTGTCTTCACCCGGTGGAGCGAGAAGGACGACGCCGCGGTGGCGTCCGCCCTGGAGACCACACAGACCGCGGAGCTCGCCGACCGCGCGGTGGACGAGCTCTCCGGTGGCCAGCGGCAACGCGTCTGGATCGCCATGGCGTTGGCGCAGCAGACCGATCTGCTGCTGCTCGACGAGCCCACCACGTTCCTCGACGCCAGCCATCAGATCGAGGTGCTCGACCTGCTGACCGATCTGAACAGGTCCCGGGGGACGACCGTCGTGATGGTGCTTCACGACCTCAACCTGGCCGCCAGGTACGCGGATCACCTCATCGCTCTCGCGGCGGGGAGTATCCATGGCGCCGGTACTCCCGCTGAGGTGCTGACGGAGGAGACGGTCGAGACGGTGTTCGGTCTCCGGAGCCGCATCATCGAGGACCCGGTCTCGGGCAAACCGCTGATGCTGCCCATCGGCCGGCACCACGTGCTCAGCGAGTCCGGCGCGGCCTCACAGCAGGCGTAGGGTCCCGGGTCCGGTCCGTTCGCCGATGATCCCGACGAGCTGGTCGAAGAGCGTCGGACCGCGGCCCGCCCTGGCATCGGCGAGCTCCCGTTCGAGCCGGGCACGGTTGGTGGGGTGCGCCCGGGTGAGCAGACCGGCCAGGCGGCGGGCGGTCTCCTCGTGGCCCAGCGCGAGGACGGAGCGGGCGTGGTCGTGCCACTCGATGACGAAGGACTCGTCCTGCGGGGTGCCGAGACCGCCGCTGAGGCAGTCCGCGAAGGCGTCGAGATTGCGGCCGAAATAGCCGCCGGGCCCGTTCACCGCCTCGCCGATCACGTCCCAGAAGCTGTCCAGGCCGGTGATGCGGGAGCCGTCGATCACATAGGTCACGGTCATGCGTGGAGCGTACAAGCGCGCTTCCTGACGCCGGCCCGATGGCCCGCGCCGCAGGTGGGGGACTACGGCGCGGACCTGACCGGGGGAGTGCGGATCAGCAGTCGTGGTCGACCAGGTCGAAGGACTCGTAGTGGTCCGCGGTGTAGTAGTCCTCCTCGGTCGCCTCACCCGTCACGATGCGGCGGGCGCCGCGGTCCGACGAGCCGGGCGTGATGACCGTGTACTCGTGGTAGTAGCCGGTGCTCTGGCTCGGCAGCAGCGCTTCGCGGTTCTGGAAGACGGTGCCGTCCTGGTCGTACGGGAAGGGGCCGCCCGCGTCGATGAGGTCGAGTGTGTCGTGGGCCTGGGAGGGCAGCGCGGAGTAGCAGACGCTGCCGACCGCG
Source organism: Streptomyces sp. NPDC048565 (assembly GCF_040650935.1). Taxonomy (NCBI): domain Bacteria; kingdom Bacillati; phylum Actinomycetota; class Actinomycetes; order Kitasatosporales; family Streptomycetaceae; genus Streptomyces; species Streptomyces sp. NPDC048565. Next base: position 17,182 of record NZ_JBEZIH010000043.1, read on the forward strand.
GTGGTCGAGGGAGCCGTCGCGGCCGATGCGGTGACCGGGCCTCCGACGAAGAGGACGGACAGGAGGGCGGCGATGCCGCCGAGCGTGGTGATCCGTGGGGGGATTCGCATGTCCACCATGATGACGCGCGTAGATCCCCATCCGTCAACGCCAACACGGGTGAATTTTTGGGAAGTTAACCGTGGGTACGAAAACGTAACGTGCCGGCCGCCCGGACGGGCTTGCGCAGCGGTCCGTTCATATGTTGACGCCCGAAGACGCGTGACCGCGGCTCTGCGGGGCATGCATCCGTGGAGGCGTTCGAGACATGACGGCATGAACCGGAATCAAGGGAGGCCGATTCAGCGTGCGTACGGGGGACATGACGAGGCGACAGGAGAGCCGTCCGACACGGCTGCACCGCAGACTCGGGCACACCGATCTGTCGGCGGTGGGGGAGATGCGAGCCGCGCTGCGGGACTTCATGCGCTGTCACGACCGCCCTCAGGAGACAGAAGTGGCGGAGCTCCTGCTCAGCGAACTGGTGACGAACGCGCTCATCCACACGAGGAACGGCGCCGTGGTCACGGTGACCTCGGCGCCGGCGCGACTGCGGGTCGAGGTGCGTGACTTCCTCACCGGGCAGGAGCCCACACCGTACGTACCGAACGCCGACGACGGTACGCACGGCAGAGGACTGCTCCTCGTCCAGAGCCTGGCGGACTCCTGGGGAGTCACGACGCAGGCGCTGGGCAAGGTGGTCTGGTTCGAGCTGGACGCCGGGATCTCCTGACGCTCAGCCGAACTGCTGCTCCAGGTCCTTGAGTTTCTGCTCCAGCGAATCGAGCCGGGGCAGGGCTTGTGTGTCGTCCTCGGTGGTGAGGTCGACGGTGCCCGGCTCGTCGGCCACGGGCTGCGCCGAAGCGCCCCTGGGCGTCGAGCCGTTCACTGCTTGCAGGGACGGCCGGGGGCGAAGGGGCAGCTGTCCGGGCTCCGTCGCGGCGGGTTCCACGGCGGGCGGGGCGCCGCCCTGCGCCCGGGCGATGGCCTCGGCGTCCATCTGCCGGCCGATCCGGGCGGCGCGCCCCCAGATCCGGTGCTGCCGGTTCAGAGCCTTGATCTGGGCCCGGTCCAGCTTCGCCTGGTCCCTCCTGCGGTGCCGGTCCTGCTCCTTCTCCTGCCGGTCCTCGCGCACGTCGTCCACGGCCTCGTCGAGGCTGCGTACGCCCTCCAGGAGCATCAGCGACCAGGCGCCGAAGGTCTCCCTGGGCGCGCGCAGCCACCGTACGATCCGGATCTGCGGCAGCGGGCGGGGCACCAGGCCCTGCTCGCGCAGCGCCGCCCTGCGGGTCTGCTTCAGCGCGCGGTCGAACAGCACCGCAGCCGAGAGCGACATCCCCGCGAAGAAGTGAGGTGCGCCCGCGTGCTCCAGGCCCCGCGGTGCGTGCACCCAGTTGAACCAGGCGGCGGCACAGGCGAACGCCCACACCAGCAGCCGGGATCCGAGGGCGGCGTCACCGTGGCTGGCCTCGCGCACGGCGAGGACCGAGCAGAACATCGCCGCCCCGTCGAGGCCGAAGGGCACGAGGTACTCCCAGCCCCCGGAGAGGCTGAGGTTTTGCCGGCCGAAGCCGACGAGGCCGTGGAAGGAGAGTGCGGCGGCGACCGCGGCACAGCAGAACAGCAGGACGTACGAGGCGGTCGCGTAGAGAGCTTCCTTGCGCCTGCGGCGCTCCTCGCTGCGTTCCCAGCTGTCGTCGGCCGCGGACTTGTCAGCGGCACGCCTGCCGCGTGCGACCACCGTCACCGCCGCCAGTACCCCCACGAGCAGTACGGCGCCCGGAAGCAACCAGTCGAGCGAGATGTCGGTCAGTCTCATGCGCGTCCCTTGCGTCGCGGAGGGCGTTTCGGGCGCCATTGTGGCTGAAATACCGTCTCTCACAGGCGCTTTCAGGGGCCCGGGACCCTATTGGGGGGATTGGACGCCCCGATAGGCCTAATCGGCCCGAACTGCCTCTCGATGAGCCTGAGTTACGTTCGAATTCCAATCGCCCTGCCGGGTGGTGTGAGCCCCCGCGGGGCTCAGGTGGCGGGCGTGAGCTTGCGGACGCGGTCGGCGTCGCAGGTGCGCGGGCAGGTGACGCAGGTGTCCTCGGGTCGCAGCGTGTAGAAGAGGCAGCAGCTCGCGCGGTCGCGGGTGGGGAGCGATTCGCCGTCGGGGCCCGTGAGTTCACGGAATCCCGCCGTGCCGACGTACGGCTCGGTCGTGCCCGGCAGGAGCAGCTCGAGCTCCCTCATCGCCCGGCTCTCCTCGCCGAGCAGATGGGCGATGTACCAGAGCCCCTCGACGATTTCGTCCGTCGCCATGCCCCACAGGGCGCGCTTCCCGCGCCGCATGCGTGGCCGGAATCCGTCCAGCACCGGACCGAGGTGCTGCGCGACGGAGTCCAGGACCTCGGCCCGCAGCGCCGACTCGTCCGGGACGACGCGGGCGCCGGGCAGCTCCGCCGCGGGGTCGTCGGGCAGGCAGGCGAACTCACCTACGCGCAGGGTCAGATGGCCGAGGCCCCGGTGGAAGGAGACGTCAGGGGCGGGGATCCGCGGCACCCGGCGGTGCGTGAACCACGGCAGGGTCACCAGGAGACAGGCGGGCCAGGCGTACCGGTGCAGTCCGAAGCTCGCCACCACGTCGGGGCGCGCCCGGGTGCCGTAGTCCCGCAGTACCTGAGCCTCGTCCCAGGCGAGGAACGCGTCCAGCGCCCCGCCACCCGCCGCCAGCTCGGCTGCGCCGACCCATCCACTGCCCGAGGGTGCCGCGACGTCGTCGGGCAGTACCTCGGCACGCAGTCCGGGGAAGACCTCGGCCAGACGTGTGTACGCCGCCGTCAGCGGGGACGGGGCGGTGGCGGCGAGCAGGGCGGGCACGGTCATTCAGGGACCACCGAATCACGATCTTCTAGAGGTAAGGCTTACCTTATCCGAAGAGATCGGTGTTTGAACCGGGACCCGCTCCGCCTATCGTGCACAAGGGGCCCGGCGCGCGCGAGCCGGACCCGCCAGTGCGAGGAGGTTCCCGGTGGAGCAGAGCAGGGCGCGTGAGGACGTGCGGCCGTACGCGTCGGCGGGCACCCCACGGGATGTCCGCGTGCCCGAACAGGTGCGGGGCGAACAGGTGCGCGGCGAACACACCCACGGCGAGCCGCCCGCGCCCCGTGCGGTCCAGCGGCACTCCGTGCGCGGCCAGATCCTGGACGCCCTGCGCACCGCGCTGGTCGGCGGGGAGCTGGCCCCGGGTGAGGTCTACTCCGCCCCGGCGCTCGGCGCCCGCTTCGGGGTCTCCGCGACCCCGGTGCGTGAGGCGATGCAGCAGCTGGCCGTCGAGGGCGCCGTGGAGGTCGTGCCGAACCGCGGCTTCCGGGTGAGCGAGCGCGGCCCCCGTGAGCTGGCGGAGCTCGCCGAGGTGCGCGCGCTGATCGAGGTCCCGGTCATGCTGCGGCTGGCCCGCGCGGTCCCGGCGGCCCGCTGGTGCGCGCTGCGTCCGCTGGCCGACGCCACGGTCGCGGCGGCCGCCGTCGGCGACCGTGCGGCGTACGCGGAGAGCGACCGCGCGTTCCACGGCGCCGTGCTCGCGCTGGCGGGGAACCAGCAGCTCGTCGCGGTCGCCGACGATCTCCACCGCAGGTCCCAGTGGCCCCTGGTCGACAGCCGTGCGGGCCGCAGGGCCGAGCTGCTCGCCGATGCGTCGGAGCACATCGCGCTCCTCGACGCGCTCATCGCCCAGGACCTGACGGTGGTGCAGTCCCTCGTACGGGAACACTTCAACGGCGCGGACGTCTGAGACGGCTCCCCGGCGGGCCAGCGCGGGCCCGCGCGGGCCCGGCCGGTCAGTTCGCCTCGGCCGTCTCCGGGTCCGGCGGTTCGAGCCGGGGCGCGAGCCAGGTCGGTACGCCGCCCAGCAGCCGGAACAGCCGGCCGGCCTCGGCGCGCAGCCGGTCGGCCGCCTCGGGTTCCGGCTCGGCGTCCGCGAGCGAGATGAGCGCCGGGGCGGTGCCCACGAGATAGCCCAGCTCCTCCCGTATCCGCAGCGACTCCGCGAAGCCGTGCCGCGCCTCGGCCAGCTCGCCCTCGCCCAGGGAGAGCGAGGCGAGGTGCCGCCAGGTGAAGGAGAGCAGGAGCTGGTCGCCCCGGGCCGTGGCACCGGCGTGCGCCCTGCGGTAGGCGGCGCGGGCCGACTGGGGCGAATCGGCGATGTTCTGGGCGATCAGGCCCCGGCGGAAGTCCAGCAGAGGGCGGCCGGGGGCCGAGGGCGAGAGCAGGGCGGCGGCCCTGCTGAGCGCCACGCTGGCCTCGTCGGCCCGGTCGCGCGCCCCGAGCAGGGTCGAGGCGTAGGCGAGATAGCCGCGCTCGCAGGCCGCGGCCCCGCGCTCGGAGTCGTCCTGGGCGAGTGCCTCGGCGGTGCGCAGGGCGTCCTCGGCGTCCGTCCAGCCGGCTCCTGTGTAGAGGCACCGCTCCGTCAGCAGCGAGGTCCGCTGGAGAGCGGCCGCGGGGTCGGTGGCCGCCCGGGGGCCGAGCAGCGCGGCGGCGTCGGTCCAACAGGCCCGTGAGCGCAGCCGCCATACCGCGGTCTGGAGCGGCGGATCGTCATCTGCTGTCGTTCCGGAACCAGACATGGCGGTATGCGCCACATTGCCCTCCCCGAGCGCGCCATCGAGCTGTGGAGGCCGGCCGGCTTGCGCCGGTTCGGCCAGGGTCTGCGCGCATCTCAGCACGGAATGGCACGCCGGGCCAAGGGGTCGGATCAATGTCAGGTGAAAGATTTCACAATCGACCGGAGTCACGGAGGGCCCCGAAAGGCCCGCGAAGTCAGCTCATACGCAGGGCGAGGAAGAAGTCCAGCTTGTCCTCGAGGCGCGAAAGGTCACGTCCCGTCAACTGCTCGATACGTCCGACGCGATAGCGCAGTGTGTTGACGTGCAGGTGCAGCCGTGCCGCGCAACGGGTCCACGATCCGTCGCAGTCCAGGAAGGCCTCCAGCGTCTCGATCAGCTCGGCGCGGTGCCGCCGGTCGTAGTCGCGCAGCGGGTCCAGGAGCCTGGCGGTGAAGGCGCGGCGGACGTCGTCGGGGACGAAGGGCAGCAGCAGGACGTGGGAGGCGAGCTCGTGGTGGCCGGCCGCGCAGACCGCGCCCGGCCGGGCCGCGGCGACCCGGCGGGCGTGCCGGGCCTCCTCCAGTGCGCCCCGCAGCCCCTCGGCGGAGTGGACGGCGGCGCTGACACCCAGTGTCAGACGGCCGTCGTCCGCGAGACCGGCGGAGAGCGGCGCGCGGACGGTGTCGAGCAGGGCATCCGCGTGCAGGGCGCCGGCCCGCTGCTCCGGAGTGCCCGATTCCGCCGGTGCGCCCGTCCCCTCGGTGTCCGGCGCGGGAAGCGCGGTCAGGGGTACGAGGGCGATGGCCTCGTCGCCGGTGTGCGCCACGGCGATCCGGTCGGCGGAATCAGGGCCCGTCACCGCCGGATCGACGAGGATCTCCTCCAGCAGGGCCTGTGCCGCCTGGCCGCCCGACGGCTCTGTGCTCGTGCTCTCCGTCGGCCACTCGACCCTGGCCACCACGACCTGCCAGTGCGGCGCCGTACCGAGGCCCGGCAGCAGGACGGGGGCGGCCACTCGCAGCCTGGCCGCGATCTCGGCGGGGGCGGCGCCCGTCTGGACCAGCTCCAGGACCTCCTGGGCGAGCCTGCGGCGTACCGCGCGGGCGGCGTCGCGGCGGTCCCGTTCGACGGCGATCAGCTGGGTGACGCCCTGGAGCAGGTCCAGTCGGGCCGCCGGCCAGTCGCCGGCGTCCGCCGCCACGGCCAGCAGCCATTCGGAGAGCACGGACTCGCGGACGTCGTGGGACGGGCCGGGCAGCGTTCCCCGGCCGGTGTTCCGGATCGGGAACAGCGAATAGGCCGTGCCGTCCACCTCGGCGCGATGCGGCCCGGGGCGGCCGGTGCGGGTCGCGGCGAGATGCAGGCCCGCCAGTTCGGCACCGGTGCGCGGCGGCAGGGGCTCGCCGGCCCCGGCGATCTGCCGGCCCGTCGGTGACAGGACCCAGGCGTGCAGGTCCAGGTCGGAGGTGAGCAGATCGAGCACCACCTCGGGACCGCCGCCCGCCGGGCCCGAGGTCATGAGCCTGCGGTGACGGTCGACGACCGCGGCCAGGTCGCCGGCCCGTTCGCCGGAGACCTGGCGCACCACATGCTCGGTGATCGTCGCGAACGCAACGGTTTCGTCGACTGCGAAGAGCGGCAGTCGGTGCCGCAGGCACGCCTCGACCAGATCGTCGGGAACGGCCCCGAGCTCCGCTTCGCCCGCGCCCAGACCGGCCACGCCCGCGTTCGCCAGGATCCGTACGAACGGCTCCGTGTCCGACGCGTCCTTGCGCCACGCAAGACCCGTCAGCACCAGCTCACCGCCCGAGAGATAGCGGCTGGGGTCGCGCAGGTCCGTCGTCATGACGCCCCGGACCGAACGGTCCAGCTCGTCCTCGCCGCCGAGCAGCCGAAGGCCCAGTGCCTCGGTGTCCAGCAGTGCGCGCAGCCGCATCGTCGATTGCCGCCGTTCTCTTCGTTGGTGCGGGGGAGGACGGAGGCCACTTGTGGATGTCGGTGAGGTTACCGGTGACCGCCGTTTGTTCGAATCTACAAGACGGTGACGGGGACCAGCCAATTCCTTCATGGTTTCGGTGACTGCACCGAGTGGAGCAAGGCTTGTGTACTGGGCCACACACCGCGTCAACAACACAGGAACAGACCCGGTCGAAGGCCACCAGGCCGGCGGGCCGGCCGTCCCCAGCCCAGCTGAACGACCCGATCGAGAAGAAGAGAGCCACTCATGGACTTCCTTCGCCCCGCCAGCTGGGAGGAGGCGCTCGCCGCCAAGGCCGAGCACCCGGCGGCCGTGCCCATCGCGGGTGGCACCGATGTGATGGTCGAGATCAATTTCGACCACCGGCGGCCCGAGCACCTCATGGACCTCAACCGCATCGGTGAGCTGTCCGAATGGCAGGTGGGCCAGGACACCGTACGTCTCGGCGCCTCCGTGTCCTACAGCGCCGTCATGGAGCATCTGCGGGCCGAGCTGCCCGGTCTCGCCCTCGCCTCGCACACCGTCGCATCGCCGCAGATCCGCAACCGGGGCGGCGTCGGCGGCAACCTGGGCACCGCATCGCCCGCGGGGGACGCCCATCCGGCGCTGCTCGCCGCGGGCGCCGAGGTCGAAGCCGCGTCCGTACGGGGGACGCGGATGATTCCGATCGACGCCTTCTACACCGGCGTCAAGCGCAACGCCCTCGCCCCGGACGAGCTGATCAGGGCCGTGCACATCAAGAAGGCCGACGGACCGCAGCAGTACTCCAAGGTCGGCACCCGCAACGCGATGGTCATCGCCGTCTGCGCCTTCGGCCTCGCGCTCCACCCCGGGACCCGCACCGTGCGCACCGGCATCGGCTCCGCCGCCCCGACCCCGGTCAGGGCCCGGGCGGCCGAGGAGTTCCTGAACGCCGCGCTGGAGGAGGGCGGGTTCTGGGAGAGCGGAAAGATCATCACGCCTTCCGTGGCCAAGCAGTTCGCCCAGCTCGCCGCCGGGTCCTGCAACCCCATCGACGACGTACGGGGCACCGCCGCCTACCGCAGGCACGCCGTCGGCATCATGGCCCGCCGCACGCTGGGGTGGACCTGGGAGCAGTACCGCGGAGCGGGACGCACCCTCGAAGGAGCTGCTTGATCATGCGAGTCAACTTCACGGTCAACGGCCGCAAGCAGGAGGCCGACGACGTCTGGGAGGGCGAGTCCCTCCTGTACGTCCTGCGTGAGCGCATGGGCCTTCCCGGCTCCAAGAACGCCTGCGAACAAGGCGAATGCGGCTCCTGCACGGTGCGCCTCGACGGCGTGCCCGTCTGTTCCTGTCTCGTCGCCGCGGGCCAGGCCGAGGGCCGGGAGGTCGTCACCGTCGAGGGCCTTGCGGACTACGCCCGGCACCGCGAGGACGCCCACCCCGGTGCCGGCTGCGCCGCCGGCACCTGCGGCACCTCGCTCGACGCGGCCCAGAGTTGGCAGGCCAGGCCCACCGACGGGCAGAGCGCCGAGGCCGAGGAGCTCTCCCCGGTCCAGCAGGCGTTCATCGACGCGGGCGCCGTGCAGTGCGGCTTCTGCACCCCCGGCCTGCTGGTCGCGGCCGACGAGCTGCTGGAGAACCGGCCCTCCCCGTCCGACCAGGACATCCGCGAGGCGCTCTCCGGCAACCTCTGCCGCTGCACCGGCTACGAGAAGATCCTCGACGCGGTCCGCCTCGCGGCCGCCCGGCAGGAACAGGCGGTCCGACAGCCATGACGCTGCACCCACGAACCACGTCCGTGCCGGCCGGCACCCCCACCCGGATCACCCAGGGCGCCAAGACCCGGGGCGGCATCGGCGAGTCCACCCTGCGCCCCGACGGCACCCTCAAGGTCACCGGCGAATTCGCGTACTCCTCCGACATGTGGCACGAGGACATGCTGTGGGGCCACACGCTGCGCTCCACCGTCGCGCACGCCGAGATCCGCTCCATCGACATCGGCGAGGCCGTCGCCACACCCGGCGTGTACGCCGTCCTGACCTACGACGACCTGCCCGCGGAGATGAAGAACTACGGTCTCGAGATCCAGGACACGCCCGTGCTCGCGCACGGCAAGGTCCGCCACCACGGCGAACCCGTGGCGCTGGTCGCCGCCGACCACCCGGAGACCGCGCGCCGCGCCGCCGCCAAGATCCGGATCGACTACGCCGAACTGCCGCTCGTCACCGACGAGGCGTCCGCGACGGCCCCCGACGCGATCCTGGTCCACGAGGGCCGCACCGACCACCACATCGGCCACGTCCCGCACCCCAACATCGTCCACCGCCAGCCCATCGTCCGCGGCGAAGCGGACGCGGCAGCCGAGCGGGCCGATGTGATCGTCACAGGGGACTACGTCTTCGGGATGCAGGACCAGGCCTTCCTCGGCCCCGAGTCCGGCCTCGCCGTCCCCTCCGAGGACGGCGGCGTCGAGCTGTACGTCGCCACCCAGTGGCTGCACTCCGACCTCGGTCAGATCGCCCCCGTGCTCGGCCTCCCCGAGGACAAGGTCCGCATGACGCTCTCCGGCGTGGGCGGCGCCTTCGGCGGACGCGAGGACCTGTCGATGCAGATCCACGCCTGCCTGCTGGCGCTGCGCACCGGGAAGCCCGTGAAGATCGTCTACAACCGCTTCGAGTCCTTCTTCGGGCACGTCCACCGCCACCCCGCGAAGCTCCACTACGAGCACGGGGCGACCAAGGACGGCAAGCTCACCCACATGAAGTGCCGGATCGTGCTGGACGGCGGCGCCTACGCCTCCGCCTCCCCGGCCGTCGTCGGCAACGCCTCGTCCCTCGCGGTCGGACCGTACGCCGTCGACGACGTCGACATCGAGGCGATCGCCCTCTACTCCAACAACCCGCCCTGCGGCGCCATGCGCGGCTTCGGCGCGGTCCAGGCGTGCTTCGCCTACGAGGCACAGATGGACAAGCTGGCCGCAGCCCTGGAGATGGACCCGGTCGAACTACGGCAGCTGAACGCCATGGAGCAGGGCACTCTGCTGCCCACCGGCCAGCCCTGCGACTCGCCGGCCCCGGTCGCCGAGCTGCTGCGCCGCGTCAAGGCCCGCCCCCTGCCGCCCGAGCAGCAGTGGCTCTCGGCCGACGCGGGCGGCAGCTCCGTCGACGTACGCGCGCTGCCCGGCGGGCTGTCCAACACGACGCACGGCGAAGGGGTGGTGCGCGGCGTCGGGTATGCCGTCGGGCTGAAGAACGTCGGCTTCTCCGAAGGCTTCGACGACTACTCCACCGCCCGGGTACGGATGGAGGTCATCAACGGCGAACCCGTCGCCACCGTGCACACCGCGATGGCCGAGGTCGGGCAGGGCGGTGTCACCGTCCACGCCCAGATCGCCCGTACGGAACTGGGCGTCAGCCAGGTGACCATCCACCCGGCGGACACCCGGGTCGGCTCCGCGGGATCCACCTCCGCATCCCGGCAGACGTACGTCACCGGAGGCGCCGTGAAGAACTCCTGCGAGGCCGTCAGGGAACAGGTCCTGGAGATCGGCCGCCGCAGGTTCGGCACCTACCACCCGGCCTGGGCCACCGCCGAACTCCTCCTGGAGGGCGGCAAGGTCGTCACCGACGGCGGCGAGGTGCTCGCCACCCTGGCCGATGTGCTGGAGGACGAGGCGGTCGACATCGAGCTGGAGTGGCGCCACCGGCCGACCGAGGCCTTCGACCTGCGCACCGGGCAGGGCAACGGCCATGTCCAGTACTCCTTCGCCGCACACCGCGCGGTTGTGGAGGTCGACACCGAACTCGGCCTGGTCAAGGTCATCGAGCTCGCGTGCGCCCAGGACGTAGGCAAGGCCCTCAACCCGCTGTCGGTGGTGGGCCAGATTCAGGGCGGCACCACCCAGGGTCTCGGTGTCGCCGTCATGGAGGAGATCATCGTCGACCCGAAGACGGCGAAGGTCCGCAACCCCTCCTTCACCGACTATCTGATCCCCACCATCCTCGACACCCCGACCATCCCGGTCGAGGTGCTCGAACTCGCCGACGACCACGCCCCGTACGGGCTGCGCGGCATCGGCGAGGCCCCGACCCTGTCGTCCACCCCGGCCGTCCTCGCGGCGATCCGGGACGCGACGGGCCTGGCGCTCGACAGGACACCGGTACGCCCCGAACACCTCACCGGTACCTGACGGCCCCTCAAGAACCTCCGGGCGGTGCGGGAGCGCCGTGAACGTCACACGTCCCCGCGCCACGCACCGCCCGGAGTCCCTTGCTCAACAGATCCGACCGATCCATCGTCACGAAGAGTTCGTCTCGGGCCGTCCCCCGGGTCGTGCGCCTCGCAGTCATCCCAAATCCCGCAGTCTCCAGAGACCCACGCGGGTGCCCCAGTGAACCTTGGGAGTCAGGCAACATGACCCAGCAGTCCGTGGAACCCAGGACGAGCGCGGAGGACGCGGGCCCCGGCTCGCGTGTCCCCGCCGGACGGTCCTGGCTCGACCGGTACTTCCACATTTCAGAGCGGGGATCGACCGTCGCACGCGAAGTGCGCGGCGGCGTCACGACCTTCATGGCCATGGCGTACATCCTCCTGCTCAACCCGCTCATCCTCGGCGGCAAGGACGTCGACGGCCAGTTGCTCGGCCAGTCGGGACTGATCACCGCCACCGCGCTCGCCGCGGCGGCCACCACCCTGCTCATGGGCTTCATCGGCAAGGTGCCCCTCGCGCTCGCGGCGGGCCTGAGCGTGTCCGGTGTGCTCGCCTCGCAGGTCGCACCGGCCATGACCTGGCCGCAGGCCATGGGCATGTGCGTGATCTACGGGGTGGTGATCTGCCTCCTGGTCGTCACAGGGCTGCGCGAGATGATCATGAACGCCATCCCGCTCGCGCTGAAGCACGGCATCACCATCGGCATCGGGCTCTTCATCGCCCTCATCGGCCTCTTCAAGGCCGGCTTCGTCCACCAGGGGGAGGCGACGCCCCTCTCCCTCGGCCCGGGGGGTGAGCTCGCCGGCTGGCCGGTCCTCATCTTCGCGGTGACCCTGCTCCTGATCTTCATGCTGCAGGCGCGCAACGTGCCGGGCGCGATCCTCATCGGCATCGTCGTCGGCACCCTGACCGCGATCGTCGTCAACGCCGTGGGGGACATCGGCCCCAAGGCGTGGAGCAGCGGCCCGCCCGAGCTGAGCGGCAGCGCGGTCTCCTCGCCCGACTTCTCGCTCTTCGGGAACGTCGAGTTCGGCGGGTGGGGCGACGTCGGCGTCATGACGGTCGGCATGATCGTGTTCACCCTCGTGCTGGCCGGGTTCTTCGACGCGATGGCCACCATCATCGGGGTGGGCACGGAGGCGAAGCTCGCGGACGACAAGGGCCGGATGCCGGGCCTGTCGAAGGCGTTGTTCATCGACGGTGCGGGCGGCGCGATCGGCGGTGTGGCCGGGGGTTCGGGCCAGACCGTGTTCGTCGAGTCCGCGACCGGCGTCGGCGAGGGCGCCCGCACCGGGCTCGCCTCCGTCGTCACCGGCCTCTTCTTCGCCGCCTGTCTCTTCTTCACCCCGCTCACGGCGATCGTGCCCGCCGAGGTGGCCTCCGCCGCCCTGGTCGTCATCGGCGCGATGATGATGCAGAACGCCCGGCATGTGGACTGGGGCGACCGCTCCGTGGCCGTACCGGTCTTCCTCACCGTGGTCCTGATGCCGTTCACGTACACCATCACCACCGGTGTCGCGGCGGGCGTCATCTCGTACGCGGCCATCAAGCTCGCCCAGGGCAGGGCCCGGGAGGTCGGCGTCTTCATGTGGGTCCTGACGCTGGTCTTCCTCGTCTACTTCGCCCTGCACCCCATCGAGAGCTGGCTCGGCGTCAGCTGACGTCGCGCCCCCGTCGCCCGATACGACCGACAGCGCCCGATGCCGTCCGTTCAGGAAGGAGACACGCCATGCTGGACATCGCCGAAGAGCTGGACCGGTGGGCCGCGCAGGGACGCGTATTCGCCGTGGCCACCGTGGTGGCCGTTTCGGGGAGCGCGCCCCGCCGGCCGGGCGCCGCCCTCGCCGTCGACAGCGAAGGCACGGCCATCGGATCGGTCTCCGGCGGATGTGTGGAGGGCGCGGTGTACGAGCTGTGCCGGCAGGCGATCGAGGACGGTACCACCGTGCGCGAACGCTTCGGCTACAGCGACGACGACGCCTTCGCGGTCGGCCTGACCTGCGGTGGCGTCATCGATATCCTGGTGACACCGGTGCGCGCGGACGACCCCGCGCGCCCGGTGTTCGCCGCCGCGTTCGCCGCCGCCGCGGGGGGCGGTGCGGCGGCCGTCGCCCGCGTCACCTCGGGTCCCGACTCCCTGCTCGGCCGCCTCCTGCTGGTCCACCCCGACGGCACGTACGACGGCGGGCTCGGCGGGCATCCGGAGCTGGACCGCACGGCGGCGGCCGAGGCCCGCGCGATGCTCGACGCGGGCCGCACCGGAGAGATCGTCATCGGCGCCGAGGGCTCCCGCTGCGGAAGCCCGCTCACCCTGCTCGTCGAATCGAGCGTCCCGCCGCCCCGGATGATCGTCTTCGGGGCCATCGACTTCGCAGCCGCCCTGGTGCGAGCCGGACGTTTCCTCGGCTACCGCGTCACCGTCTGCGACGCCCGCCCCGTCTTCGCCACGGCGGCCCGCTTCCCGGACGCCGACGAGATCGTCGTCGACTGGCCGCACCGCTACCTCGCCGCCACCGAGGTCGACGCCCGCACGGTGCTCTGCGTCCTCACGCACGACGCGAAGTTCGACATCCCGCTGCTGGAACTGGCGCTGCGGCTGCCCGTGGCCTATGTCGGCGCGATGGGCTCGCGACGCACCCATCTGGAACGCAACGAGAGGCTGCGCGACGCGGGTGTCGCCGAGCACCGGCTGGCCGCGCTGCACTCGCCGATCGGGCTTGACCTCGGAGCGCGTACCCCGGAGGAGACGGCGCTGTCGATCGCGGCGGAGATCGTCGCGGAGCGGCGCGGCGGCAGCGGTCTGCCGCTGAAGGGGGCGCACACCCCGATCCACCGCGAGAGCACCGCACCGCTGGTCCCGATGGCCTGAGCAGGGCCACCGCGCCGTGCGGCAGCCGTCGGCTCTCGCTCACCGCCCGAAGCGCGCCAGTAGATGCCACACCTTCTTGAGGTCCTGCGGATCGTGCCGCCCCGTCCTGGCCGCCTCCCCGATGATCCGCGCGTCGAGGAAGCCGCCGACCGCGAGTGCGGCGCCCAGCTCGATGTACTCCGCGCCACGGTATTCCGGATGGCGCATCAACTCCGCGGTGGCCAGGCGGAATCCGCTGTGCCATTCGACGGGGCAGGGCAGGAGGAGGGCGGCCTTCTCCACGGCGGTGCCACGGAAGCACGGGTCGAGGACGAGCGCCTCCACATGACGGTCGAGCCGCACCGGGCCGTGTATCTGCGCCTCGATGTAGTCGTCCAGGGCGTCCCGGCCGCCGGCCTCGGCGAGCGCGATGAGCCGGCTCCCGGCCGCCGCCACACCGAAGTCGGACGGCTCCAGGTAACTGTCCGGATAGCAGAACGTGGCGTGGGGCAGGGCCCCGGCGCTCAGCCTGAAATGCGCGGACCCGAAGCGGGGCGCCGCGCCGTAGGGGGAGCGGCGGAAGTCCAGCGCGCCGTAGACCGGCCGCTCATGAGCGCTCGCGCCGTCGTAGGCGCCGCCGAAGATCCGGCTCTCCCAGCGCCAGCGGTCACCGCCCGGATGCGCGGTGAGGCCGCCGTTGCTGGTGCCGGTGACGAACTGGGAGACGTACACCCCGTCCTCCGCCAGGCGTTCCAGCACCGTACGGCCCCCGCCGCGGTCCGGGTGGAAGTTCAGGGTCACCCGCAGGGACGGGTCGAGCGGCGGCCCGGAGGACTGTGCGGCCACATGCCTCAGCGCGCGCGCTCGGGACTGGAGGGTGTCGGCGCTCATCGGTCCATTCTGTATGAGCGCCGACCATGGGAGCAGCCGGGTTTCACCGTCTGCGGCCCGCCTCCTACCGCCCCTTGCGCCGTGCGATCGTGTACTTCGACCAGTCGCCCCGGTGCCGATCGCACCGGGAGGCGTCCTTCATCGCCAGCCGCCGGCAGCGCGTGCCCTTCTGCGTGAGAGCTCCGCATCTCGACTGCGTACGAGCCATGTCCGACCGTCCTCCACGTCCTGCCGACCGGGGTGCCGGCAGTCCCCAGGTTCGCCCGGGGGCATGATGCGGGGGAAGGCGCACCCGTACCTTCCGGGTGCGCTCCGGAGCGTAAGGGCGGGCGGGCTCAGCGTCCGGACTGCAGGGCTTCCCAGGTGTCGGGGCCGACGCTGCCGTCGGCCGTCAGCTTCCGGGTGCTCTGGTAGTCGCGGACGGCCTTGTCCGTGTCGGTGCCGAAGGTCCCGTCGGCCTCCACGGTTGTGCCCAGCGCCGCGGTCAGGGCCCGCTGGAGCCGCTTCACCGTGTCTCCCGTGGCGCCCGCGGTGAGTGTCGGTGTGGTGCCGGCGGAGAGCAGCGCGGTCCAGGTCTGCGGGCCGACCGTACCGTCGGCGTCGAGGCCGCGGGCCGTCTGGAACGCCCGTACGGCGTCCTGCGTCCTGGTCCCGAAGACGCCGTCCTCGGTGCCGGCGTCGTAGCCCTGCTGGTTGAGCAGCGTCTGGACGGCCTTCACCTGCGGGCCCGTCGAGCCGGACTTCTGGGCGGTGTACGACTCGAAGCTCAGCCCGTCGGCCTCGCTGCCCGAGCCGCCGCCGACGAGCTGCATGTAGTGGGTCCAGTTCCAGTTGGGGCCCGGGTCGGTGTGGTCGTTCCCGGGGGCCTCGCTGTGCCCGATGATGTGCGTCCGGTCCTTGGGGATGCCGTGCTGGTCGCACAGGTAGGCCGTCAGCGCGGCCGATGAGCGGTACATCGTGTCCGTGAACCATGACGGGTCGTCGACGAACCCCTCGTGCTCGATGCCGAGCGAAGAGGCGTTGGCGCTCCTGGCGTGGTACGCGGTGTCCTTGTCGCGCACCATCTGGGTGATCTGGCCGTCCGAGGAGCGCACCACGTAGTGGGAGCTGACCTGGGACGTCGCGTTCTGGAACCAGCTGATGGTCCCGGCGTACGAGCCCTGCGTGACGTGGATGACCACCTTGTCCACCGTCGCGGAGCGGCCCGTCGCGAAGTTGGCGGAGTTGGCGGGGACCCAGAGCGCCGCGGGGTAGTCCTCGCTCTTGGCCGTGATGTCGGCCTTCGCCAGGGGGCCCTTCTCGGGGGAGACGGGGCGTGAGGTGACCGTGACCTGTTCGCCGCCGGCGACGGTGGCCCGCAGCCCCTGGGCGAGGAAGGTGTAGACGGTGTCCGCGTAGAGGGCGGCGACAGCGCCCTCGGTCCCGCTGTAGCGGGCCACGGCCGGGTACCAGGCATCGACGTCCGCCCGCTCGGCCGGGTCGAGGCCGAGCGTGTCGGCGTGGCTCCGCAGCACGGCCGCGCCGCCGAGGATGTTGGCCTCGGTGTCCTCGCGCAGATCGGCCGTGGACCTGCCCGTCAGCTCGGCTGCCTTCTCCAGGGAGTGGTTGACCGGGTTGCTCACGAGGTGCATCACGCCGTAGCCGTTGTCCTGGCTGGGGAGCCCGGCGTGCCCGTCCAAATGCGTCTCGCCGTAGCCGACGGCGGCGAGCACGTCACGGGGTACGCCGTACTGCTCGGCGGCCTGCTCGAAGGCCTGGTTCATCGGGTCCGTGTCGGCGGGGGCGGCGCCGGCCGGGTGGCCCGTGGCGACGAGGACGGTGGCGGTGAGAGAGGCCAGAGAGGCCAGAACGGCTGCGCGGCCTCGGGTGTGGCCGGAGGGACGTCGGGGCATACCTGCTCCAGGTCTGTGGGGGGAGAGAGGGACCGCCGGCCGGTGGGGTGGGCCGGGGGCCGCTGAGTCCGCACAGGCTATCCATCTGGCAAAGGCATGACAATGATGCCTCCGTGTGTCCAAATCCCTTTCACTCCAATGGAGTTGGGTGGCCGGAAGGTGTTACTCGGCGGGGTGCGGAGGCCGGCGCCCCCGGCGGATCGCATCGGTGCCCCGCAGGACCCCCCGCCCGAAGAGGTGTCATCCGCCGTCGCGGCGCGCTGAAATCGCACACCTGGCCGCACCCCCTCCTCACGGGGGAACGGGGTCGGGGACGGAGGCCGCGAAGGCGTATAAAGGGTCCCTCCCGAGCAGCCGGCGTCCCCGATGGCCACCTCACCCCCCACGCGGCCGGCGTCACCGCGTAACGAGAGCGGAGGAGCGTCCCCATGAGCACCTCGGAAGAGATCAGCGCCTTGCTCGTCACCAGGTTCGGAACCGATCCGGAGGCCATCAGGCCCGAGGTGCCGCTCCGGCAGCTGCGGCTGGACTCGCTCGCCCTCGAGGAGCTCAGGCTTCTCATCGAGGACCGGATGGACATCGATCTGGGCGACGTCGTCCTGTCGTCGCGCGACACCGTCGGCAATCTGGTCACGGCCGTGCGCGCCAGGGCCGGCGCGTGACGGGCCGCAGGCCCTTCGGACACGGGCCGGGCCGGCCGGGCATCGAGCCGTTCAGTGCCGCGGTCACCGGCATCGGTCTGGTCACCGCGGCCGGCGTGGGAGCCGAGGACGCCTGGCGCGGCGTGTGCGACACGACCGTCGCCCCCTCGGTGCCGCACCTGCCGGAACTCGACGGGCTCGCCTGCGACTTCATGTACACCGTCGACGCCCTGGACGCCACTGCCGTCCTGGGCGTCGCCGCGCAACGGCTGATGGACCGCTTCTCGCAGCTCGCGGTGATCGCCGCCCGCGAGGCGGTCGCGGACGCGGGCCTCGACCCCTCGGTCTGGGACAGCGGACGGGTCGCCGTCGTCATCGGCTCCGCCCACGGTGGCCTGCCGTTCTACGACCAACAGCACACCGCCCTCACCGAACGCGGCGCGCGGCGCGTCTCCCCGAAGCTCGCCCCGCTGAGCGTCGTCAACGGCGCCGCCAGCAGTGTCGCCATGGACCTGGGCGTGCACGGCCCGAGCCAGGCCGTCTCCACCGCGTGCTCATCGGGCACCGTGGCCATCGGCACGGCCCACCAGATGCTCCGCTCCGGGGCCTGCGACATCGTCGTCGCGGGCGGCGCCGAATCGGTCCGCTCCCGGCTCCTCATCGCCAGCGCCTGCCAGATGCGGGCCGTCTCCACCCGTCGCGACGACCCCCTGGCCGCCTGCCGCCCCTTCGACACGCACCGCGACGGCTTCGTCGTCGGCGAGGGCGCGGGTCTCCTCGTCATGGAGCACCCCGAGCACGCCCGCGCCCGCGGCGCCACGGTCCGCGCCCGGGTCGCCGGCTACGGGGCGTCGAGCGACGCCCACTCCGCCGTCGCCCCCGACCCCGACGGCATCGGCATCGAACGGGCGCTGCGCACGGCTCTGGCCGACTCCGGCATCGACGCCTCCGACATCGGCCATGTCAACGCCCATGGGACATCGACCGTCGCCAACGACCTCATCGAGTCGACCATGCTGCGCCGTGTCCTGGGCGAACACCCCCTCGTCACCTCGACGAAGGCCATGACCGGACACACCCTGGGCGCCGCCGGCGGCATCGAGGCGGCGCTGACCGTCCTGGCGCTGCAGCACCAGCTCGTCCCCCCGACCGCCAATCTCGACGCCCCCGACCCCGCGATCCCCGTCGAGGTGGTGAGCAAGGAGGCCCGTCGCGCCAGGTTCGACTGCGCCGTCAAGACGTCGCTCGGCTTCGGCGGCCACAACGCGGCGCTCGTGCTCACCAGAGCCTGACGGGAAGCGAGGAGCATCATGTCCGAGGACATCATCCGGTCGCTCACCGTGGAAGGACTGCGTTACGGCTACCGTCTCCTGCCCCGTGACCCGGCCGCGGGCGGGGCGCCCCCGACCGAACCGGTCCTGGTGATCGGCGGCGCGCTCCAAGGCATGTTCGGCTGGCCGCAGATGGACGAGCATCTGGGTCCGGTGGCCGATGTGATCACCGCCGATCTGCCCGGCATGGGCTCGGCCGACCCTCTGCCGCCGGGTCCCGGCGCCCCGGTCCTGCGCGCGGCGGTCGCCGGGATCATCGACGATCTCGGCATCCCCCGGATCAATCTCTACGGCTTCTCCTACGGCGCGGCCGTCGCCTTCGGCTACGCGCAGCAGAACCCGGGGCGGGTCGCCCGGCTGGTACTCGGCGGCGTACCCACCCACGTCGGTGAGGACCAGCTGGACTACTGGCGGCGGGCGGTCGAGGCGCTGGGCGAGGGCGACGCGGAAGGCTTCGCCGCGCTGGCCACCGACGGGCTGATGTGCCTGGACCCGGACCGCCCCGTGCACCGCAGGGAGCTCGCCCGGCGCTATGTACGGCGTTCCTTCCTGCACGCCCTCGCCCACTCGGAGCACGCCGCCGACTCGCTGCGGCGGGCGCTGAACGACCGGCCGGACTTCTCCGGCGGACTGTCGGGCGTACCGGCCCTGGTCTTCACCGGGGAGCACGACACCGTGACATCGCCGGAGATCCAGCGGGAGTTCGCCGGGACGATCGAGGGGAGCCGCTTCCTCACCCTCCCGGAGTCCGACCACTGGGTCGTGCTGGAGCGCTCCGAGGAGGTCGCCGCCCTCGTGACCCGCTTCCTCACCGACCGGCCCCTCGAACCGGGGCCGGAGCCGGATCAGGCCACGGCCCCGACGACGTTCCCGCAGCAGGCGCGGGCCGGTTCGCCCGCGCCGACCTGATGCCCCTGCCGTGGTCAGTGCCCGTGTCCCCGGCCCTTGACGTCGATCCGCACGATCTGCGGGTCGTGGTCGCTCGCCTGGTCCGCGAACTCCGCGTTGATGTGCACCACGTCGTAGTCGAAGCGGCGGATCGCGGGGCTGGTCAGGATGTGGTCCAGCGTCTGCGAGTTGCCGTCGTAGACATAGCTGTACTGCTCATGCGCGGGCAGTGTGGTGATCAGTGGCTTCAGCACCTTGCCGCTGGTCAGTGCCTTCATGGTGGGGGAGAAGGCGAAGTCGTTCAGGTCGCCGAGCGTGACAACCCGGGCCGACCTGTCCGCCTTCAGCAGTGAGGTGACGAAGGTGTTGACCTCCGCGGCCTGCCACACCCGCTGGGTCTCCGAGCTGCGCACCGGCTCCTGGTAGCGGCCGTGCAGGGGCTGGTCGCCGCCCTTGGACGCGAAGTGGTTGCCGATGACGAAGACCGGCTCGCCATGGAAGCGGAACTCGCCGACCAGCGGCTTGCGGCTGTTGTCCCAGGCCGTGCTCGTGGGGTCGATCCGGCCGGGTGAGACGGAGAGCGTCGCCCCCTTCTTCGTCTTCACCGCCTTCACGGCAGTGGTCGCGTCGCCGCCCGCGCGGTCCACGAAATCGACCCGGTCGGGGTTGAAGAGGAAGACGTTGCGGATGTTGCCACCGGGCTCGCCGCCGTCCTGGCCGTCGGCGGGCGCCACATAGCGCCACGCGTAGCGGGGGCCGCCCGCCGCGACGACCGCGTCCGTGAAGCGCTTCAGCGTCGCCTCGGATCCGACGGTGCCGTCGTCCACCGCGCCGTTGTCGTCCTGGATCTCCTCCAGGGACACGATGTCCGGGGACGAGAGGCTGACCGCGACACCCTGGGCGAGCGTGTCGAACTTGGCCTGTTCGTCGTCGGCGTCGAGGTTCTCCACGTTGTACGTGGCGACGGCGAGCTCCCCGGACCTCTGCTTCCGGGTCACCTCGCGCTTCAGGCCGTTGTCCTTCAGCGCCCCCAGCTCGGTGGCCTGGACGTTGTAGCCGCCGTACGTCGCGTAGTCGATGACGCCCGTGGTGGAGCCGGACAGCACATCGCCCACATCGGCGACCGGGACGGGCTGCGCGGCGTCCAGCGACATCACCTTGAGCCGGCCGGTGTTCCGGTCCTCGTACGAGCGGTAGAGCGTGCCGCCGCGCCGGGTGGGGTTCTCCCGGGGCTTCACCGTCACCCAGACCTCGTCGTACGCCGTCGTCGCGCCGGTCACCCGGGTGTCGGCCATCGTGACGCGGGTGCCCTCCAGTGACTCGTACAGATCCAGGGCGTAGGCCGCCGGGTCCAGGCCGAGGGACTCGATCGAACCGCCGTCGGCCGTGGGCACATAGGCGTCCGGCACGGAGGAGGAGTCCAGGACGACCGCGTCCGGCAGGGGGTTGCCCGAGGACAGGACGGTGGTGAGGGGTGCGGTGATCTGGGTGAGCGACTGGGCGTCGGCGGCCGGGTAGTACTCGGTGACCTGGCCGCTGACCAGCACCGAGTCACCGACGGCCACGGCGGGGGTGGCTGAGCCGGTGTAGACGAACACGCCCTCGCTCGTGCGGGGGTCGTCGTCCGGCGCCGTGTCCTGGATCCAGAAGCCGCGTGAACCCGTGGTCCGTACGCCGGTGACGACGCCGGGGACCCCGCTCACCGACCGGCCGGCAAGCGGCGAGATCCGGGTCGTGCCCTGGATGTCGTGCACCCGGACCGTGCCCGGCTCGCCCGGACCGCCGGGCTCACCCGGCTCGCCCGGCTCCGAACCTGACGTCTCGCCCGCCGTGTTGACGGGCGCCGGGGTGCCCGCGGCCAGGTCGGCGGCGTTGTCGTCGGTGTCGGCCAGGCTCGCGCCGCGCGCCACGGAGGCGGTGGCGGACGCGCCCGTCGCCGGGCCGCTGCCCTCGCGCACGACGGCGGCGCCGTAGCCCACGAGGTCGACGATCCGGGTGTCGGCGGCGCAGTCCGCGGCGGTCCTGCAGGTCAGCGGCGTGGTGCCGGAGACGAGCGCGACGGTGCCGCTCGCCGCGGACATCGGGATCGTCCCGGTCGCGTCGGCGGCCGGCAGGCCCACCGTGCCACCGGTCCCCGCGGCCTGCGCGACGAGGTAGCGGCCCCCGGGCGCGACGTCGCCCGAGAGCTCGGAGACCTGCCACCGCGATGCGGCGGAGGGCGTACCGGGGAGGTACTGGACGCTGAAGCCGGACAGCGCGAAGGAGCTCCGGCCGGCGTTGGCCAGCTCGATGTAGTCACGGGTGAGCGTCGCGCCGGAGTTGCCCCCGCCGCCGTACACCTCGGAGATGACGGCCGACGCCGACGGTGCGGCGAAAGCGGCGGGCAGCGCGGTCACCGACAGGGTCACGGTGACGGCGGCGGCCAGCAGGGCGGAGCCGGGTCTGGATATCTGCACGGTGAGCTGCCCCTCGGAGTGTGGTGAGGGCCATAAGCTATGCGCGTAGAACAGGTCATGACAAGGCATCCGAGGTTAATTCCAGGAAGCGCTCCGGCGGGATCCCGGCGCGCTGGGCACAGTCACGTGGCTGTCCGTGACGCGGTCAGGCGTTTGACCGACGGCGTTGCGGATGCGTTGCGTGACATGCCGCGATCAGACTGACCCGCAAGGGGCTCGTCGCCCTGGACTCTTCCCACCGGTCCCCGCCCGGACCATAGTTGGATCATGGACTATTCACTCGATGCGCCGCCCGTCCCACCCGAGGGAACGGCACCGCCGCGTACACGTTCTCTCGGATCACACGACGTCGCCGCCGCGCTGCTCACCGCGACGGTCGCACTTCTCGTCGCCCTCGTCGCCTTCGGTAACATCACGGACTTCGGCACGAACCGGGACTTCGTGCGTCATGTGCTGGCGATGGACACCACGTTCCAGGATGAGGACTTGATGTGGCGGGCGGTCACCTCGCGCACCCTGCAGGACGCGGCGTACGTCGCGATCATCGCCTGGGAGACCGTGGCCGCCCTCGTCCTGCTCGCCGGCACCTGGCTCTGGGCGCGCCGGAGTCCGCGAGCCCGGCAGATCTCCACCGCAGGCCTGGTGATGGTGCTGCTCTTGTTCGGTATGGGGTTCCTCGCGATCGGCGGTGAGTGGTTCGCGATGTGGCAGTCGGACGACTGGAACGGTCTGGACGCGGCCACGCGCAACGTGGTCCTCAGCGGATTCGCTCTGCTGGTGGTGCTGGGGGCCGGCCGGCGGGACCGTGGCACCGCCGCTCCGTGACCTCCACGACGTGGCCTTCGGGCAACCGGCGGTGACGTTCCTTGCTCCTCGACCGCCCGGGCAGGGCTCCGGTGAAGTCCTCGTACGGCGCGGCGCTTCGGGCCTGCGGACTACTGCCAGGTCCAGGTGTCGGTGATGTGCGCAGCATGGGGACGCCGGGTTTCGTGGGGAGGCCATCCGGGGTCGCCGGTGGTGGCGAATCGGATCCAGGTCCGGTGCATCCGTTCCGCGAGGCCGGCGGGCGGGGGTGTGGTGCCGAGCAGCGCCTGCGGGCCGTGGAGGCCGGGGAGCTGGACATTGTCGAAGACGAAGGGCAGCTCGATGGTGTGGGCGGCGCCGAGCCGTCCTTCGAGGGCGTCGGACCGCCAGCCGAACTCGTAGAGGAACGTTCTGGCGGGGTGCGCGGTGGCGTGGGCGCCGGCTGCGCGCCGGGTGCCGTTTCCGAAGAGGGCATCGCTGACGATCGCGGAGTGCAGCTCGGGGTTGGACGCGCCGGGGTGCCGGCTCCGGTATTCCTGGACGAGGACGGAGGGGCGCGGGTGGGACTGTGCGGCGGCCAGGAGGAGGTCTTCATCGCTGGTGTCGGTCAACTGGCCGCGCGGGGCCAGGTAGAGGTTGCCTTCCTCCGTGTTCGAGCCGATGAGCAGGTCGACCTCGGCGCCGCCTCCTGCGGCGATGGTGTCGGCGGGCTGCTGATCGAGGACGAGGCTGAAGGGCGTGATCCCGCCCAGGGGGTGGAAGGCCTCCCGTGTGCGGAGGTCCACCGATCCCAACTGGGGTGTGAATGCGACTAGTTCCTTGTCGGACAGGTCGGCCAGGGCCGCGGCGGTGGGCGGGCGCCGGAGCTGCCGGCCGACCGCGTCCGTGATGCGGTCGGCCTGGTCGGGAGTGAAGGCGCCGGTGCCGGTCCCGCTCTGGACGATCATCCGGTGGACGAGCCCCCGGGCGGCGGGGTCGGCCAGGATGCCGGTGACGAGGATGGCGCCGGCGGACTGGCCGAAGAGCGTGATGTTGGCGGGGTCGCCTCCGAAGGCGGCGACGTTGTCCTGGATCCATCGCAGTGCCGCAAGGACGTCCAGCATGCCGCGGTTGTCGGGCGCGTCGTCCAGGTGCAGGAAGCCTGGAATGCCGAGGCGGTAGTTGACGGTGATGAGCACGACGCCGTCCCGCGCGAAGGCCCGGCCGTCGTAGAGCTCGCAGTGGGAGGAACCGGCGACGAATCCGCCGCCGTGGACGAAGACCATGACCGGTGCCGGACTGTGTCGGGGTTCGGGAGCCCAGACATTGAGCGTGAGGTAGTCGTCGCCGTGGATCCAGCCCGGACCGAAGTACGGTGACATGTCGAGGGTGCCGAAGCTGTCACGGCGGGGCTGGGGCGCGGTGGGGCCCTGCCGGGTGGCGTCCCGGACGCCGCTCCAGGGTTCGTGCCGCCGCGGCGGAGCGAAGCGGTCGGCTCCTGTCGGGGCGCCTGCGTAGGGCACGCCGAGGAACGTGGTGCCGTCGGCGTGGCGGCGGCCTCGGACCGTACCCGAGGTGGTGCTGACGTTCGGGCCGGCGGGGTCGGGGGATGCCATCTCGTGTCCTTGTCCGTGGTCGGGGCGGGGCGGGGCGGGGCGGGGCGGGCCGCCCCGCCCGAACGGGAGAGGGGCGGGGTGGGGAAGAGGGGTGTAGTGAGAGTGTTGGAGAAGGGGGGGGGCGGGGGAGGT
>NZ_JBEZIH010000044.1:0-39478 GCF_040650935.1 Streptomyces sp. NPDC048565
TCTCACGCGATGCCGACTTTTGGGCGGCCCGCGCCGCGGGCCCCCGCCGGGGGCGCCGGGGGGGGGGCGCCGGCCCCGAACCCCCGGGCCGCCCCCGCCGCGGCACGCGACGGCCCTGCATCCTGGACAGGCCGGGCGTGTCGGACCGGGGCGTCCACCGGCGGCGGACGCGTACGGCTCAGAGCCCGACGACCTTGGCGCTCGCCGACAGCTCGTAGACCAGGGTGACCGTGCGGTGCCCGCCGGGCGGGAGCGTGACATCCCAACGGGCGATGCCCTCGGCGTCGACCGTGTCGGGCTCAGGGGAGCAGGACTCCTTCCGCACGCGCATCTCCACGGCCGAGACCTCGGAGACCGGCAGCCGCTCCCGAACGGTGACCACCTGGTCGCCCCGCTCCTCGGGAGCGGAGAACCGGGACAGGTGCAGTCGGACCGTGCGGGTGATGACGGTCCGCTGGGAGATTCCGGCGGTGTCCCGGGTCTCCTCGGCGTGCCGGACCACCCGGTGGTCGTCGCAGCTACCGAAGGCGAGCTCGACGGGGGCGCCGTGTGCGGTGAAGTCCAGCGTGCCGCGGCCCGCGAATCCACTGTCGCGCACCAGGTCCACGGGCCCGGCGAGCAACGCGTGCCCTGCCAGGTTGTCGAACCGTACGACACGGGTGACCAGGGGGGACAGCTCGGGCGCGCAAGCGTACTCGCTGCGCGCGGCCGTGGTGAAGGCGGACAGCGGCACACGGTGCGCGCGGCCGTCAGAAGGTACCGAAACCGGCGTGGAGGGCCGCAACACCCGTGCCTCGCCGCCGTCGTCCACCCCCGGCAGACCGATGACCGGCGCCGGCCCCAAGGTTGCGATCTCCTCCTCACGCAGCTCGACGCCGACCGTGCGGCGCTCCTCGGCGGAACGGTCCGTGAGCGTCAGACGATCCTCTTCGAGGCGCGGCGGTTCGGTGGCGAGTGCGGAACGGGCCGTCGACAGTGTGAGGCGTACGTCCGACCAGTCCTCGCCGGTGCGCTGCCAGACCACCGCGTCCGTCTCCAGGGCCAACGAGCCACCGTCGAGCACCGCCCGGTAGGCGGGCCGCCACAGCGCACACGAGATGAGGTGACTCAGGCGCAGCCCGACCGGACCTGGCACCGCCGCTTCCACGGTCAGTTCGATATGGCCGACGAGCTCGGCCGGCTCCTCCTCGGACGCGTGCATGGCCTGCTCGGCCTGTCCGAGCTCGTCGGCGAGTGTGGTCAGCCGGGCCTCCACGGTACGCAGCTGTTCGCCGCACGAGGCACGTTCGCCGTCGACCCGGTCCAGCTCAGCGCCCCATCGGGGCGTGTCCGTCTCCCCGTAGCCGGCACCCTCGCCGATCTCCCGCAGCAGATCCGCGGCAAGACGGCCGAGGAGATCCCGGCGGGCGTGCAGCCGGTCGCGCCGCTGCTCCAGCGTGAGTTGCTCGCCCTCGATGGCGTGTATGCGTCGGCGCAGAGCGGAGTCGTCTTCGGCGGGCGGCAGGGGATCGCGCGGTATCCAACTGCGGACGATCCGTACGTCGAGCACGTTCGCCGAGTGATCGGCGGACAGCTCGGCATGGACGGTCCGGTCGACGGCCAGTGCGCTGACGGGGCCGAGGCGCAGCCGCTGGACACCCGCCTCCAGGTCGAGCACCACGGCACGCTCGATGTGGGCCCGATCCTCCAGGCAGGTCACAGCGGTCACGGGCAGGGCGTTCGTGCTGGAAGCCGAGGCCGAAGCCGAGTGTGGGGGTTTGGTCATGTCGGTGTCAGCTCCTCCGGTTGCCGCCGACGAGAGATTTGCCTGCCGGCATACGGATCTCGTAGCCGCCTTCGAGCAGGGCGGTACCACCGGCGGGCAGCTCCACCCGCCAGACGCGGGCGCCCGGGGCATGGCTGTCGGGCCCCGGGCCGTCCTCGGCCACAGCCCAGTCGGCCCGCTCCTCGATCCTGACATCCGGATCGGAGGTGACGGGCACCCGCTCGCGCACCTCCAGGGTGACGGGCCCGGTGAGGCGGTTGGCCAGCTCCACGTGGACGCGGTGGTCGAGCACCGTGGTGCTGTTGCGCAGACCCGAGGCGGACTCACGAAGGTTCGTACGGCGGGTGACCTGGACGCCCTCCGCGGGGCCGAGCCCGACCCTGCGGACTGCGCCGGGGGCGAGCGTGGGCAGCGCGGCGGTCAGCAGGAACTCACCGTCGACGCTGACCTCCACCGGGCCGGCGAGGAGAGCCTGGCTCGTGGCGTTGGAGAGCACCGAGGTCGCGTACACGGTCTGCTCCACGGACGGTACGCAGAGGTACTCGGTGCGCACCCCCACGGCGATCTCGCCGACGGTGACGGTGTGCCAGGTGCCGTCCGACGGAATGTCGGCGCGGGCGGCGGTGTCGAAGCGGTGGTCGAAGGAACCTGCCGACTCCCGTGGCCGCACGGCATGCCCGGGCAGCGGAAGCGCGGCCACCGATTCTGCGCGGCGGCGGTGTTCGGCCGCCACCGGATCGAAGGGGGAGCCGGGGAACAGCCTCCCCCTGCGACTGTCCTGCTCGCCGGGGCCGCACAGGACGAGGGCGGCGTAGTCGAGCTCGGCGCCGCTCGGCTGCGGTGGACCGGCCGCAGGGACCGGAGGCGGTGCGGCTCCGCCGGGGGCGGCAGGGGGCGGCCCGGCCTCCGGACTCGGCCCGGCGCTCCTGCGCGCCCGTCCCGGCTGTGCGGGCGGAACAGCCGCCCCGCCGTAGGCCTGCGGCGCGGGCGGTGGTGGTGCCGGGAGTCCGGCCGGGGCGGCCACGGGCGCCGGCGTCGTGGAGGGGCGAGGACGCGCGGCGTCGTATCCGGCGAACAGCTCGGCCAGACCGCGCGGGGGTTCGCGCCAGCCGGACGGCGCGGGGGCGGGCTGACCGCGGCCGATCCGGATCGAGCGGAGCTTCGGCAGCTCGGTCCCGCGCCGTAGATCGGCGGTGGCGAGGCCGACGGACACGCCGGACCAGTCCTCGCCGGTGCGCTGGGCCACCGCGGCACGCAGCACCAGACGGCCGTCGGGCTCGCCCTGACGGTAGGCGAGCCGGTACACCGGCGCCCAGACGGCGCCCGGCACCCCGTATTCGAGTTCAAGCTCCCCCTCGGCGTCAGGGGCGTCCACGCCGGAGGCATCGATGGTCAGGACGGCCGAGACCGTGGTGTCGACGTGTTCCGACGGTGCGTCGGTGGAGGCGCGAGCGAGCGTGTCCAGGGCGACGGCGAGCTCGTGCTCGGCACGGCTCAGCGCCTCCTCCAGCTCGACGAGGCGGGTGTGCAGACCCGCCAGCCGCTCGTCCACGAAGCCGGCGAGCTCCAGCCACGCATCGACCGGGGTGCGGCGGTGCCCGTCCTCGCGTCGACGGCCCGGCGTGACGGGACGCAGAGCCCTGACCTCTTCGATGAGGCTCAGCTGGTGGTCGCGGCGGCCCTGCGCGGCCGTGCGCTCCTCACGCAGCCGCTCGACCCTGCTCCGCAGCCCGTCGGACGTGGAGGTCCCGAGCGGCTCGGCCTCGACCTCCACCCGGGCTTCGCCGACGCGCACCCCGCGGCCCCCAGGAACGCGGGCCCGCAGGGACCCCGGATCCAGGGACCGGGGCAGTCCGGTCACCCGGACCCTGCCGTCCGAGGGCACAAGGCCACGGGCCAGGCGACGGCAGAGCGCGCCCTGCTCGTGGACCACCACCGAGTCGAGAGTCGACTCCCACCTCTGCGCTGTCCCGCCCGTCATACGTTCCGCCCCCCGTCGGTGCCGGGTCGAGTGTATGCCTGGGCCTCAACCGAGGGGCCAGGCCTCGATGTCCCGGTAGTGGATCGGTCCACGACCGCGGCCGGCGTTGCTGCCGACCAGGTGCAGACGTTCGGCGGGCCACCGGCGGCCGGTGAATCCTGCCAGCCCTTCGGCGATCTCCGCCGCCGAGGTCAGGTCACCGCGGCGGACACGCGCCAAGGTCAGATGGGGGCACAGCGGCCGGCCCTCCAGGGCGACACCGCAGCTCTTGACCGCGGTACGCACGTCGGCGGCGAGCATATGCAGTGCGTCGAGGTCTCCGTCGATCCCGCTCCACAGCACCCTGTCGTCGAAGGTGCCGCTGCCGCGCAGGGCCAGGCGCGGCGGCTGGTGATCCGCAGCGAGGGCCGCGAGCGGCCGGCGCAGGAGCGGAACGGTCTCGGCAGGAAGCTCCCCGAGGAACGCCAGGGTGATGTGCCAGTCCTCGATACGGTTCCACCGCACATGAGGGTGTGTGTCGTACGCCGGGCGCAGCTCCCCGGCCAGTTCGTCCTTGGCGTCGTCGGGCGGGGCGAGGGCGATGAACACGCGAACGGTCGCGGGCTGGGTCTGTTCGTTCACACAGGACTTCGTACAGCATCCCCTCGGCCGGGCCGGGACCGGGTGCGCGGTGGAGGGGGTGCGCCCCCGCGGCGAACGCGGGGGCGTCTTCGCCGGCTGGATCAGCTCGGATTGTCGCCGTGGGTCAGTGTCTCCCAGGCCACGAAGAGGTTGTTGCTGCCGGACGGGCGGTTCTGCTCGGTCAGCCGCTGGGTGTTGGTCATCGCGGTGCCGAGACGGTTGTGGAGGGCGTTGTACCCGACCTCGGTGACGGGACCGAGGCCCGTGTTCACCGATCCGCCGCACAGCCAGTCCGGCACCGGCTCGCCGAGCTCGTACGTCGACTGGAAACCGAGCGCCTGCCGCAGCCGCTCGCCGACGTCCGTGCCGTAGAGGTCCTCGCCCTGGATCCAGCTGGTCTCCGCGATGTGGGCGATGGCCGAGATGCCGTAACCGGTGTGCGTGAAGTCGCGGCAGGTCTCCTGGGTGAGCCCGGTGACGAAAGTGGACTGCCCCTGCCAGTAGTTCACGATCTTCTCGGTGGTGTCGAGGTTCTGGCTCGGCACGGTCTTCGGCACCGCGCCGTCGGATTTGAGATAGACGTACGCGGCCGTGCGTGTCCGGAACGTCGCCATGGCCTTGTCGTAGGACGTCCTGTCGTCGAGGAAGACGGAGATGCCGACGGCGGCCTCCATCATGGACAGCTCCCAGTTGCCGTTGGAGTTGGAGCCGTTGATGATCTCGGGCAGGTAGACCTCGCGCAACATGTCCGCGAAGCGTTCCGATCCCTGCCAGGTGCCCGTGTAGGTGTGCTTGATGATCTCGGCCGCCTTCGGCCAGGAGGATCCGGCCCAGCCGGTCTGCAACGGGGCGTTGCTGTTGGTGTGCTCCTTGATCACCGCCGACCAGGCGTCCATCAGCTCGATCGACTTCTTCGCGTACTGCTCATCGCGCGTGATGTACCAGGCGAGGGCGTTGGTGTACGCGGCTATCGCGTCCTCGCGTTCGTCCGTGCAGCCGTAGTTCGGGTCCGAGTAGGAGCCGCACTCGACGGTCGCACGGGGCTTGGCGGTACGGCCCTGATCGGCGTACCTGCTCGACATCATCTGGTCGTACGCGCCCTTCCAGGGCTGCTCACCGGCGTTGACCTTCTCGCGGGTGAAGTCCAGCTGTCCCTGGGAGACGGTCACTCCCGGGTGGGCGAAGGCGGCGGGAGCCGCGTCGGCGCGTTGGGCCGCGCCGGGAAGGGAGAGGAAGCCGGCCACCAGAGCGGCGGTCGCGGCGGCGGCCGTGACCAGGAGCGCTGGGCGCCGTCCGGGGCGGTGGCGTGCGGGGACGTCTGGCATGTGGGGGCCATCCATTCGTGTATGTGAACGATGCACTGGATGCTGAACGCGCGCGCTGATCGGTGACCATAGGTACAGACCAGAGCTCCGTCAAGGCTCAGCTCAGGATCTGCGGCTCAACCGCCGTTCACAGATGAGAACTTGACCGGGGTTCAAGAGCTCTCGGCCCCTGATCACCCTTCGGGGGAGGTGACCTCACCGGGGCGGACGTCGTTGAGCCGGTGACCGATATCCGACGGCTGGCTCGGGGGACCCTGGTGACGGCTCGACAGAAGTTCTCCTGGGCGCGCCCCCTGCTCCGGTGCGGCGCGGCGACGTGCCTCCTCCTCGTGCTGAGTGGCTGTGCCGGCAGCGGTGAGAGGGACGCGAAGTCTCCGGAGACGGAGGCCGAGGCCGAGGTGCTCGACGCGTACGGCGCGATGTGGGCGGAGCAGACGAAGGCGTACCGCGTCGCGTCGACGCGGGAGACCGACCTCCAGCGGTACCTGGCGCCGGCCGAACTGCGCACCATCGAGACGGATATGGCCCGCATGACCGAGGAACGCACCGTGATGCGCGGTGACCTCGGGCACGAGCCGGAGATCAGCGCGCTCGCGGTCGGCACTCAGCCGTACACGGCGACGGTGCGGGACTGTGTGGACAGTTCGAGATGGCAGATCCTCGACACGACCACAGGGTGGCGGCTCCCGCCACCGGCCGACCAGGAGGTCAGGTACGTGGTCACGGCGAGGATGGAGCGCGGGGAGCGGTGGACGGTCACGGAGTACACCGAGGACAGAACCCACGGGTGCTAACCGCGCCCTGCCTTCGCCTCGGAGCGCTCGGCGACGGGCACGTCCAGGGGGCGGGCGAGCCCGACGACCCCTTCGTCGAGACGCTGCAGGTGACGCAGCACGCGGAAGGTCACCGTGCCGGAGGGCTCCGTGCCCGAGCCGTCGTCGCGCAGGGTCGAGGCGATACTGGCACCGGACTCGACCTTGCCCCGTGCCCCCTCGTCCTCCACATACGCGGCGAGCACCTCGATGTTGTGGGCGATGCGCTGCCCGGCCCGGTGGAGCCGGGGGTCGGCCGCGACGGTCCTGCTGTGCGGCACGAGCTCGGCCGTCGCCGCGAGCGAACGGGCGTGGTACGCGCACGTCTCCAGCAACGCCACCAGATAACGGACGGTGCGACGCCGACCGCGCTGCGGGGCGATCGGATACGTCAACGGGCTGGTCGAATCCCGCAGCTCGTCCAGGGCCGCGTCCAGGCCACGCGCCTTGCCGAGCAGATCGGAAGCGGGCCCGCCGCTGAGCTGCTCCACCGCGGCGGACGCGACATCGCCCAGCCGCTCAAGGACCGTCCCCAGCAGTTCGTCGGTGCGACGGTCGGTGCGCACCGGCAGCACCAGGACGGCCGCGACGACACCGCACGCGGCGCCGATCGCCGTCTCCTCGATGCGCAGCACCAACACGTCGAAGCTGTACGAGTTCAGCAAGGTGTACAGCAGGCCCAGCATGGCCGTGACGAAGAAGGACATGACGGCGTACGAAAGCGGCGCGCTGAAGAACATCGCGAAGATGAGGACAAGGACCAGCGCGAACGAGACCCAGGTACTGTCACCGACCAGACCCGCCAGAGCGACACCGGCGACCGCGCCCAGCAGAGTGCCCAGGAGCCGACGGTATCCCTTGACCAGGATCTCACCGGTGGAAGCGGTGTTGAGGAAGACCACCCAGCAGGTGAGAACAGCCCAGTACCAGCGGTCGGAGGAGAGGAACTCACCGCCGATCATGGCCAGTACCGAGCCCACCGACACCTGGAAGGCCGCCCTCGTGGTGGGACGCTGCAGCCCTGCACGATCCTCGCCCTTGTCCTCGGACGACTCGGTGGGGGCCAGAGCGATGTCCTCCGCGTCGAACTCCTCCCGGGAACGGATGGTGGCCTGGGAGTCGTCGGACTCGTCCTGGGGCCCGCCCAGCGCGAGCCGTAGCCCCAGCACGGACCTGGCGGCCTCGCCGATGCCACGAAAGGCGTCCTGGATGCCCGACGGCGCGGACGGCAGCCTCTCCTCCTCGCGGTAGCCGAGCAGCCTGTTGCGCACGTGGGCCACGGCCGTGCCGCCGTCACGCGACGGCGGCCTGCTCACCAGCAGGTGCAGAGCCTTCAGGTCCCGGCGCAGGGCGATGGTGGCGTCGTCGTCGGCCGGCCTCCAGTCCCCGGTGAGCGGCACGGGCGCATGCGGCAGATGAAGGGTCAGGGTGTCCGCCCGCTCGACACTGCGGGCGTTCAGCAGCAGCATCCCCAGCCGCTCCGTGGCGATCTCGGCATCCGCGACCCGGCGTTGCAGCAGCGATGCCTTGTCCGCGTCCTGCGTGCCCTCCTCCAGACGGTCCTGGATCATCAGGGCCGTTTCATGCAGCCGCGCGGTGCGCTGGCGCATGTCGTCGAGAACCTTCTCCAGTTGCTCGGGGCCGGCGTCGAGCAGCTCGATCTGCATGGACACGAGCTGAGCCAGTCGCGTGCGGAAGGCATCGCGCTGTCGTGTCAGGACACGTTGGGGCGTTTCCGGAACGATGGCGAACCGCACCACCGCGCTGCAGGCGAATCCGACGGTCAGTGACAGATGGAGCGCCGGCAGAGCGTCCGTCGCGGCGCCGACGAACAGGGCGAGGAAGTAGACCTGGAAGCCGATGAGGCCAAGTGCCGTGCCACGCTCGCCGAACCGCCGGCAGTAGACGGCACCGAAGATGAGGACGACGAAGAACAGGTCGCCCGCGATGATCTGTGAGGTCAGCAGCGCGCCCAGTGATATCGCGACGAGCGCCACAGGCAGTCCGAGGGCAAGCGTGACCGCCTGGTCGCGCACCAGCTTGTCCTTGATCGCGAACGTGGCCGTCATCGCCGTCATCGCACCGGCCACCATGTGACTGACCCCGGTGTCGAGCAGGGCCAGAACCACCAGCGCGAGTGCGATCGCCGAGACGGTCCGCAGCCCCGCTGTGAGCCGCAACAGCCCAGGATCGGACGCCGCGAACCGGTCCCACACCCTTGCCGCGCCCCGCCGCACTGCCCTCACCCTGCGCTTTCCTCCGCCACCCGCCGTGCCCCACGTGCTGTTCAGCATCGCACGGCGCGGAACCCGAGGACGAATGACTGCCGGGTCCGTGACACGGCACGCGCATCCCCAGGTCCGGCCGGCGCGTCAGCCGTCGCCGGCCCGGCCGCCTCAGGACTCCCGCGCAGGTGCAGGCAGCGGTGCGCCGAACCACCTGCTCAGCGCGGTCCGCAGACCGTTGACGTCGTCGGGCCCGTAACCGGTCCACGCGACATGGCAGTCGGGACGCAGCAGCAGCCCGGTCGCGGTCGTGCCCTCGGACTTGCCGCTCACCACGTCCACCCGGTCACGCCAGGGCCCCGCGGCCTCGGCCAAGTCGCCGCCGAGGTCGAGCAGCAGGGGCCGCGCCGTCGTCGTCAGCTCGGCCAGCCGACGCGTACCGTCTACGGTCCGCACCTCGAGGTCGGGAGCGAAGCCCTCCGTGGTGCCGGCGAGCAGGTGGGCGATCCGCTGGGTGCCGCCGGGAGATGCGAGCAGCTCACCGAAGACGCTCCGCAGGGCGGTGACTTCCGGGCCGGGACGCATCAGCGCCGACTGGGCCAGGGTCGACGCCACGACACGCTCCGCGATGGGACGGCGTTCCTCGTCGTAGGTGTCCAGCAGGCCCTCCGGGGCCCACCCCTGCACGGTGCCGGCCAGCTTCCAGCCGAGGTTGACCGCATCCTGCAGGCCCAGGTTGAGGCCAGGGCCTCCGATCGCCGAGTGCACGTGGGCCGCATCGCCCAGCAGCAGGACCCGGCCGTCCCGGTAGCGCTCGGCCAGCCGGGTGTTGCCGCCCGTGAGGCGGCGCAGCAGATGCGGCCCGTCGCCCTCCGGCGGACGTACCGGGACAGGCACGCCCAGCACGCGTTCGGCGCTCGCCAGCATCTCCTCGAAGGTCATCGGCGCGCCGTCCTCGTCCGACGCACCGACTTCGGTGGTGTGAAGTGCGGGCGGGCGGCCGGGAAGCGAGGCCCACACGATCGTCCCGCGCTCCGTGCGCACGTACAGCAGGGCCGGCAGGCTGCCGTAACCGGGGACCATCAGGTCGCCGTTCGGGGCCAGGTACCCGGGCGCCACCGACACGTTCGCCGAACGGGAGACGAAGTCGTCGTCCGTCACACCGGGGAAGCCGATGCCGGACAGGCGCCGCACCGTGCTGCGTCCGCCGTCCGCCCCCACCAGGTAACGGGCGGTGAGAGTCTCACCGCTGCCCAGGGTGATGCGGACGACGTCGTCGGTCTGGTCCACATCGGCCACTTCCTGCCCCATGCGCAGAAGAACACCCAGCTCCACGGCGCGTTCGGCAAGGACCCTTTCGATCTGCTCCTGCGGCGCCGGGAGCAGACTCACGGGGTTGTCCGCGATGTCCGAGAGATCCAGCGTGAACGCACCGAACATGTAACGCGGCGCGGGCCGGGGCGGGTCGGCGGATCCGCTGATGCGGGCGTAGAGGCCACGGCGGTCGAGCATGCGGACGATCTGACCGACCAGGCCGTTCGCACGGGGCTCGGTCTTCGGGCCGGTGAGCCGCTCGATCACGACCGGACGCACCCCGGCCAACGCCAACTCGCATGCGAGCATCAGCCCGTTCGGGCCACCGCCGACGATTACCACGTCCAACATGAGAATCCTCCTGTCCGGAGAGATGAAGAGGGCGCAGCCAGGGGACATGGCCGCGTGACGCCTGCGCGAGGTGGGCGCGGGCTAAGGGGTGGGCAATCCGGCGGCCAGCATCTTCAGGGCCCTGGACAGCAGGACCTCCATCGGCTGCTCCGCGCCGTCCTGTACATGCAGTTCGATCGCGACGCTGTTGGTCGCCATCACGTTCGCGGCCACCAGCCGGGGATAGAGGTCGGACTCGGAATCGGTGCCTGTGCGGTCGGCGACCGCCGAGGCCAGCTCCTTCTCCGCGATCTTGCTCGCTCGGAGCATCTCGGCCTCCAGCGCGGGCTCGGCCAGCATCACCCTCAGACCGGCCGCCCACTCGGCGGGCTCCTGCGGCGGCATGTGCCGCACCTCCGGTCCCGGCTCCAACTGCCGCAGCACCGCTCGGGTGATCGCCTCCCACAAGGGCTCACCGGGAGGTCCGTGACGCAGCTCGGCTGCGACCCGCAGTGAGCGCTCAAGGTGCCGGAACGCGATCGCCTCGGCCTTGCTGGAGAAGTAGTTGTTGAACGTACGCGACGACACGCCGACCGCCTCGGCGATGTCCTCGACCTTGACCGCGTTGAACCCGCGCTCGACCGTAAGCCTGATCGCGGCCCAGCTCAGAGCTGCCCGCGTGGCTTCCTTCTTTCGTTCCCGAAGACCACTCACGCATCCAGGGTAGCAAAAAATGCGTGCCACGAACTATTTCGTGCCACGCATAAATTAATCGGCGATCGGTGCTCGGGGGTTTCAGCCCGGAGTGCCGTGGTGGTCACGCACCGTTCCGGCGCCCGGCCACCACGTCATCGTCGAGAGGGATGCCGAGCCGGTACGCCACGGCGCTGAGGGTCGCTCCCAGCGGGAGCGCGACGCGGGTGACGGCGTGCCTGTCGCCACGGGTCGGATCCTGGTTGACGATCAGCACAGGCTTTTTGGCCTCGGCCGCCTGGCGGACGAACCGGAGCCCGGACAGCACGGTCAACGAAGAGCCAAGGACCAGCAGCGAGGTCGCCTCACGAACCAGTTCACGGCAGTGCTCGACCCGCTGCGGGGGCACGGATTCGCCGAAGAACACCACGTCCGGTTTGAGGATGCCGCCGCAGACCGTACAGGGCACCACGCGGAAGTCCCCGACCTGTTCGTCGGTGAGGTCGGCGTCACCGTCCGGGTTGATCTCGGTGGCCACCGGTGCGAAGCCCGCATTGGCCTCATCGAGCCGCACGGCGAGTTCGCGGCGCGGGCTGAAGGTGCCGCACGAAAGACAGACGACCCGGTCCAGACTTCCGTGGAGTTCCACGACAGCCTCGCTGCCGGCGGCCTGGTGCAGGCTGTCGACGTTCTGCGTGATCACACCCGAGAGCCGCCCATGCCGCCCGAACGCGGCCACGGCCCGGTGCCCGTCGTTGGGCCGCGCACGCCCGAAGGTGCGCCAGCCGAGATGACTGCGCGCCCAGTACCGGCGCCGCGCCTGGGCGTCGGCGGTGAACTCCTGGTAGGTCATCGGGGTGTGCCGGCTCAGGCTCCCGCCCTCGCCCCGGTAATCGGGGATGCCCGACTCCGTGGAGATTCCCGCCCCGCTGAGCACCAGCACGCCGCCGACGCTCAACGCGTCGGTGACAGGTCCCGGGTCCGTGGTGCCGGGCGGCAGGTCATCGCCGGGGGTCCAGCTCAGAGTAGGGCGCATACGCATGCCACCAGGGTACGGAACAGGTCACGGCACCCCGATCGCCCTTTGTCGAGGCGACACGGTGAGCCCGTTTCCCAGCAGGGCCGGTGTGGCGCTCAAGCGCATCACGACTAAGCTAAACCTAACCTAATTACGGTGTCCCTGGTTGAGGAGTGGTTCTTCGATGTCCCCAGCGCCCGCAGCTCGCGAAGTGCCACCGCAGCGACCCATGTTCGTGACCGTCGCCGAGGTGCGCCGGATCGCGCCCCGCATGGTCCGGATCACCCTGGCCGGGGACGACGTGGTCGACTTCCACCACGCCGGAGCCGACCACCTGGTGCGGCTGTTCCTGCCGGTCGGGGACGATCTGCAGCTGCCGACCGGCGCGGACTGGTGGGCCGAGCTGCAGGCGATGCCGGCCGATCGCCGCCCTGTGGTCCGCAACTACACGGTTCGCCGTATCGACCACGCCCGGCACCGGCTGGACGTCGACTTCGCACTGCACGGGGACAGCGGTCCGGCGTCGGCCTGGGCCGGCGCCGCCGAGCCGGGTGACCGGATCGGAATCCTCAGCGACGGTGCCCGGTACCAGCCGGGCGACGCGGACTGGCAGCTGCTGATCGGCGACGAGACGGCCCTGCCCGCCATCGCGTGCATGCTCGAAGGTGCCCGCACCCCCGTGCACACACTGCTCGAGGTCAAGGACGAACAGGACGAGCTGGACCTGGCCGGCGAGGCGACCTGGCTGTACCGCTTGGGCTCTCCCGGTACCCGGGCCGTGGAGGCACTGCGCGCTCTGCCCTTCCCGCCCGGCACCCCGTACGTCTGGGTGGCGGGCGAATCCGCCCTGGCCACGTCCGTGCGGCGTTATCTGGTGAACGAGCGAGGTATCGACAAGCAGCAGATCTACTTCTGCGGCTACTGGCGCGGTACGCCGTCCACCACCCCGGCGGCCACCGAAAAGAAGCGGGAACCGGCACACGCCTGATCCGGGGCGCGACACGTGGCGGATCGAGTGCGAGGGGGCGGCCGGGCAGGAATGTGGTGAATGTGACCGAACCCCCGTCACATCGCCGGGGCTGCGCCTACTGTTCGGGGCGGTGGTGGCGCTGGTTCCACCCACTCACCAGGCTGGTCTGGCCTCCGGTCGCTCGGCGGGCGAGACGGCCTGCTGTATCAGCTCACCGCCCATCAGGCCGTCGCCGGGTGCGGTACGGACACCGGGCCGGACGGACGCCGCACCTGGGCGGTCATCGGTTTCTGAGCGGTCCGGTCCAGCTGGGTTACGGCGGGGGATCTTTTTCCTTGCCGGGGGGTTACGGAGGCAACCCCTCAGGAGCGCTGACCGTCATGCACGGTATGAAAATCTCACTTTTCATTCATAACGGGTATGGGATAGGGGGGACGATTACCACGACGTTCAACCTGGCGGGGGCGCTGGCGGCTCGGCACGATGTGGAGATTGTTTCGGTATTCCGGCATCGGGAGCAGCCGAATCTCGTGCTTGACCCCCGGGTGCGGTTGAGGGCGTTGGTGGACCTTCGGCGGGAGAAGAACGATCCGCGTCATCTGGCCCCGGCGAGGGTCTTCCCATCGTCCGAGTACCGCTTCGGCCAGTACAGTGCGCTGACCGACGAGCGTATCGGTGAGGCCCTGGCGTCGATCGACGCCGACGTTGTCGTGGGTACCCGCCCGGGGCTCAACGTCCATGTGGCGCTTCAGGCTCCCGCACGGGTGGTGCGTGTCGGGCAGGAGCACCTCACGCTGAACAATCATCCGCCACGTCTGCGCAATGTGCTGCGCCGGACGTATCGGCGTCTGGACGCGGTCACCACCGTCACGGAGGCAGACGCGGCTGTCTACCGGCGCAGGATGCGACTGCCGGGTGTACAGGTACGGGCGCTGCCCAACAGTGTTCCGACTCCGGCCCTCGCCCCGGCGGGGGGCGACGAGCGTGTGGTGGTCGCCGCTGGACGGCTGGTGCCGGTGAAGCGTTTCGATCTGTTGATCGAGGCGTTCGCCCTGGTGGCCGCTGAGCGTCCTGACTGGACCCTGCGCATCTATGGCAAGGGTGAGGAGCGGGAGCGGCTCCGTGGGCTCATCGACCGACTGGGGCTGTACAACAACGTGTTCCTGATGGGTGCGGTCACCCCGATGGAAGCGGAGTGGGTCAAGGGCTCGATCGGTGCGGCGACGTCCAGTTTCGAGCCGTTCGGTATGACCATCGTCGAGGCGATGCGGTGTGGACTGCCTGTCGTGAGCACCGACTGCGCGTACGGCCCGGGCGAGATCATCTCTCCGGGCGAGGACGGCCGACTGGTTCCGGTCGGCAACCGGGAGGCGTTGGCCGGGGCCCTGCTGGATCTTGTGCGCGACGACGAACTGCGCCGACGTATGGGGCGTGCCGCCCTGGAGAATTCTCAGCGCTACGCCCTCGCTCCCGTGGTGGCCCAGGCAGAGGGCTTGTTCGAGGAACTGTTGGCAGCCCGGAGCGGTGGCGGGACGTCGGCGGGTGGGGCGGACAGCGGTTTGGTGAGCGGTGGTTACGCGGCCAGGGACGTGGCGCTTGTCGCGGCGAGCAGTGTGGTGCGGGCCGTGCGGAAGGTGCGGGGATGAGCGGCAGCAGTGAGGGCGTGACGGGTGTGGTGGAAAGGCCGCGGGCGGATGTGACGGTGCGCGGGGACGGACGGCTGACGGTAGGCGTGCGGCTCGCACTGGCTGCAGGGGCGAGTCCCCAGCTGGTGTTTCAGCGGCGTCCGAAGAAGGGGCAGCCGCAGGAGACCGGCCGTGTCGTCGCGCTGGAGTCAGCGGGCGAGGACCGGTGGCAGGCCGTCCTGGACGCGGCTCCGGCCTTCGAGGAAGGCCGCTGGGACGCCTATGTCGTGGGCGTACCGGGGGAGGAGCGTACGGCGCTGCTGCCCGGACTGCGTGATCTGCGCGAGTTGGTGTCCGGCGGCGGGACCGCGCCGCTGGCGATCCGGATCCCTTACGTCACCAAGGACGGCCGCCTTGCTGTACGCGCCTGGCAGCGGGCGACGCACGCGGAGGCCGGCCGGATCGTGCTCGGGGACGACTCGATGACGGTGACGGCGCGTCTGTTCGGCGCCCGGCTGGGAGAGGGGGCGGCGGTATCGCTGGTCCGTCGAGGCCAGGCCTCCGCCGTACGGAAGGCGGCGCTGCGCGCCGAGGACGGCCAGGACTTCTCCTTCACGATCGACTGCCGGGAGCTCGCCCCGGCAAGCGGGGAGCCGGTGGTCTGGGACATGTTCGTGCACCCGGCCACGGACGCGCCGCGGATTCGGGTGGCCAGGCTGCTGGATGACGTCGCGGACCGCAAGGGGGTCTTCGTCTATCCGGCGGTCGTGCTCGGCGGGGTGTCGGCGCGTCCGTACTACACGGTCGACAACGACCTGTCCGTGGAGGTCACTTCGTCCGGCACCGGGTGAAGGCGGCCGGCCGGAGGTACGCCGTGGACGCCGCCGGCCGCGCAATGGCACGCCGGAAACCCCGCGACGTCGGCGATCATCCCAGGGATACTGGTCGCTCATGGATGAGGTCGAAGTCGTCGTCGCCCATTCCGAGCGCGCGACCCTGCGCGTCGGCGACGTGTTTCTGAAGGTGGACGCCGATCAGGCGCGTATGGACGTCGAGGTCGAAGCGATGTCCCTCGCGCCGGTCCCGACGCCTGAGGTCCTGTGGCGCAAACCTCCCGTGCTCGCGATCGCCGCGCTCCCGGGGGCGACGCTCGGGCGCCTCGGCGGGCCGTCGACCGGGACACCGGCGGCGTGGGCCGCGGCGGGCGCGGCCATCCGGAAGCTGCACGACGCACCGCTGCCGCCCCGGCCCGGCAGGGCCGGCCGGAGCAGCGTCGCGCTGGCGGCGGAACTCGACGACGAGTGCGAGTCGCTCGTGAGGAACGGCCTCCTGCCCTCCGACCTGGTCACCCGCAACCGTCGGGTCGCCGAGGGCGCGTTCCGGCCGTGGGCCCCGGTGTTCACGCACGGCGACCTGCAGATCGCACATGTCTTCGTCGACGGCGACGAGGTCACGGGCATCATCGACTGGTCCGAGGCGGGCCAGGGCGATGCCCTGTACGACCTCGCCACCTTCACGCTCGGACACGAGGAGCACCTCGACGACGTCATCGCCGGCTATGGCACCGGTATAGACGTCGACCTCGACGTGATCCACGCGTGGTGGTCGCTGCGAGGCCTGCTGGCAGTTCGCTGGCTGATCGAGCACGGCTTCGACCCGTTCGCGCCGGGCTGTGAGGTCGACGTGCTGAGATCCAGGATGTGAGGGGCGGGCTGGCCATCCACGGGTCGTGAGACCAGCGTGCTCACGCCGGCAACCGTGATCATCGCATTCACCGGGGACGGCGCATCAGGCACGGATCCTTGGCGCGAACCGCGGGATACGGCTGACGCGGCTTCCCCGTCCACGGACCAGACCAACCGAGGCACTGAGCCAATCGGCCGAGATGAGCTGAGACGGGGGCAGATCGCTTGAGACGGGACACGCCCAAACGTCGATGGCACGGGACAGATTTCCCGTGTCACCGAACTTTGAGCGCGTGCCATCGACGTTTGCATGGCGTGCATCACTGTGGATCAGGTGCGTCGTGCGAGGAACACGAGCTCCCTGCCCGGCCTGTCAGGCGCACCGCGCACGTCTTGCACCACGTAGCCGTGGGCGGCCAGTTCCGTCTCGACCGCGTTGCGCTCTCGGAAGCGCAGCGTCGAGTCCGAAGTCAGTACCTGTCCGTCCGCGGCGAATGCGTAGGTCCAGCGGAAGGTCACCAGGGGCCAGCTCACGTCGATGAGCTGGACCCAGCTTTCGACGGAGCCGGCGCCTGGGATCTCCGTCACGCGGCAGGAGTTCTCGCGGGTCCACTCCTCCCAGGCTCGTCCGGCCGGATCCCGGGTCTCGAAGACCAGGTGCCCGCCGGGCCGTAGTGCCTCGTAGGCTCCCTGCAGCGTCCTCTGCCAGGTGTCCGGCTCAGCGATCGCCTGGGCGACGTTCGCTGTCATCGTCGCGAGGTCGACCTGCAGGGGCGGGAGGGCTGTGGCGTCACCGCAGATCCAGCGCACTCGTTCGCTGCCCGGTTTGGCCCGGGCGACGTCCACGGATGCCTGGGCCGGATCGATGCCGACGACTTCGATCGCGCGGTCGGCCAGGAGAAGTGCGAATACCCCGGTGCCGCAGCCGATATCCAGAACTTGGCGCGCCCCGAACTCTTCCGCCATCCGGAGGTAGGGATCGAGATCGCTGCGGTCGGGGTCGAGCCGATCATAGATCGCGGCGAGTCGTGGATGTCCGAAGCAGTCGTCAGCCATGCGGTCGAACGTATGCAGAGCCGACCTCGAAGAGCTACTGAGTTTCGCCGGACCCGGCTGGCTGGGGTTCTCGGGTTCTCGGGCCAGGGCGATGCAGAGCGCTGTGATGGTGGTCAGGGAGATCCAGGACGCGGTTGTGCGGTGCTCAGGCCGCGTGAGTAGTGGGTCCTGAGCCTTCGGAAGTTGACCCCGCCATCAAGGCCCGTGCGGGGGTCGGGATCCGCGTACCCCTCCGCGAGCCGGCCCGTCGTCACCCCTCCGAACACCCGCGCTCCGTGCTGATCAGGCTTCGGTGGCACAGGACAAGTGTCCTGGAGCCCGAGGGAGACGTCACCCTTCGCGTGCAATCCGTACGCAATACATACGGCAAACATACGTGCATCGTACGTTCTGTGAGGTAGGTTGTTGTTGTTGTTCAGGAGGTGTTCCATGTCCGAGTTGTTCGACGCGGTCGACGCCCTGGTCGCGTCCCGCTCCTCGCTCCCGCCGCCGGTGGAGCGTAAGCGGCTGCGGGCCGCGCACGGCCTGACCATCGAAGAAGTGGCCACTGCGCTGAAGGTGCGCCGGGCCACGGTGTCCGGCTGGGAAGCTGGCAAGACCGAGCCTCGCCCGCCGGAGCGCGACGCCTACGCCCGGCTGTTGGACAAGCTCGCGGAGCTCTACCCCGCTCCAGCCGACACGGCCGCACCCGTTCCGGACACCGTAGCGCCGGCCACGTTCACCACCGTTCCCGCTCCGGCGGAAGCGCCCGCGTTGTCCACAGGCCCGGCGCCCAAGACTGCGGTCATGACTGAAACCGACCACAGCCAACCCCCTACCCCTGCTTCCGTATCCGCCGCGTCGCCAGCCGCGCCGCGCACGGCGCCCACCACCAGGCCGATGACATCACCGACGTCGCGTGGTCCGGCTGCGAAGAGGGCGGACCCGGCCGTGACCTCGGCGAGCGAGACGGGCTCCCGGTTCGAGAACGGTCCGCTGGCGGTCGTGGATGTCGAAGACGGCCAGGTGCTGGCGTACTGCGTCGGCGGCCTGGTCCTGGACGTGCCCGCCAAGTCCATCCCGGCCCTGGTGGACTGGACACTGCGTGAGGCGAAGCTGGGCGCGCCGAAGCTGTCCGGGCCGGGCAAGGACGCCGACCCGTTGCTCGTGCTCACCGAAGCCGCCCTGGAGCGCTACGGCCTCCCGGCCACCCTCGCAGAGGAGGAACGCCTCGCCGGGCGCCTGCCGGAGGACCACAAGGTCATCAAGCAGCTGGTCCGCGCGGAGTGGCAGCTGACCAAGCGAGGGTTCGGGCCGTGGGCACGGATCTACCGTCCGGCCACCGGCTCGGAGCGGGCCTGTGTGCAGCTGTGCGTCCCGTCCTGGCAGGCATTGGACACGCGGCACTGGGGAGAGGCCGGGCAGCTCCCCCCGGCGGAACTCGCCCGTGTCCTGGGCGTGTACGCATCCCGGGTGATGACGCCGCGCGGGTCCACGGCCGTGACCGGCCTGGAGCTGATGACCGCCCTCCACCCGGCA
The DNA here is from genome assembly GCF_040650935.1 of Streptomyces sp. NPDC048565. Classification (NCBI taxonomy): domain Bacteria; kingdom Bacillati; phylum Actinomycetota; class Actinomycetes; order Kitasatosporales; family Streptomycetaceae; genus Streptomyces; species Streptomyces sp. NPDC048565. Next base: position 18,939 of record NZ_JBEZIH010000044.1, read on the forward strand.
ACCCGGGCCTCCGAGCCCGACGCCGACGGCAAGCGGCACTCCGAGCACAACCCCGGCTCGCTGGGCAAGAACCCCGTGGACTGCGCGCCGTGCGAGGCCCCGGACGGGCACCCGGTCCTCGCGGACCTGCCCCGGTTCCATGTGCGAGGCCCGGCGGAGAAGTTGTTCGAGGAGGCGTACGACTGGGCGCGGCCGATGACGGACGCCGAATGCCTGCGTCGTCACCTGGTCGGTGTCGACGTGAACATGGCCTTCGCGGCGGGCGCCAACGGGCTGCCCGTCGGCCTCGGAGCGCCGACACACGTCACCGACCCGCTCTTCGACCCGAAGCTGCCCGGGTCGTGGCTGGTCGACCTGAGCCATATCGACCTGTCCAAGGTGAAGGTCGGCAAGGAGCGGGTCGAGCTCGACGGCAGCCTGCTGCCCAGCCCGTTCACCCCCAGCGGCAAGTCCCCCGAGGGCCCGGCCTGGTATGCGACGCCCACCATCGCCTACGCCCAGGAGCTCGGCTACGAGGTGCACCCGACCGAGGCCTGGGTGCGGCGCGAGAACGGCCGCTACCTGGACGGCTGGTACAACCGGCTGCGCGACGCCTACCTCGCCACGATGGCCGGCCTCGGCGCCGACGCCGACCTGGCTCCGGAGGACTTCCTCACCGCGATGGATGGCTACAAGGGCCGTGACCCGGAGCTCGCGATCGTCGTCTCCGCCATCAAGGCGACGGTGAAGGGCGGCCTGGGCAAGCTCCGCGAGCGGCCCCGGGGCGAGAACTGGCGGCCGGGCGAGCCGTGGCGCGCGCTGTCCCGCCCGACATGGCGCCCCGACATCCGAGCGGCGGTCATCTCCCGCACCCGGATCAACCTCCACCGCAAGATCGTGAAGCACGCGGCGTTCACCGGTCAGTACCCCATCGCGATCCTGTCCGACTGCGTCGTCTACGCGGCCGACGGGCCCTCGCCGCTGGACTTCCTGCCCTACCGTGAAGGCAAGCCCCTGCCCGGCGGCTTCAAACTCGGCATCAACCCCGGTCTGGTCAAGCACGAAGGCACCCAGTCCGTGCTGTGGGGCGAAGAGATCCGCGAGCGGTTCAACGCCCCGGAGCTCAACCTCGCCCGGTACATCAAGGACGGCACCGTCACCGACGTCGACAACGGCGAATAGGGAGCAGGCAGGCGATGAGCATGTTCGGGGACGGCCTGGACGCCGCGGTGCAGAAGGCGTTCACCCGCCCGGCACCCAAGAACGCTGGTCCACAGATGCGGTACCTGGTCAAGCAGTTGGGCGGCACCAAGCCCGTCGCCCAACTGCTGCGCGTCTCCCAGCGCACCGTCGAACGGTACGTGAAGGACCAGATCAAGAAGCCTCGTCCGGGCCTTGCGGCCGGCCTGGAGCGGGAGGTGACCAAGCGGTGGCAGCCCCAGATCCGGGCCAAGGCCCGCCAGAAGGCGGCCAGCACGGACGGCATCGTCATCGACACCCGCGCCCGCATGGGCTACACCGCACCGATCGGCTCGACGGACCAGGACCGCATCCGGCACCTGACGGTCGCCCTGCCCCCGCAGTACGCCGCCCGTCTGTTCGACGCCCAGGAAGCCGGCGCCGGCGACGCCCAGTTGCAGGAGATCGCCGCCGAAGCGCTCAAAGACGTGTACTTCCAGGACGCCGGCCGCCGCGCCGGGAGCCTGGAGGAGGTCCGCTTCACGGACATCGAGCACTTGGAGTTCGGCCTGTAGCAGCCGCGCCGACACGGACGAAGGCGCCAAACCGTGATCCGGCTACCCGACCGCAGGTCTCGCTGAAGTGGACCTGTGTCCGAGTGGCACCAAAATTCGAACATGCGATCTAATTGGGGGATGGAGAGCTTCCCCTTCCCCGACGACCTCGTACGAGCCCAGCGGGAGTGGCACGACACCTACCGTGCGCTCGCCCTCCCGCGCCCGCGCCGTGCCACCGAGCTGCGCCGCCGTCTGCTCGCCCTGTCCGCCCGGATCCACTGGCACCCCTTCTGGTCCACCCCGCCCGGCCGCACGCCTGCGGCCCGGGTGGACCTGCGGCAGCGGACCGGTGGCGGTCGGCACGCGGAGGGCGCGGCGTGATCGGGCCGCCGACTCGACGCGGCCCCGAGGTATGGCCATGTCTGACAGCGCCCCGCTCTGCGGGAGCATCGGCGACCTGGAGAGGAACCGGGTGCTCCTGGACTGGTTGCGCCGGCAGGTCGGACAGACCGAGCGCCGCATCCGCGCATTGGTGATCAGGGAAGCGCGGGAGCGGAAGCGACGGGAGCGGGCCCAGAGATGTTGTGCTGGTCGCTCTGGCGGAACCGGACATCGAGCCGTGCCAGGTCTGCCGACCGGGCACCGGACTGCTGCACTGAACCGACACCACCGGCCGCGCCCTGCCACGGCCTATGCCGCCGCGTATGTATGCGCCCGCCCGCCCCGCCACTCCACCCACTCCGGCCGGTCCAGCAACTGCTCCGCGTCCGGCAGCCCCGCCCGGCGCAGAAATTCGGCGACGTCCTGGTCCTCGTAGGCGAGTCCGGCGATCTGCCCACGGATGGTGACACGGCGCCCGCCGGTGGGGGAGGGGCGGTGAATGACTATCGGCGCGCTCATCTCTTCAGGGTGCGGCTTCACGCCGGTCACGGCACGCCGGGTGGGCTCCCCGGAGTCGCGTCCTGCGGCGGGTCGTCGTACGCAGGGAAGATGAGCGAGGAACAGGCGTCGTGGGATCCGGGCGAGGTTGTGCCGGAGAGCGGGATCCACGAGTGCGACTGCGGTGCCGGCCACCACTGGAGTACGGACGTGAAGGGGCACCGGTTCCCGCCCCTGCCGGCAGGCTGCTCCGGGGCCGCGTGGAGGCTTCGGACGGACGCGCACCCCGACTCTCCTGACCCAGGTACCTGGCTGCCTTGGAAGTCACCGCGTCTGGAACAGCCGCACCTCACTGGAGCGGTTCCGGTTGCCCCTGTCCTCGTCGCGGAGATCAGCGCCGACGTGTCACAGGACCGCGGAGTGTGGCGTCACCCGCTGCGCTGAGAACAGCTCCGCCCGGTGGAGACGGTGTCGGTGGGTGCGGTGCACGTGACGGGTCTTGGCTGGGGCGTTGTAAGTGCAGGCGCCGGGACCGATGTGCCACGGGGTGCATCGCCAATGACGGTCACCGTGCGGGGGAGTGGCTCTACAGCCAGTGCCTCCACCCGAACGCCTGCGCCCCTCCCAGCAGCGACTGGTGCGGGCGACTACGGCTCCCCGCCACGTCCAGCCCGCCATCACGCAGAACAGGACAGCCGTCGGCGGCAAGTAGGACGGGCGGGACCCATCGCGCGACGTCGCCGCGGGGTGGCTGCTGACCGGTCCGGTGGCCGACTTGGACGAGCCGCGCCCAGTTCACCGGCACCTCGATGGCGATCACCACCCAGATCAAGACCCGCAGCTCTCGTAACGCGCCTCGCTGCTCGTCCGTCCCGGCAGCTCCCCCCTTCTTCGGTCATCAGGCCAGGGGGGGGCTGGCCTGGCGTCCTCGCCCACCAGGGCGCCATCACCCGCAGGGGTGGTGATCAGCCGTCACCGATGTGGTCGAAGTCGAGCAGTGCCGGGTCCAGTTCCTGTTGCTGCCGATCGGGTCGAGTGTCTCCCGGCCCCTTGGACTGTTGTCCGGCCGGCTCTGGCACGGGTGGGTGCGCCGGCGGGCCGGGCGTCGCTCACGTGCGGGGCGGCGGCACGGCCAGTGGTGTGCCTTGCGTACATCGATGTGCCTTTTGTGAGGCCCTCGTTGCATCCCTATGGTGTGGCTACGCACTATTCGTAAGTAATCGAGGAGTGAACATGCCTGTCCAGCGTCTCAACCACGCCGTGCTCTATGTCCGCGACGTCGAACGCAGCGTCGCCTTCTACACCGGCCTGCTGAACTTCCGTACCAGCCACCGCCTCCACGCCGACGGCGGCGAGGTGCCCGAGGCCGCGTTCATGCAGGCCGAGGGCTCGACCAACGACCACGACCTGGCCTTCATGCGGATCGAGGGGCCGGCTTCCCCGCAGAGCCCGGGCAGGCGTCCCGGGCTCGCGCACCTGGCGTGGGAGGTGGACACCCTGGCCGAGCTCCAGCAGATACGCGGCAAGCTGCTGCAGGCAGGTCAGTTGACCCAGGAGATCGACCACGGCACCACCAAGTCGCTGTACGCCAGCGACCCGGACGGCCTGCAGTTCGAAGTGTGCTGGCTGGTGCCCGCCGACAGGGTCGGCGGGGTGACCCCCGAGGCCTTCACGCCGCTCGACCTGGACGCGGTCATCGCACAATTCGGCGCCGACCTCGAAGGCGGGACAGGCATCTCCGCTCCGGCCCGCCACTGATCCAGCAAACGTCGTCTTTCCCCGGCGGGCCATCTGACCGCCCGCCGGGGCCCCTCAAGGGCCTCCTCGACCCACTGGAGGCCAGTCACCGTGCAATCCACAGGAGCCCCGGCCACCACTCGGCCGACCGCCGATGTCTGGGCGGACGTCCTTACGTGGATGCCACCGTGCCGGAAGGAGATCCGAGCCGGCGGAAACTGGCCCATCCTCGTAGACCCCCACACCAGCGCCTGCCGACTCGTGAACGGAACGAACGAGTACGCCGTCCTGAAGGAGCGCATCGTCGGCCCCCGCCCCTCGCTGGACCACAGCTCGTAAAAAGGCCCCCCGCACAGGGACGGCCACACCGCCCCGCCCCTCGGCGACGTGCCGTCAACGGGCCGCTTCGGGCCACCGCCAGCAGACGAATGCGCACCCGAGGGAGAAGCAACCTCGTGGACGTCGCCGCGGGGCCTCCCAGCGGATCCGCGGCGACGGACCACTACGCGTGCGCGCTGCGGAGGCGCGCTGGACGACCCAGCGCCGAGTGCCGAGGCCCGAACCGTGTTCGGTGCCCGTCGAGCTGAGGGTGGCCATGGTGAAGTGCAGGTAAGCCGCCATGCGAACCTGGGCTGATGGCTACAGGAAGTCGCATGTCCACCTCCACGGTATCGATGGCGTGGCCGATCCAGCCTCAGGCCGCCCTTGCCACCCGCTCGTGGGCGTTGTCCGGTCGGAGAGGTCGCGGCCAACCGGTCCTGCGGTGTGTCGGCACCGTGGTCAGCCGAGGCCTGCCCCGCCCACCGCTGCCCGGCGTATGCCCGCGTGGCGAGAGCGGCGAACGCTGTGTCGACGGCCTCCCGATACGCCCGAGGCTTCCCGTGGACGGCCAGTGCCCGGTGCATGCCGGATGACGGATTGATCAGTCCTGCGGCACGTTCGCCGCGGTCACATTCTCGATCACGTGGCCGAGTTTGGTCTTGGCCCGGGTCAGGTCCTGGATGCGTGCGGCGATGCGGTCGCGTTCGATGATGAGCTGGTCGAGCATGGCGGGGGTCGCGACGCCGGTGCTCACGCACGGCAGGAGTTCGACGACGGTACGGCTGGAGAGGCCGGCCGCGAAGAGGTCCTGGATGAGCTGGACCCGCTCCAGGGCTTCGTCGGCATAGTCACGCTGCCCACCGGGCGTCCGCGCCGATTCCAGGAGCCGCTGCTCCTCGTAGTAGCGCAGGGCCCGCACGCTGACCCCCGACCGCCTGGCAAGCTGTCCGATGCGCATGAAGCAGGTCGCTCCCTTCCCACTCGTACCTCACGTTCACGTCAGGTTTAGGGTAGCAATACGGGCTACGGGGAAGCCCTGGGGGTCGATCGAACCGTTGCCCGGCACCCAGGTTGATCATGGCCAGGTGGCGGATCCAAGAGCGTTCACGCGGTTCACGTACGCACGGCAGCCCTCGCGCCATGCCGACATGGCCGAGCCCCTCCGACGGTGGCACATGGGTGTCGACCGTGACGCGCGGCGTGGACCTCGTAGTGGCGCATTGCCTCCACGCGCACCCCCGCCCGCTCGGCAACTTCACCCATCCGCGCCTGACCTCCTCCGGCCGGGCGGCAGTTGCGACTTGCACCTCACGTCAACGTCAGGTTCTAGAGTGACGGGTGTCGGACGAACACATCATTCCGGCCCGTCAAAGTAAGGCAGACCATTATGCGCGCAGCCCGGTTCCACGAATACGGCGGAGCGGAGAGCCTGGTGATCGAGCAGGCACCCGACCCCCACCCCGGACCCGGTGAGATCCGTGTCCGCGTAGCGGCGGCCGGCGTCAATCCCATCGACTGGAAGCTGCGCGCCGGCGCCCTGCATCAGCTGATTCCCCTGGAGCTGCCCGCCATTCCCGGGCGCGACGGTGCCGGTGTGGTCGACGAGATCGGTGACGGGGTGCAGGGAGTGAGCATCGGCGACCGGGTCTTCGGGCTGGGCGGCGTCACCGGGGCGACCGCCGAGCTGTTCATCCTCTCGGCCTGGGCACACACCCCCGCCACGTGGAACGACGAGCAGGCCGCCGGCGCCGGTCTCGCGTCGGTGACCGCGATGCGTGGGCTCGCAGCGCTCGGCTCCCTCGATGGGCGCACTCTTCTCGTCGAGGGCGCCGCCGGAGGCGTGGGCAGTGCGGCGGTCGAGATCGCGGTGGCGCAAGGTGCCACCGTGATCGGGACGGCCAGTGAACGTAACCACGAGTTCCTCACCGCTCTCGGCGCCGTTCCCACCACCTACGGTCCCGGCCTCGCGCAGCGTCTGTCCGCTCTCGCCCCGCGTGGGGTCGACCTCGCGCTCGACACCGCGGCCTCCGGATCGCTGGGCGACCTCGTCGAGATCACAGGTGACCCGAAGCGCGTCGCGACGGTCGCCGATCATGTGGGCGGGCAGCGTCTGGGCACGCATGTGGTCAACGCGGAGAACGATTCCACTCTTCTGTCCGCGGCGGCGGAACTGGGCGGGCAAGGCCGCTACACACCCCGTATCGAACAGACCTACCCCCTGGAGCGGATCGCCGACGCCCACGCGCACGCCGAGCGTGGGCGGACCCGAGGGAAGATCGTGATCTGCATCTGAACAGGCCGTTCTGTATCTGAACAGGCCTACGAGGTAGGTGACTTGCAACATGCGGGGCCTGCGTGGCGAGCGTGCCTTCGATCGGTATCGGTGAGCGGGCGGTCCAAAGCCGGCCGAACTCCATGGTGCCTCGTCAAGCAGGCCTCGCCCCCACTCGGGCACCGCGCGCCGCACATGAGCCGTCGCCCACGCGGCACCAGCCCATCCAGCTTTCGGCAGCCTCGTGAGAGGGGTTCAAACGGGCCCATGGACAGGAGGCCGCGGGGCGCGTCCGGTGATGGCGATGATCCGGTCCAGGAGCGGTGGCGTCGTCGGGAATGCCGATGGCTGGTCCCCACAAGGCGGGGACAGGTGCGCGGGGGGACGAACTCGGTCACGTGCTCCAGGCATGCTCGTAGCGTCGTTTCGGGCAGTTCGAAAGGGAGGCCGGTGGCTGTGGCCAGGTCCCAGGCGTGCACGACCATCTCGGTCAGCACGATTCTGCCCCACACCTCGTTGGACAGCTCCACGCCGGCCGCGTCGGTGCTGCCCCGCCAGGCCGCCCGGTCGGTCCATCTCGTCACCATGGCTCGGGAGTTCTTGAGGCCGTTGATCGTTCGTTCGACTTCGTTCCTTCTCTTGTGGATCGTCTTGTCGAAGCTGGTGGGCCGGCCTCCCCCGCTGCCCCGGCTCTGGCGCGCTTGGCACGCTGGTTCTACGGTTCGCGGATGGTGTGCTTCATCTGACGCCGCGCAGGTAGCGACGGCTTCGGCGTGAGGAGTACGCCTTGTCGCCTCCGAGACGGTCCGGCCGGGTGCGCGGGCGTCCGCCGCCTGGACGGGCGACGCGGACCCGTTCCATCACGGGGATGAACTGCAGGGGCCGCCCCACTGGCCCGGTGCGATTTGATCGCACACCACACCGGGGCGGCACCCATGTCCCTGCGCGCTGCTCAGTACCCACACGGCCGGCTGGACCTGGCCGGTACGCAAGCACTACAGATCGGCGGCCCGCGCCCTCACGGTATGGCTTGTCGACGTGCTCGGAGGGGGCGTGCGCTGATCTCGGGGGATCTGCCGTCATCCGCCGCCAGCCCGATCAGGAGGAGTTCGACGAGTCGCTGAAGGTCTGCGGCGGGGTGCGTCAGACGGAACGAGGCGATGGCGCTGAGACATACGCGTACGTCCTCCACCGTGACGTCCGGACGCACTGCACCGGCCTCGCGGGCACGGTCCACGAGCTGCTCCATCGCCCGTGCCTGTTCGCGGCGGTCGACAGCGAAGGCTGCCGCCGCCGGGTGGGAACCGAACAGGGCCTCATTCAGCCCGCGGTCCTGCAACCGGTGCTCCGCGAAGCTGTGTACGGCGCCGCTGAGCGCGCGCCAGGGATCGGGCTCGTCCAAAGTCGCCTGCATGTCCCCACGGCATTCCGCGACAAGCTCAGCGAGTGCCGCCGTGACGAGGTCGGTGCGTGCCGGGAAGTGCCGATGGACCGTGGCAATGCCCAGACCGGCGCGGCGGGCGATCTCCCGCATCGGCAGGTCGAGCCCTTCGTCGGCGAAGGCGGCACGGGCGGTGGCGATGATACGGCGACGGTTGAGCTGCGCGTCCATGCGTGGTTTCCGAGTCACTTCGATCTCCGCGATTCTCACTTCAGCCTGATACGGAGCACCTGCTCCACATCCATGTCTACCGTAAGGCGGCGCCCGGAAATTCCGGGCCGGAGAGGTGATCATGCAAGCAGTACAGTTCGACCGGTTCGGTCCTCCCGGCGTACTCGGCGTGCGCTCCGCACCCGAGCCGCACGCGGGCCCGGGCGAGGTACGCATATCGGTCCGCACCAGCGCGGTGTCGCCGGTCGACCTCGCACTGCGGTCCGGTGAATCCCCCTCACGCGACAGCCTTGCCCTGCCTCACATCCCTGGCGTGGACGCGGCCGGTGTGATCGACGAGGTCGGCGAGGGTGTCGAAGGCTCTGCCATCGGGGACGAAGTGTTCGGCGCCGTCGATGTTGCCCGGCTGGGCGGGGCGAGCGCGCAGTTCGCCGTTCTGGCGTTCTGGGCGGTGAAGCCGGCCGCTCTGTCCTGGGAGGGGGCCGGTGCCGCCGGGTCGAGCGTGGAGACGGCGACCCGTGCTCTGGACCTGCTCGGCGTGCGCGAGGAGGTGGAGACGACATTGCTGATCGACGGCGCGACGGGTGGGGTGGGGAGCATCGCCGTGCAACTGGCCGTGGCTCGCGGAGCCCGTGTCGTCGGGACCGGCCGCCCCGGCAGCGAAGAATTCCTCTCCGGTCTCGGCGCGATCCCCCTGCCCTACGGGCCTGGCCTGCCGGAGCGGGTTCGCGCGCTGGGCATTCCACACATCGACCGCGCGCTCGACGTGGCCGGAGCCGGCTCGCTCGATGAGCTCATCAGTCTCACCGACGGACCTCGGTCGGTGGTCACCCTGGCGGATTTCACCGGTCCCAGCCGTGAGGTGCGCCTATCCCTCGGCCAGTTCGGCGGCCAGCCCGACGGGCGCCACGGACTCGCCGTCGCTGCAGACCTTGCCGAAAAGGGACTGTTCCGCGTACCGGTCCAGGCGGTCTTCCCTGCCGGTCAAGCAGCTGAAGCGCACGAGGCGGCGGGGTCGGGTCCCCGCCGCGGGAAGACCGTCATCGATCTCAGAGCACTCGCGTCTGCCCTCTGACGCCGGTCGGACCGTCGCCGCCAACCGCGCGGAAGGACATGGGCCGGCCGCTCCCCGGAGACCACGCGCGGCCCGACTCGGGCTGGGCTCTCTTTTATGGGCTTGGATCCTTGTAAGGCCGTAAGCCCACACGCCCGCGACGTGGCCACAGCAGGCCCGGTCGCACGGTGCCCTTAGGTGACTGGCGGCAGCGGAGGTCCGTTGACGGTGCCTGGTGCGGGCCGCTTCACCCGCAGTGGCCCCGGACACCCCACCTACCAGGCGATCGAAGAACTCGGGCGGGCGGTACGGACCGCGTTCGTCTGCGACTGTCTCGCGGACGCCGAGATGCGCCAGAAGGACGCTTCGACCTCGACATGACTAGGCGTCAGGGGGTGGAGGCGTGCTGGGTGAGGAAGAGGGTGGCGCAGTCGAGTGCCTGGTCGGCTTCGTCGAGGGTGCCGCCGGCGAAGGCCTGGAAGACGTGGGGTGCACCGGCGGTGATGTCGAGGATGACGTCGACTCCTGCCTCGCGTGCCCGGGCGGTGAGGCGGGTGGAATCGTCGAGGAGGATCTCGTTGGTGCCCACCTGGATGAGGAGCGGAGGGCACCCGGTCAGGTTTCTCCGCAGGCCTGAGCGAACTGCTCGACGGCGCTCTCGACCAGTTCACGACGGCAGAAGTCGCCCGGGCCCTCGGTCAACTACGCTCCGCCTCGAACGCGACCAGGTCGGCACCCCCCACCGGCTGAGGCGCCGGCCCGGCCAACGGCTCGACGCCCGGCCGGCTGGCAGAGCCCGTCGCCGACCGCGCCGCCCTGCGGCCAGGAACTACCCGCGAACTCCCCGAACAGGATGGGCCTGCCGCCGGCAGGGTGGCACCGGCCTCGCCCCCTTCGCTGACCGGGGTCGTAGCTCTCGCACAGGTGCTGAGGATGAACCTGTTCCTCGATGAAGCCCTTCCTCCCCTTCCTGAAAAACGCCCGCGGAAAGCATTGACGTGGGAAGAGGGAGGTCCCTAGGGTAATCGCTAACCCCAACGCTTACCCGTAGATGAGTGCGGCAGCTGGGGTAAACGTTTACCTACGGAGCGACCCAAGGGAAGGACAACGCGATGCGGGCTGGCGGGCGTGTGACGCTCAAGACGATTGCGGACTCGCTGGGAGTCTCGGTGAAGACCGTCTCGCGGGCACTGGCCGGCAAGGACTCGGTCGGCGAGGAGCTGAGGACTCGTATCCGCGCGGAAGCCGATCGGCTCGGCTACGTGCCGAACTCGATGGCCAGGTCGCTGGTTTCAGGCTCCGCGATGACGCTGGGCATGGTCATCACCCACCCGGCCAACCCGTTCTACTCGCTGCTGATCAGCGCCGTCGAGGAACGCTGCCGTGCGAACGGCTACTCGCTGCTGCTCATGGTCACCGAGGAGGACCTGGAGACGGAGCGGGACGCGGCGGAAGCGCTCCTGCGGTGGGGCGTGGACGGAGCCGTGGTGATCCCCGTCCAGGAGGGCGCTGAGCACTGGCAGCGACTGCGGGACTCCGGGGTGCCGATCGTGCTGGTCAACCGTGTACTGGACGGATTCGATGGCGATTTCGTCGGTGTCGACCACGAGCGCGGTGCCTACGAAGCCGTCTCGCATCTGCTTGACTCCGGTGCTTCCAGCGTCCACTTGCTGGAGGAGGACGTTCCGTTCTCCTCGGCGGCCGACCGGCGCGCCGGATTCCGCCGCGCGCTGACCGAACGCGGCCTCCCCGTACGGGACGACGCCGTCACGCTGGTGCCGCCGGTGCAAGGGCGGCGGGTCCTGCCGTGGGAACCGGGTGCCGCCTACCAGTGCGCCCGACAACTGGTGAGCAGGCTCGAACCGGGTGCCGCGGTACTGACAGGCAGCGACTACTTCGCCCTCGGCCTTTACCGCGCACTGGCCGAGAAGGGGATCGACGTGCCCGCGCATGTCGCGGTGATCGGCCACGGCGACCTGCCGTTCGCCGCCTACCTCCAGCCCGCCCTGGCCAGCGTCCGCCCGCCGGCCGACGAGATCGGCGCAAGGGCCGCGGACCTGTTGTTCGAACGCATCCAGGGCTCGACGGCACCCGCAGCGAGCATCTGCCTCCCACCGGAGCTGAAGATCCGCGCCTCGGCCGGTGGCGACGACCTACGTACGACGAACCGAGAGGAACCATGACGATGCCCAATCCGGAGAAGCGACAGATGCGACGGACGACAGTGCACGAACAGGCCCGGGAGATACCGGTGGTGGCCGACGTCGACGTCCTGGTCGTCGGCGGCGGACCTGCCGGGGTGTGCGCCGCCGTCGCCGCGGCGCGGGCGGGGGCAAGCACCTTCCTCGTCGAGCGGCACGGATTCCTCGGTGGGATGTGGACCGCGGGCATGGTCCTCACGCTCGCCGGCTACAACTCCTGGCTGCGGCCCTACGACCGTTGCGTGGAAGGCGTCCCCGCGGAGTGGCTGGCCCGCGCCGCGAAGCAGGGCGGCGCGGTCGACGGTGACGGCTGGGTGCTGAACTCCGATCCGGAGGTCATGAAGCGCGTCGCCGACGAGATGATCGAGGCCGAGGGCATCGGGCTCCTGTTCCACAGCTGGGGCGCCCGCCCTATCGTCGAGGACGGCGCCGTGCGGGGCGTGTACGTGGAGAATGTCGACGGCAGGCGCGCCATCCGCGCCGCGGTCACAGTGGACTGCACCGGCAACGGCGACATGGTGGCTGGTGCCGGTTCCGACTGGGTCAAGGGCAACACGCTCCAGCCGATGACCATGCCGTTCCGCGTGGGCAACGTGTCACCAGATCCGGACCGCGAGCACGCCGAACCGGTGCGCATCCCTATCGGCCCGGAGGCGACCCTGTTGAAGGAGCCGCTGCTGGGGCGGTACGCCTCCACGCGCAGGGACATCGACCTGGACGTGGAGGCCATGCGCGCGGCCCGGTCCCGGGGCGAGCTGCCTCCGTTCGGAGGCCCCTGGTTCGGAGGCATGGAGAAGGACATCGCCTGGGTCAACACCACCCGGGTCATCGGAGACGCGTCCGACGCGGAGGAGCTCACCCGCGCGGAGGTCACCGGCCGCAGGGACTCCGTCGTCATGCTCGACGCCCTGCGCGAGCACAGTCCGGCGTTCGCGGACGGGCGGCTGCTGCACACGAGCACCCAGATCGGCGTCCGTGAGACAAGGCGCCTCCTCGGGGCCTACACGCTCACCGGTGACGACATCCGTGCCCAGGCCCGGTTCGATGACGGCATCGCGGTCGGCTGCTGGCCGATCGACGTGCACCCTGCCGGAGACGTCGGCGTGCACGCCATGTACGTGCCGCTCCCGTACGAGATCCCCTACCGCAGCCTGCTGCCGCAGAACACCGACAGCCTGCTCGTGGCCGGCCGCTGCATCTCGGTGGACCGCGAAGCACTCGGATCGGCGCGGGTGGGAGCCACCTGCGCCGCGACGGGCCAGGCCGCTGGTGTGGCCGCCGCACTCGCGGCGACCGGCGGGAAGCAGCCGCGACAGCTGGACGCCGGTCAACTCAGGACCGCGATACGGGAACAAGGCGGCCGCGTGACGCCGCCAGCACACTAGGACTTCGGGAGAACGCAATGCACAGCCACGCAGAGACAGAGAAGATCTCCCCGCAGGCCCGGAAGGTCCTCGTGGCGGCGGGCGTCGGTCATTTCATCGAGTGGTACGACGTCGGCGTCTACGGGCTGCTGGCCACGTTCCTCGCTGCGAACTTCTTTGTCTCCGACAATCCCACGGCTGCTCTCCTGGCCACCTTCGCCGTCTCGGCCATCGGGTTCGTCCTGCGGCCGCTCGGCGGCCTCTTCTTCGGGCCGCTCGGAGACCGCATAGGCCGGCAGCGCACTCTGGCCATCGTCGTCCTGCTCACGTCGGGCTCCACGTTCGCGATGGGCGTACTGCCCACCTACGACAGCGTGGGCGTCCTCGCGCCGGTGCTGCTGGTGCTCGCCAGGATGGTGCAGGGCTTCGGAGCCGGCGGCGAGACGTCCAACGCGGTGGCGCTGCTGTTCGAGCACTCGCCCCGTACCCGTCGTGGGTTCATGACGAGCTGGATGGACGGAATCGGGTTCATCGCCTCCGTCGTCGGTTCCGCGCTCGCACTCGCACTGATCACCCTTCTCGGAAACGGCGTCATGACCGACTGGGGCTGGAGGATCCCCTTCCTCCTCGCTCTTCCGCTCGGCCTCGTCGGCCTGTACATCCGGCTCCAGCTGGAGGACTCCCCGGAGTTCCGCGAGCTGGAGGCCGCCGGTGCGGTCGCGGAATCGCCGACGAAGGAGGCGTTCCGTACCGGGTCCAAGGCGATGCTGGTGCTGTGCGGCGTTCTGCTCCTCAAGGCGATCGGTCACTGGGCGCTGGTGTCCTTCCTGCCGAGCTTCCTGAGCGGCGACCTCGGCTTCAGCAGCAGCCAGTCCTTCACGACCACGACCATCGCCATCGGTGTCACCGCGATCGCCGTTCCGTTCATGGGCGCGCTCTCCGACCGCGTCGGCCGCAAGCCGATGCTCATCGCGGGCAGCGCCGGATTCGTGGTGCTCAGCTGGCCGGCGTTCTATCTGATGTCGCGCGGCAGCCTCGCGTTGGCGATCACCGCCATGCTGCTCCTCGGTCTCCTGATCGCCGTGTTCGACGGTGCGTTGAGCGCGACGATGGCGGAGCAGTTCCCCGCGCGGATTCGCAGCGGTGCGATGGCCATCCCGTACAACCTGGTGGTCTCGGCGTTCGGCGGCACGGTTCCCTACGTGGCCACCTGGCTGGTCGCCACGACCGGAAGCCAGCTGGCCCCCGCGTTCTACGTGATGCTTCTGTCCGCCGTCACGCTGGCCTTCGCGATCACCGCCATCCGCGAAACCGCCCCCCGACGGACCCCGGTCACACCGGACCAGGACCCAGAACTGATACGGCAGCCGTAGTTCGTGGGGCGGGGCAGGCCGCATCGCCGCCCGGAGCGAGCGGGAAGACCCTCGGCCACCGGACCGCCGCCAACACCAGGCGAGCACCCGGCGCTTGAGACCCGTCCCGATGCCAAACCCTGTGCCGATGCCGAACCCCGTCATCGAGCGCCGTACACATCCCGGACCGCCACCGCACCGCGGTGCCCCCTGCCCCACGGTTGTCCCACCCCGCACCGAACGGAATTTCCTGACCATGCCTCAGCCGAACCGCCGCGTACTCGTCCGGTCCATCGACGACATAAGCATCGAAGAGGTGCCCACACCTCAGCCCGGCGACGACGAACTCCTGATCCGCAGCACCGTCGTCGGGGTGTGTGGATCCGACACTCACGCAGCCCTCGGGCACCATCCCTTCATCGACCTGCCCTACCGGCCCGGACACGAGGTGGTAGGCGTGGTTGCCGCCGCCGGCAAGGGGGTCCAGGACTTCGCTCCGGGCACACGCGTGATCATCGAACCCAACCTGTACTGCGGCCGGTGCGCCCAGTGCCGCTCCGGCCGCTACAACATCTGCCGGCAGCTTGAGGTGTTCGGCTGCCAGATCCCCGGCGGTATGGCCGACCTCTTTACGATCGCCGCTGACCGGGTCCACCGGGTGCCCGAGACGATGTCTGACGTCCGGGCAGCCCTCGTCGAACCACTCGCCACGCCCGTGCACGCCGTCGCCAAAGCAGGTGAGCTCACCGGCCGCACCGTAGCCGTCCTCGGTGCAGGGCCCATCGGGCTGCTCGTCCTGGCCGCGGCCCGGCACGCCGGTGCGGCCCGGATCGTGGTCACCGACCTGCTGGACACCAAACGGGAGCGGGCCGTGCGACTCGGCGCCACCGACGCGCTCCCGGCCGACGCGACCGGCCTGGCCGCGGAGGCTCACGCCGTCCTCGGAGGTCCGGCCGACGTGGTCTTCGACTGCGTCGCCCGCGAACAGTCGATGGCCCAGGCAATCGACCTCGTGACCAAGGGCGGCCAGATCATCGTCGTCGGCGTGGGCGCCCCCGGCCCCACTCCGGTCCGGCTGGACCTCGTCCAGGACAGCGAGATCCGCATCGAGGGGACTCTGATGTACACCGCCGACGACTACCGTACCTCCATCGACCTGATCACCTCCGGTGCCATCGACGCCGACGAGATCATCACCGCCACCTACCCGCTGGAAGAAGCGGGCAAGGCCTTCGCGGCCGCGCTGCAACCGGAGCACGTGAAAGTACTGATCACCATCGCAGGCACGTGAGGGGCCCGGAGAGTTACACCGATCCGGGCGGCCGAGCACCGATATCCGGCAGGGCCTGTGATCCTGGCACCGGACCCGCCCCCGTGGAAGGAACCTGAAGTGATCGTCGTCGCCGGTGAGGCACTGGTCGACCTGGTGCCCGAAGCCGTCGGAAACGCCTCCGCGCCGCTGCTGCCCGCACGTGGCGGAGGGCCGTACAACACGGCTCTCGCGCTTGCCCGCCTCGACTCCGCCACCGCCTTCTGCTCGCGGATCTCGACGGACGCGTTCGGTGCGTCTCTGGTCGACCGTCTGCGTGAGGAGAAGGTGGACCTGGACCTGGTGCAGCGCGGCCCGGAGCCCACCACACTGGCCGTCGCATCTATCGACGGGAACGGCTCGGCCGCTTATACCTTCTACTGCCAGGGCACAGCCGACCGTCTCTTCACTCTGCCGGGACCGTTCCCCGCCGGGACACGGGCGGTGTCGTTCGGCACCTGCTCGCTGGTGCTGGAGCCGGGGGCGAGCGTCTACGAGGAGCTGATGCACCGAGAGGCACGGCTCGGGCGTTTCATCGCCCTTGACCCCAACATCCGCGCCGGTCTCATTCCGGACCCGGACGCCTACCGAGCCCGCTTCGGCCGTCTGCTGTCGTCCGTCTCGCTCCTCAAGCTCAGCGATGAGGACGCGCAATGGCTCGGGTACGACATCGCGGGCTGGCTGGCCGCCGGTCCCTCGGCCGTCGTGGTCACCCGGGGCGGGGCTGGCTTGACGGTCTACACGGGCTGCGGCGGCGAGCACTCGGTGCCCGGCGAGCCTGTCCGGGTCATCGACACCATCGGTGCAGGCGACACCGTCAACGCTGCGCTCCTGCACGCCCTGTCCGAACGGGACCTGCTGTCGGCCGACGCTCTGGCCGGACTGTCCGCCGACACCTGGCGGCAGGTACTCGGCTTCGCCGCCGGTGCCGCCGCGGTCACCTGCGCCAGGGCAGGGGCTGACCCGCCCTTCGCGTACGAACTCCCAGGGCCTCGTCCCTGACAGGTACGACCGACAGGGGGATGCGCGATCACCCGCCGCCGTACGGATCTCCGCATGGCTTTCGGGTTCCGGGCGGGCAGCCAGGAGGACCAGAAGCGGCTGGGGGAGTGGTTGACCGGGGTGCTTGTGCGGGGGACTCCCGTGTGACCGTCCGTGGCTGATGGGCCGGGGCCGTCACGGACTTCGAGGCCCAGTTCCGACGGCGCAGAGTGGGGCGGATCTCAAACACGACGCGATCGCGCCTGAAGGGGACCTGGCCGTCGGCGAGCACGCCGCACAGCAGCACGGCCAGGCCGGGCATTACGGTCAGTTCCAGCCCGAGCATGCGTGGTTCCTTCTTCGCGGACTGCGGTGCCGCTGTTGCCGGTTGGTGTGGTCAGGTGATGGTTGCGGGCTTGAGGACCCGTTCGCACCACTGGGCGAAGCTGGTGGGCGAGGGCGTGGCGATGGCGGCTTCGGGCTCGTAGACGTCCTCGTTGTGGGCGGTCGCCATGTCTACCAGGCCCTGCGCCCAGCTCTCGCCCATCCCGTACTGCAGCATGGTGGCCTTGAAGTCCCCGAGAGGGGTCTGGGCCGCTCCCCAGCGGCGAGATGGCTGCGACTACGGCAACGCTCGACCGGCTGTTCGACGGCCAGGCCGGATGTTGGACTGCCGGCAAGCTCTGCGTCAGCCTCGAAAACGAGCGCGGCGGCCAGTTGTTCGCCGACTGGGAACCCGATGTCGTGCGCCGTCCGGAAGCTCTGGGTTCCCGCCCTTCCTGGGCCTGCAGGTCGAATTTCCGGCTGCATCGATGGCACAGCGGAGATCCGCGGCCTTGCATCATGCCTGCGGCCACGCCACCGGCTTGCGGTCCGAGGAGGCCGCGCGATGGACCGCGCTTGTCGAGCAATGTCGGCCTGTGCTCGCGAACGAGGGGATGGAGGCGCCGTTCAAAATCTGCTGGCCGAGCACGGCATGAGTGTCATCCAATCGATCGCGATTACTCGGGCGTTGCTCGGCTGGGCAGAAACGACTCTACGCATCGCCACCGACATAGTGACCACGAGTGCTGCTCGGGCGGTCGTCAGCGACGCAAACTGAGCTACGAAGAACAGCGCGGACGTTGGTTCGAAGAAGCCTGCGTCCGCTGGCCGACGCTCTGGCCCGACTGTGCGCAGCGTGACCGGCTCGTCGAGTCCGTGAACACAGCCGTGGCTGCGCCTGCCGTGTGGGGAGGCTACCCGGTGGCTCCAGCACGCCCGGCGCCTTGTTCAATCGCAAGTCTACGGCGATTTCGTCGTCGCCGTGAAGAATCGGCGGCCAGACCGCCCAGCAGGGCCACGGCGTCAGCTGTTGGAGCCCGAGCCGGGCGGTCGCGAGGAAATGACGCTGCTGCCATGGTCGCGAAGGGGATTCACCAGCACCCGGAAGCACACGCGAGAACTACGGCGCCCGCAAGGATGGGCTACGTCGGACCAGGGCAGGCGGGGGAACGCTGTTCCGGCGGGGGCTCGTGCGCGTCCGGGCGCCCCTTCCGAGCGCTGGCTCACTCCAGGCTCACACCTGCGCGTATCCACCGTCGGCGGAGAACTCGGCACCGTTCACGTAGCTCGACGCGTCCGAGGCGAGGAACGTCGTAACGGCGGCGATCTCCTCGGGCTCGGCGAGCCGGCCGAGAGGGACGACGCCTTCGGTCTCCTTGAGCATCTCGGGCGTGATCAGCTCCAGGAGGCCGGCGGTGCGTGTGGCACCCGGGGACACGACATTGACCCGAAAGCCCTGCGCGCGTGAGCTGAGGGCCCATCCGCGAGCGAGGTTGCGTACCGCGGCCTTCGACGCCGCGTAGACCTCGAGTCCCTGGTTGGGCCGTGTCGCGGCAGTCGAACTCGTCAGGATCACCGAAGCGTTTGCGCTGAGGAGCGGAAGCGCCTGCTGCAGGGTGAAGATTGTTCCCTTGACGTTGATGGCGAAAATCGAGTCGATCAGATCCTCTGTCACCTCGCCGAACGGGGCTACTGTGCCGATGCCGGCGTTCGCGACCAGCACGTCGATGCGTCCGGCCTGGCCCCGTACGGTCTCGTAGAACGCGTCGAGCTCTGCGGGCACCGACACGTCGCAGACCGCGCCGGTCACGCTGGCTCCGAGCTCGGCGACCGCAGCATCGAGTGCGTCCTTGCGGCGACCGGTGATGAACACCTTGGCACCTTCGTCGCGGAACGCGCGTGCGGTCGCGAGCCCGATGCCGCTGCTGCCTCCGGTGACTACGGCGACCTTGTCCTTCAAGACGGCCATGCCGTCCTCCCTAAAATTGTGGACTGTTGCGTCCACAATTCTGCTCGATGTGGACCGAACAGTCAAGAAATCTGGGTCAGGAGCTTCCGTGGTTCCCGTGCCTGGGCAGAGCGCACTGCACGCATGGCTCGGGGCCTGTCCGGCCGTGGAATGCGAGAATGGCTGTGAGTGGGGGCTCGGCCGACCTGGTGTCAGGAGTTCCCACGGGCACGCCGCTTGGGGCGTGCCCGGCGCCCACGGCGCCCACGGCACCCGGGCATCGGCCCGGCCATGCCCGGCATTGCCCAACTCCACAACCGGACCCCTTGCCGGTCAACGTCCGTCTGTCGTCCGTCAGCGCGGTAAACCCGACGTGCGTAAACGGTCCCTCGTGGCGACGGCCGCCCGGCGAGTCGTTGCTACCGCGTGGGGGCGGCGGGCAGCAACCGTGCGAGGGAGGCCTGGGCCGCCCTGGTGAGCGCCTCGATGTCCATGCCGGTGCGACCGAGCGCCATGAGGCCGAGTTGCGCAACGAGAGCTGCGCGGGCGGTCTCGGCGGGGTCGATGTCAGGATCGAGGTCACCTTCGCGCCGAGCACGCTCGAGTGCCGCGGTGAGGACGGTAGTGATCGCGTCGTAGCTGCGGCGCGCTTCGGCGGCCACATCCGGAGTGCTGGTGGCGAGCTCGGCGTTGCTGTTGGCCAGCAGGCAACCGCGTCGCGCAGCTGCTCCGGTCGGGTCGCCGGTCGGGCCCTGCACGAACTCGCGCACCAGATCGATCCCCCGCGCCGCCGACGCCAGGCGCTCGCGCAGCGTCAGCAGGTTCGCGTCGTCGTAGTCGCGCAACACCCGCAGGAACAAGCTGCGCTTATCCCCGAACGCCCCGTAAAGGCTGCCCTTGCCCAAGCCGCTCACGCGTAGGAGGTCGTCCATCGACGTCGCCGCGTAGCCTTTGTCCCAGAACTCATCTCGGATAGCGAGAACCACACGGTCTTCATCGAACTCACGATGCCGGGCCATAGGCCGAGCCTACTGGTTCTGGACCGTCTGGGCCACAACGAGGTCGGGTCGCCCGGCAGGCCGGCGACATGCGTCTGGGCGCCCGGATGCGGGTGGTGCGCCACGAAGCGGGCGGCGTCTGCGGAGCTGAGAGGATCACCGCTGGGCTCTGCCAGGGGAGCGGAGAGGCGGTTTGCCGCTGTCTGACGGCCGTCGTCGGCCTTGTGCCGCGCCGTTTGGCGGGCTGGATGATCGCCGGGCCATATGCGGACGGGCCTCGTCGCTGACGCTTTGACGGCCGTTCTGCGGACTCATGGAAGCTTGCTGCTGATCGATTGTGCGTGCTGGCGGTCTGTCTTGAGTCGGTGTCGGGTGTGCGGTGTCTGTCCTGTGGTGCGTCCTTTGGTTGTTTGGTTGGGGCGGTGTGTCTGTGTGGTTCTTCGGGGGTGTCGCTGTCGGGGGGTGTGGGCGCC
>NZ_JBEZIH010000045.1:0-38091 GCF_040650935.1 Streptomyces sp. NPDC048565
AGCGTGGTCGGCTCGGCGGCCTGGAATCTGGCGGAGCTGGCCGAACTCCGGCGCAGGCCGGCTGGGTCGCCGCGGCGATCCGCTCGGCGCGCAGCGCCTCGTACCACCGGTCGTCGCTCGGCGGCAGGGCGTTCACATCGAGGGCCAGCTTCAGCAGCAGGTCCGCGATCAGCGGGTTGCGTGCCAGGACCGGGCCGTGCATGTACGTGCCGAAGACGGTGTCGTTGTACGCGCCCTCCGTGCCGTCACCCGTGCCGTTGCCCCGGCCGAGACGCACCTGGGCGAACGGACGGGCCGACGGGCCGAGGTGGGTGACGCCCTGGTGGTTCTCGAAACCGGTCAGCGGCGGCAGTCCCAGACGCGGGTCGATGTCGCCGAGCACATCGCCGACGCACCGGGCGCCCTCGCCCCGGGTCGAGACGACGTCGAGCAGCCCGAGACCCGCCTCGCGCTCGCCGAGGTCGTTGACGAACTCGTGGCCGAGGATCTGGTAGCCCGCGCAGACCGAGAAGATGATCGCGCCGTTCGCCGCAGCCCTGTTCAGTCCGCCGTCACGGCGCAGCCGCTCCGAGGCGAGCCGCTGCGGCCGGTCCTCGCCGCCACCGATCAGATAGATGTCGCCCGACGTCGGGACGGGCTGGTCGCTGCGCACGTCCACGCGCGCCACGTCGAGGCCGCGCTGCCGCGCCCGGCGCTCCACCACCAGGGCGTTGCCCTGGTCGCCGTAGGTGCTGAGGAGGTCGGGGTAGACCCACACCAGCCGCAGGCTGTTGTTGCTCATGCTTCGTCCTCTCCGGGGGTTGCCCGCGCGGGGGTCAGTTGCCGACACGACGGCGCAGATCCTGGAAGGCGGTGTAGTTGGCGATGACCTCGATGCGGCCGGGCGGGGCCATCTGGACGGCCTCGTCCAGGGTCTCGCAGACACGGAAGTCAAGGCCGGCCACCTCCAGCCGGACCGCGAGGTCCAGCTTGCGGTCACCGAGCACGAAGATCGGGTGACCGTAGAGCTGGGTGTAGTCGACGTCCCACAGCCAGGAGGTGTCCGTGCCGTCGGCGCCGCGGGCGTTGACCGAGAGGATCACCGGGGTCGGCGGCGGGTCGATCAGGGAAAACGTTTCGAGCCAGCCAGCCGGGTTCTTCGCCAGCAGGAGCCGGAGCTCACGGCCGAGGAAGGTGACGACGTCGTAACGGCCCGCCACGGCCTGCACCTGATACATGCGCTCCAGGGCGACCTGTGGCGGCACGCCGAAGACCGCGGCCACGGCCGCCGAGCTCGTGGCGTTGGCCTTGTTGGCCCGGCCCGGCAGCTGGAGGTGGATCGGCCACGCGGAACCGTGCGGGTCCAGGACGTAGTCGCCGTTCAGCGCCCAGCTGGGAGCGGGTCGGCGGAAACCGCACTCGCCGCAGAACCAGTCGTCACCCGGGCGCTGCATCACACCGCCGCAGGACGGGCAGGACCAGGCGTCGTCCTTCCACGCCTGTCCGGCCGCCACCCACACCACGTTGGGGGACGAGGAGGCGGCCCAGACGATCAGCGGGTCGTCGGCGTTGGCCACGATCACGGCCTTGGAGCCCGAGAGGCCCTCCCGCCACTTCTCGGCCAGCATCCGGGTCTCCGCCGCGCGGTCCAGCTGGTCGCGGGAGAGGTTGAGCAGCGCGATCACCTTCGGTGTCGTGTCGCGTGCCACACCCGCGAGGTACTTCTCGTCGACCTCGATCACGCCGTACCGCGCGTCCGAGCCCCCGGCCAGCGCGGAGGTGATCCCCGCCGGCATGTTGGCTCCGAGCGCGTTCGACACGACGGGCCCCGCGGCCGTCAGCGCCTCCGCGATCAGCCGGGTCGTCGTCGTCTTGCCGTTCGTCGCGGACACGAGGATCACGTCCAGGTGCTGCGCCAGCCGCCCGAGCAGGTCGGGGTCGAGCTTGAGCGCCACCCGGCCGCCGATCACCGATCCGCTGCCACGCCCCGCAGCGCGCGACACCGCCGCCGCCGCCTTGCCCGCCGTCACGGCGAGCTTGGCCCGCGGCGACAACGGTTCCGTGTTGCCTGCCATCGTCCTAGATCCTCCTTGCGTAAGTCCGCGCCCAGCCTATCGATGTCCGGCGCGCCGACCGCACCTCGGCACCACGGGGATCGTGGAGGTCACGTGGAACGTACGCTTCTCTCCATGCGAAACCGCCCGATCCCCGGCAGTTCCGGACGCGTTCGTGCCATGAGTCTGCTCGGCGCCCCGGTGCTCCACCGGCCGTGCGACGACGTCACCGACTTCGGCCCGTCGCTCGCCCGGCTCGTGCAGGACATGTTCGCCACGATGTACGCCGCGAACGGTGTGGGGCTCGCCGCCAACCAGATCGGCTTCCCCCTCAGGGTGTTCGTCTTCGACTGTCCGGACGACGACGAGGTCCGGCACCTGGGCCATGTCGTCAATCCGGTGCTCGTCGAGGCGGACGGCATCACCGTACGTGGAGCTGAGGGCTGCCTCTCGCTCCCGGGCCTTGAGGCGAGCACTCCGCGTTTCGACCATGCGGTGGTCGAGGGACGGAGAGTGACGGGCGAGCCCGTACGGATCGCCGGCACCGGCTGGTTCGCCCGCTGCCTCCAGCACGAGTGCGACCACCTCGACGGCCAGGTCTACACGGACCGGCTGACCGGACTGCGCCGCGCCAGGGCGCTGCGCGCCGCCCGGCGGGCGCCCTGGGGGCGCGCGGCGGGCGAGGCCTGACCCCGGTACGCGGGCGACCGGCCGCCGGCGGTCAGAACCCCGGGCCGCCGGGCAGGTCACCGGCGTCGGCGAGCCTGCCCCAGAGCAGATCGGCGAGGCTGCGTACGAGCTGCTCGCGCGAGCACGGCCGGTCGCCCAGCCACCAGTCGCCGGCCGCGTGCATCATGCCGACGATGCCGTGTCCCCAGATGCGGGCCATCTGCTCGCTGTCGGGGCCGAGGTCGACCCGCTCCGCGATCACCTTCCCCAGCTCCTCGCCGAGGCGGCGCAGCAGCGGCGCGGAGTGCCGGCCGACGTCGAAACCCTGCTCGGGCACGGGGGCGGCGTCGTCGGACGGGTGCATCAGGAAGCGGTAGACCTGGGGGCGTGCCTCGATCGCCGCGAGATAGGTGTCCAGAGTCGACTCGACCCGCCGGCGGCGCTCGGACGGCGCGTCGAGCGCTGCCCGCAGGGCGCTCAGCAGCGCGTCGGTGTGGCGTTTGGCGAGCGCCCGGTAGAGTCCGCCCTTGTCGCCGAAGTGCCGGTAGAGGATGGGCTTGGTGATCCCGGCCTCTGCGGCGATCGCGTTCATCGACGCTTTCGGGCCGTCCCTGAGTACCACTCGGTCCGCGGCTTCGAGCAGCTCGCGGCGGCGTCTCTCGGCCGCTGTCCGCTGCCGTGCGGCCCCTCTTGTGGTCTCCATGTCGTGTTCTCCCGCCCCACCCGGCTGTCCTGCGATCTCGTCACGCCCGGGCAACGTAACACCCTGGTCTGCCGAGTGCGGATCCGCAGCTCAGCGGTTGACAGAGGCTACTTGCTGGTAACAGACTGTTGTTACCGCTAGTAACGGGTTTATCCGGAAGTGCATGGAGGAAACCATGGCCGAGTTCACGCTCGAGCTCAACGACGACCAGAAGCAGGTCCGTGACTGGCTGCACGGATTTGCCGCCGAGGTGATCAGGCCGGCCGCTTCGGAGTGGGACGAGCGTGAGGAGACGCCGTGGCCCGTCATCCAGGAGGCGGCCAAGGTAGGCATCTACAGCCTCGACTTCTACGCCCAGCAGTTCTTCGACCCCACGGGCCTCGGCATCCCCATGGCCATGGAGGAACTCTTCTGGGGTGACGCGGGCATCGCCCTGTCGATCGTCGGCACGGGCCTCGCGGCCGTCGGCGTCCTCGCCAACGGCACCGAGGAGCAGATCGGCACCTGGATACCCCAGATGTACGGGGACGCGGCCGATGTGAAGCTCGCCGCCTTCTGCTCGTCCGAGCCGGACGCGGGCTCGGACGTGGCCTCCATGCGTACCCGCGCGGTGTACGACGAGGCCAAGGACGAGTGGGTGCTCAACGGCACCAAGACCTGGGCGACCAACGGCGGTATCGCCAACGTCCACGTCGTCGTCGCCGTCGTCGACCCGGATCTGGGCTCCAAGGGCCACGCCTCCTTCATCGTCCCGCCGGCCACCCCCGGCCTCTCGCAGGGACAGAAGTTCAAGAAGCACGGCATCCGCGCCTCGCACACCGCCGAGGTCGTCCTTGAGGACGTCCGTATCCCCGGCCACTGCCTGCTCGGCGGCAAGGAGAAGCTCGACGAGCGCCTCGCCCGCGCCCGTGAGCGCGCCAGGGCCGGCGGTGGCGAGCGGGTCAAGAACGCGGCCATGGCGACCTTCGAGGCCTCCCGCCCGGCCGTCGGAGCCATGGCGGTCGGCACCGCCCGCGCCGCCTACGAGGTCGCGCTGGACTACGCGAAGACGCGGACCCAGTTCGGCCGCCCGATCATCGACAACCAGGGCATCGCCTTCCAGCTGGCCGACATGCGTACGCAGATCGACGCCGCGCGCCTCCTCGTCTGGCGCGCCTCCTGGATGGCGAGCGCCGGCAAGCAGTTCACCGCGGCCGAGGGCTCGATGTCGAAGCTCTACGCGAGCGAGACGGCGAAGACGGTCACCGCCCAGGCCGTGCAGATCCTCGGCGGCAACGGCTTCACCCGCGAGTACCCGGTCGAGCGCATGCACCGGGACGCCGCGATCTACACCATCTTCGAGGGGACGAGCGAGATCCAGCGCCTGGTGATCGCCCGCACCCTGTCAGGGATGCCGATCCGCTAGGGCGCGTTTCGAAAGTAGCGCCGTCCGCCCGAAGGGCGGGCCCGGCGTCGCCGGGCAGGCGGGACTTTCGAAACACGCCCCAGGAACACGTCGAGGGGGCCGGACCGCAGCCGCGGTCCGGCCCCCTCGTGCTGTGCGGCGACTACCGCGGCAGCTGCGC
Source organism: Streptomyces sp. NPDC048565 (assembly GCF_040650935.1). Taxonomy (NCBI): domain Bacteria; kingdom Bacillati; phylum Actinomycetota; class Actinomycetes; order Kitasatosporales; family Streptomycetaceae; genus Streptomyces; species Streptomyces sp. NPDC048565. The sequence continues at coordinate 4,971 of NZ_JBEZIH010000045.1, forward strand.
CTCGATGGCCGCGACGACCTCGGGTGCGTCCGGCTCGGTGCGGGGGCGGATCCGGGCGACCGGCTCGCCGGCCGGAGAGATCAAGAACTTCTCGAAGTTCCACTGGATATCACCGGCCGCGCCGTCGGCGTCGGCGAGCTTCGCCAGCTCCGCGTAGAGCGGGTGCCGGCTCTCACCGTTGACGTCGGTCTTCTCCAGCAGCGGGAAGCTGACCCCGTACGTCGTGGAGCAGAATGTCTGGATCTCCTCCGCCGTGCCGGGCTCCTGGCCCGCGAACTGGTTGCAGGGCACGCCCAGAACCGTGAACCCGCGCTCCCCGTACTCCTTCTGGAGCTTCTCCAGGCCGGCGTACTGCGGGGTGAGCCCGCACTTGGAGGCGACGTTCACCAGCAGGACGGCGGAGCCCTCGTAGGCACCCAGGGTCGTCGGCTCGCCGGTGAGCGTACGGAGCGGGATGTCGTGCAGCGTCATGGGATGTCTCCTCGGTGGCGGTGGCGTCCCTCTCATTGTGACGGCCCCTGCGGGGAGGCTTCACGCGGGCCGAGTGTCCGGTAGTAGAAGGTGGTTCCCCTGAGCGTGCCGTGCGGGTCCGCCGCGTACTCGGGGACGGAGCCGCAGGGGACCCAGCCCGCCGAGGCGTAGAGGCGCTCGGCGTCGCTTCCCGTCTCGGTGTCGAGCACCAGCAGCGTCAGCCCCTCGTCGGCCGCCCACCGTTCGACGGCGGTGAGCAGGCCCCGGCCCACCCCCCGGCCCCTGGCCGACGGCCTGACGATGAGCTTGGCGACCTCCGCGCGATGGCGGGCGTTGGGCATGGCCGCCTTGACCAGGCAGATCGTGCCCGCCAGCCGCTCGTCGTCCCGGGCGATCCAGATCCGGTGGCTCCCCGACTCGACCTCGGCAGCCCGCTCCCGCCACCAGACGGCCGCCGTCTCCCGGTCCAGCGGGGCGAGGAACCCGACCGACGCGCCGCCCTCCACGGCCTCGATCAGCAGGGCTGCCAGTTCATCGGCGTACGTGACCAGTTCGGGGCCGGACACGGGGACGATCTGGGTCATGAATCGGGTCCTTTCACAGGCGCGGCAGGGGAGTCACCGGTGCCCGGCGGGCGGTCGAGCCTGAGCACGAGTACGTACGAGACCACCACCGCCACGATGACCAGCGGCATCACCGTGATGCCCGCCGATCCCAGCAGCAGGGTGGCCAGCAGCACCGATGTCATCGGAAGCCTCAGCATCGCCACGCACATGGCCCCGATGCCCATGGCGAAGCCCGAAGTGGTGTCCAGGCCCGGCAGATGGGACAGCGCGAGGCCGCCCGTCGCCCCGATGAACATGGACGGGAAGATGGGCCCGCCCCTGAAGCTGCTCAGCGACACACAGTACGCGAGCCCCTTGCAGACCAGGAGGGTCAGGAGCGTGGCGAGCGACAGGCCCGTGCCCGTGGTGAGCAGCGGGCCGAGGGCGTCCTGGCCCGAGTAGAGCACCTGGGACGCGTCCTGGCCGGTGCTCTCCGCGTACAGGAGCGCCAGCACCCCGACGGCCAGGCCCATCACGACGGTCGAGGGCACGGTCCGCCGTCCGGTCCGCTCCCGGAGCGTCAGGGACAGCCGCCTGATCCCGGTGCCGACGAGGGCCGCGGCGGCGCCCAGGACGATCGCCCAGCCGAATCCGGCCAGGGTGGGGTCCGAGGCGTGCGGCACTCCGGGCAGCGCCAGGGAGTACGTTCCGAGGCCGGTCCACGATCCCAGCCCGATGAAGATGAGCGAGCCGACGCCGGACGCCAGCAGCCCGGGTACGAGCACCAGGCCGAGCGTCATCCCGGCGAGCCCCGACGCCTCCATCAGCAGGAACGCGCCGAGGAGCGGCGAACCCAGCAAGGTGCTGACGGCGGCGAAGCTCCCCGCTGCCGCCACCATGGCGCCCGCGGACGGCGCGATGCCCGGCCTGACCAGACGCACCGCGTACACGGCCAGCCCGCCGCCGAGGGCGATCAGCGGCGCCTCTGGTCCGAGCACCGCGCCGAGCCCGAACGAGGTCAGTGCGGCGAGCGCGATGCCCGGGAGCTCCGCAGCGGCCGGCGCGCCCGAGTGCGCCATGCCGTCGGCCGGGCTGCTCCCGCCCCTGCCCGGGAGATGGCGGATCGTCAGCCCGGTCAGCAGACCGGCCAGGGCGAGCAGCGGCACAGGCCACCACAGAGGTGTGCCGTCGAACCCCAGGGCCCGGGGCAGATCGTCGTAGGTCAGCGACTGGATCTTGTGCACGAGGGCCAGGAAGCCGAACGCGGCCGCGGAGACGGGGACTCCGAGGAACGCCACGACGACCAGCAGGACCACGTACCTCCGGCTGCGTACGACGACGAGAGGATCCGGGTGCTCGGGCCCGGCTGCTGCCCCGGGTTCGGCCGACATCGTCATGGTCTCCTCCGCGTCGGGCCCCGGCCTGGACACACTGTCCCGCCGGGATCCACACGGTGATACCACGATGTGGCGCTATGTCCGTGATGTACCCACTGCGGGCGAGTGGCGATTCCGACCGAGCTCCCCGTCCGCCGCCACCGGCCGTACGAACCGGGGCTCCGGCTTGAGATGATCCTCCGGTGGAGTCCTCCGAGCCCTTTCCCGGCTTTCCCGAACCGCCGGCCGAGCCCGCGCGGACGGCCCCCCGCCGTCCGGTGCGCTGCGCACTGTGCGGGCGCCCTCTCACGGGCGTGGAATCACGCCGTACCGGGCTCGGCCCGGCCTGTGACGCCAAGCTGCACCCGGCGGGTCCGGACATCAGGGCCCGACGCCACGAGGTCGATCAGGACCCACTGCCAGGCACCTGAGCGACCCCGGCCACCGGGCTACGCGCCGTCGAGACGGCGGAACAGCCCCTCCTGCACCACGGACACCAGCAACTGCCCCTGACGGTCGTAGATCCGTCCCCGGGCCAGCCCACGCCCGCCCGTGGCGATCGGCGACTCCTGGTCGTACAGGAACCACTCGTCGGCCCGGAACGGCCGGTGGAACCACATGGCGTGGTCCAGCGACGCCATGTCGAAGCCGCGCGGACCCCACAGCGGCTCGACCGGGATGCGCACGGCGTCCAGCAGCGTCATGTCGCTCGCGTACGTCAGCGCGCAGGTGTGCACCAGCGGGTCGTCGCCCAGCGGGCCGACCGCGCGCATCCACACCGCGCTGCGCGGGTCCGCGCCCTCGATCTCCTCACGCGTCCAGCGCAGCCGGTCGACATAGCGGATGTCGAAGGGCTGGCGCCGCGCCATCCGTTCCAGCGCCTCAGGCAGCCCGCCCAGGTGCTCGCGCACCTCGTCGGAGACCGTCGGCAGCTCCTCAGGACCCGGCACCACACGGGCGGGCGGCAGCTGGTGCTCGAAGCCGGCCTCCTCGGGGCGGTGGAAGGACGCCGTCAGATTGAAGATCGTCCGGCCCTGCTGCACGGCCGTGACCCGGCGCGTGGTGAAGGACCGGCCGTCCCGCACCCGCTCCACGTCGTAGACGATCGGCACACCGGGACGGCCCGGACGCAGGAAGTAGGCGTGCAGCGAGTGGACGGGGCGGTCCCCGTCGGTCGTCCGGCCCGCGGCGACCAGCGCCTGACCCGCGACCTGCCCGCCGAAGACCCGTTGCAGGGACTCGTCGGGGCTGCGGCCACGGAAGATGTTGACCTCGATCCGCTCCAGGTCGAGCAGGTCGACCAGGCTGTCGGCGGGGTTCGTCGTCATGCGGTTGTTCTCCAGTCTCCTGGCTCATGGGCCCTGGGCGCCGTCACAGCTGGCCCACGGCCGTGACCCGGACGACTGCCCGGCCCTCCTCGTCGGAGGCCGCGAGATCGACCTCCGCGCTGATTCCCCAGTCGTGGTCGCCCGCGGGGTCGGCGAACGCCTGCCACACCCGCCACAGACCGCGCTCCGGCTCCTCGTCGATCTTCAGCAGTTTCGGGCCGCGCGCGTCCGGGCCCGTGCCCAGGTCCTCGTGCGCGTCCCAGTAGGCGTCCATCGCCTCGCCCCAGGCGTCCTCGTCCCAGCCGGAGTCGGCGTCCAGCTCGCCCAGGTCACGGACGCGGTCCAGAGCGGCCAGCTCCACCCGGCGGAACATGGCGTTGCGGACCAGGACCCGGAAGGCACGGGAGTTGGCCGTGACCGGCTTGACCTCGTCGGCCCGCTCCTGCGCCTGCTCAGCCGTCTCCACCTCCGGGTTGGCCAGCTGCTCCCACTCGTCCAGCAGACTGGAGTCCACCTGACGCACCATCTCGCCGAGCCAGGCGATCAGGTCCTCCAGGTCCTCGGACTTCAGATCGTCCGGGATGGTGTGCTCCAGGGCCTTGTACGCACTGGCCAGATAGCGCAGCACGATGCCCTCGGTGCGGGCCAGCTCGTAGTTCGAGGTGAACTCGGTGAAGGTCATGGCGCGTTCGTACATGTCCCGGATCACCGACTTCGGCGACACCGGGTGGTCACTGACCCACGGGTGGCTCGTGCGGTACACGTCGTACGCGTGCCAGAGCAGCTCGCTCAGCGGCTTGGGGTACGTGACCTCCTGGAGCCGCTCCATCCGCTCCTCGTACTCGACGCCGTCCGCCTTCATCTGTCCGATGGCCTCGCCCCGCGCCTTGTTCTGCTGGGCGGCCAGGATCTGCCGCGGGTCGTCGAGCGTCGACTCGACGACGGAGACCATGTCCAGGGCGTACGAAGGGGACTCGACGTCCAGCAGGTCGAAGGCGGCCAGCGCGAAGGTGGAGAGCGGCTGGTTGAGCGCGAAGTCCTGCTGGAGGTCGACGGTCAGCCGCACGATCCTGCCCTCGGCGTCGGGCGTCTCCAGCTGCTCCACGACACCGCCGTCGAGCAGCGAACGGTAGATCGCGATGGCCCGGCGGATGTGCCTCAGCTGCGCCCTGCGCGGCTCGTGGTTGTCCTCCAGCAGATGGCGCATCGCGTCGAAGGCGTTGCCCGGGCGGGCGATCACCGCGAGCAGCATCGTGTGTGTGACCCGGAAGCGCGAGGTCAGCGGCTCGGGCTCGGACTGGATCAGCTTGTCGAAGGTGGTCTCCGACCAGGCGACGAAGCCCTCGGGGGCCTTCTTGCGGACCACCTTGCGCTTCTTCTTGGGGTCGTCGCCCGCCTTCTTGACGGCCTTCTCGTTCTCGATGACGTGCTCGGGGGCCTGCGCGACGACGAAGCCCGCCGTGTCGAACCCGGCGCGGCCCGCGCGGCCGGCGATCTGGTGGAACTCACGGGCGCGCAGGGTGCGCACGCGGGTGCCGTCGTACTTGGTGAGGGCGGTGAACAGCACCGTACGGATGGGGACGTTGACACCGACGCCCAGCGTGTCCGTGCCGCAGATGACCTTCAGCAGGCCCGCCTGTGCCAGCTTCTCGACGAGGCGGCGGTACTTGGGGAGCATGCCCGCGTGGTGCACCCCGATCCCGTGCCGCACGTAGCGGGAGAGGTTCTGGCCGAACTTGGTGGTGAAGCGGAAGCTGCCGATCAGGTCGGCGATCTTCTCCTTCTCCTCCTTCGTGCACATGTTGATGCTCATCAGCGACTGGGCCCGCTCCACCGCGGCGGCCTGCGTGAAGTGCACGATGTAGACGGGCGACTGCCGGGTGTCGAGCAGCTCGGTGAGCGTCTCCGTGATCGGCGTCAGCCGGTACTCGTAGCTGAGCGGCACGGGACGGGTCGCGGAGCGCACCACGGACGTCGGGCGGCCGGTGCGGCGGGTCAGGTCCTCCTCGAACATCTTGACATCGCCGAGGGTGGCCGACATCAGGACGAACTGGGCCTGCGGGAGCTCCAGGATCGGGATCTGCCAGGCCCAGCCGCGGTCGGGCTCCGCATAGAAGTGGAACTCGTCCATCACGACCTGGCCGATGTCGGCGTACTTGCCGTCGCGCAGCGCGATCGAGGCGAGCACCTCGGCGGTGCAGCAGATGACGGGCGCGTCGGCGTTGACCGAGGCGTCGCCGGTCAGCATGCCGACGTTCTCCGTGCCGAAGAGCTTGCACAGGTCGAAGAACTTCTCCGAGACCAGCGCCTTGATGGGCGCGCTGTAGAACGTGACCTTGTCCTGGGCCAGCGCGGTGAAGTGCGCACCCGCCGCGACCAGGCTCTTTCCGGAGCCCGTGGGCGTGGAAAGGATCACGTTCGCCCCCGAGACCACCTCGATCAGCGCCTCCTCCTGAGCCGGATAGAGGGTGATGCCCTGCGATTCGGTCCATGACGAGAAGGCCTCGAAGAGGGCGTCCGGGTCGGCGGTCGGGGGCAGCTGATCGATAAGGGTCACGCCCCCATCTTGCATGCCCCCGGCCCGGATGAGGGAACCGGCGGACCCGGCGAAGATCACGGACGATACGCTTCCCACTCAACTCGGCTGCCTCACACAGGCAATGGCGGCCCGGCCTGGACACACGGCCGACATCACGATGGGGGCGGGAAACAGCCATGATGGGACCGGCACACTCTCTGTCAGGAGCGGCGGCCTGGCTGGGGGTGGGTGCGGCGGCCAAGGCCGCGGGCCACACGATGCCCTGGCCCGTCCTGGTCGTGGGGGCTCTGATCACCGCCGGTGCCGCGCTCGCCCCGGACCTCGACCACAAGTCGGCCACGATCTCCCGGGCCTTCGGACCGGTCTCCAAGGCGGTCTGCGAGATAGTCGACAAGCTCTCGTACACCGTCTACAAGGCCACCCGGGGTGCCGGTGACCCGCGCAGGACCGGCGGCCACCGCACCCTGACCCACACCTGGCTCTGGGCGGTGCTGATCGGCGCCGGATGCTCCGCCGCCGCCATCTTCGGCGGCCGGTGGGCGGTCCTGGCCATCCTCTTCGTCCACCTCGTGCTCGCCGTGGAAGGCCTGCTGTGGCGGGCGGCCCGGGTCTCGAGCGACGTCCTCGTCTGGCTGCTGGGCGCCACCAGCGCCTGGATCCTCGCCGGAGTCCTCGACCAGCCGGGCAACGGCTCCGACTGGCTGTTCAGCGGGGCCGGCCAGGAGTACCTCTGGCTGGGGATCCCGATCGTGCTCGGCGCCCTCGTCCACGACATCGGCGACGCCCTGACGGTCTCGGGCTGCCCGATCCTGTGGCCCATCCCGCTGGGCCGCAAGCGCTGGTACCCCATCGGCCCGCCGAAGGTCATGCGGTTCAGGGCCGGCAGCTGGGTCGAGATCAAGGTGCTGATGCCCGTCTTCATGATCCTCGGCGCGATCGGCGGCATCGCCGCACTCAACGTCGTCTGACGCCCCGGCCTCCCCCCCCGGGGGGCGGTGCGCCCTCCGCCGTAGCACCATGGGCGGCATGCTGCTCGCCCGGCTCGCCCACGTGTCCATCGAGGTCGCCGCGACGTCGGCCCGTAGCCGGAAGACCGCGCTGCTGGCCGGACTCTTCCGGGAGGCAGGGCCCGACGACGTCCCGGTCGTCATCCCCTATCTCGCAGGACGCCTCCCGCAGGGCAGGCTCGGGATCGGCTGGAGCGCCCTGCGCCACGAGGTGACGCCCGCCGACGCCCCCACCCTGACCGTGACGGAGACCGACGCGGCGCTGACGGCGATCGGAGCCCTCACAGGTCCCGGCTCGCAGGCGGCCCGCAGGGAGCGGCTGGCACGGCTGCTCGGCGCCGCCACCGCCGGTGAGCAGCGCTTCCTGCGCGCACTGCTCACCGGCGAGGTGCGGCAGGGCGCGCTGGACGCCGTCGCCGTCGACGCCCTGGCCGACGCAGCCGGAGCACCGGCCGCGGAGGTACGGCGCGCCGTCATGCTCGCCGGATCGCTCGGCCCCGTCGCCCGCGGGCTCCTCGCGGACGGCCCCGGGGTGCTCGCCTCCTTCCGGCTCACCGTCGGCCGTCCCGTCCAGCCCATGCTGGCGCACACCGCCCGCTCGGTGACCGAGGCGATCGACCGGCTGGGGCCCTGCGTCGTCGAGGAGAAGCTGGACGGCATTCGCGTACAGGTGCACCGGGACGGGGACCGGGTGCGCGTCTACACCCGCACGCTCGACGACATCACCGGCCGGCTCCCCGAACTCGCCGCCGCGGTGAGCGGCTTCCCCGCCGACCGGTTCATCCTGGACGGAGAGGTGATCGCGCTCGGTGCCGACGGGAGGCCCCGCCCCTTCCAGGAGACCGCGGGCCGGGTGGGATCCCGGCGCGACGTCGCCACGGCGGCCGATGCCGTTCCCGTGGTGCCCGTCTTCTTCGACGTGCTCCTCGTCGACGGCCGTGAACTCCTCGACCTCCCCTTCTCCGCGCGCCACCAGGAGCTGGCCGCGCTGGTACCGGGACCCATGCGCGTACGGCGTGTCACCGTGGACGACCCCACAGACGCGCCGCAGCGCGAGGCCGCGGTGGCGTTCTCCGATGAGACGCTGGCACGGGGCCACGAGGGCGTCGTCGTCAAGGGGGGCACGGCGGCGTACAGCGCGGGCCGCCGGGGCGCCTCCTGGCTGAAGGTGAAACCCGTGCACACCCTGGACCTCGTGGTGCTCGCCGCCGAGTGGGGCCATGGCAGACGCACCGGCAAGCTCTCCAACCTGCACCTTGGGGCACGGCGGGACGACGGTACGTTCGCGATGCTCGGCAAGACCTTCAAGGGGCTCACGGACGCCCTGCTCACCTGGCAGACCGAACGCCTGCGGGAGCTGGCCACCGGCGACGACGGGCACGTGGTGACCGTGCGCCCCGAACTCGTCGTGGAGATCGCCTACGACGGACTCCAGAGCTCCACCCGCTACCCGGCAGGCGTCACACTGCGCTTCGCCCGTGTGCTGCGCTACCGCGAGGACAAGAGGGCCGAGGACGCGGACACCGTCGACGCGGTCCTCTCGCAACGGACCTGACCCGGCCTGCCCCCCGGCCGGGTCCTGACCGCCCCGACCCGCCCCGACCTGACCCGGCCGGGGCGGGCCACCCGGATCAGCCGCGGGCCCGCGCGTCCGCGGTGTGCGCGCGGATCTCCTCCGCCGTGAGATAGGCGTCGGTGTACTCGAAGTCGCGCAGGGTGGCCGGCTTGCGTGACTGGAACCCCGTACGCACGAAGTCGTCACCGGCGACCGCGTTGAGCAGCCAGTTGGTCATGACCCGGGTCTTCGCGACGTTCGTCCGCAGCGCCGCCCAGTGGTAGCCGCGCGCCGCCGCCTGCGCCGGCATGCCCCTCAGCTCTACGCCCAGCGGCCTGGACACCGCGTCCCCGCCACCGAGGTCCACCACAAGACCCAGGTCCTTGTGGACGTACGGCTGGAGCGGACGGCCGCGCAGGGACGCGAGGATGTTGTCCGCGAGCCTGCGGCCCTGGCGCATGGCGTGCTGCGCGGTGGGCGGGCAGACCGCCCCGTCGCCCTTGGCCAGGTCGGGCACCGCCGCCGCGTCACCGAGCGCGAACACTCCGCCGTTGCCGGGCAGGGTCATCTCCGGAGTCACGGCGAGCCGGCCGCGTACCGTCTCGGCGTCCAGTGTGGCGATGAGCGGACTCGCCGCGACGCCCGCGGTCCAGATCAGCGTGCGGCAGGGCAGTACCCGGCCGTCCGTGAAGGTCACCTTGTCCGGCGATGCCTCGGCCACGGACACGCCGAGCGAGACCTCGATACCCCGCTTGCGCAGGATCTCCAGGGCGCTGAGACCGAGCTTGTCGCCGAGCTCGGGCATGAGCTTGGGCGCGATGTCGATCAGATGCCACTTGATCAGCTTCGGATCCAGCCTGGGGTAGTGCTTGACCGCGTTGCTGGTGAGCAGCTGGAGGCTCGCCGCGGTCTCCGTACCGGCGTATCCGCCGCCCACCACCACGAACTGCAGCCGGGAGGCCCGCTCCGCCTCGTCGTGACTGGCGTCGGCCAGATCGAGCTGGGAGATGACGTGGTCGCGGATGTAGGCGGCCTCGGCGAGCGTCTTCATGCCCCGGGCGTTCTCGACAAGACCCGGGATGTCGAAGGTCCGGGTGACGCTGCCGGCGGCCAGCACGATGTAGTCGTACGGCTCGTTCACGATCTCGTCCGTGATCTTGCGGACGACGCAGACCTTCGCCTTCGTGTCCACCCCGATGGCCCCGCCCGGCACGATCCGGGTGCGATGGCGCCGGCTTCGGCGCAGGGACACGGCGACCGACTGGGGGGTCAGTACCCCGGAGGCGACCTGAGGGAGCAACGGCAGATAGAGCTGGTACGAGAACGGGGTGACGAGCGCGATGTCCGCCTCGCCGGGCGCGAGGGTGCGCTCCAGCCGGCGCACACACTCGACCCCGGCAAAGCCGGCGCCGACAACGAGAATCCTGGGTCGTGCCACGGTGTGCGTCCCTTCTCGGGTTTACGCGGTCATCGCTCGCCTGCCCCGTATCCGGAGCCAGTCACTCCCTCATCCTCACCGCAGGGGAGCGAGTTCGCCTCTTGTGCGTCGGGTCCTGTGCGGCGGGCAGAAAAGCGGGAGGGCGAGCGGCGCCGGCTCAGGAGGAGGCGGGCGGCCGCTCACCGTGCCAGGAGCGCCAGAGCGCCGCGTAGGCGCCGTCGGCCGCCACGAGCTCGTCGTGGGTGCCGAGCTCCGTGACCCGGCCGTCCTCCATCACGGCCACCCGGTCGGCGTCGTGCGCCGTCTGCAGCCGGTGCGCGATGGCGACCACGGTCCGGCCCTCCAGGACGGCGGCAAGCGCCCGCTCCGTGTGCCGGGCGGTCCTCGGGTCCAGCAGCGCGGTGGCCTCGTCGAGAATCAGCGTGTGCGGATCGGCCAGCACCACACGAGCCAGGGCTAGCTGCTGGGCCTCGGCACCGTCCGGCCGGTAACCCCCGGGGCCCAGGTCGGTGTCCAGACCGTCCGGCAGCTCGCCGGCCCATCCGGCGCCGACGGCGACGAGCGCCGCGCGCAGCCCCGCGTCGGTCGCGTCGGCGGAGGCGATCCGCAGGTTGTCCCGGACCGTGCCCTGGAACACGTGGTGCTCCTGGGTCACCAGGACGACGTGCCGGCGCAGCTGGTCGGCGTCGAGACCGGCGACCGGTACCTGCCCCACGGTCACCGAGCCGGTCCGCGGTGCGTCCATGCCGGCCAGCAGCCGGCCCAGCGTGGTCTTGCCCGCGCCCGACGGGCCGACGATCACCAGCCGCTCGCCCGGCCGGACCGTCAGATCGACTCCGTGCAGGACGTCGCCCCCGTCGTCGTAGGCGTAGCGCACACCGGCCACCTCGATCCGGTCGTCGGCCGGTGCCGGGGACGAGGCCGACGGGGCGGGTGCCGCGAGGCCGACGCCCTCGACCCTGGCGAAGGAGGCGCTGCTGTTCTGCACCTGTTCCATCTGCTGAAGGACGGTGTCCAGGGGCTGGGAGAGCTGCCGCAGATACAGGGCCGAGGCGACCACGGCGCCGAGGCTCATCGCGCCGTGGGCGTGCAGCACCCCGCCGATCAGCAGGACACCGGCCACCGGAAGGACGTAGGAGACGTCCACGGCGGGAAAGAGCACACTGCGCAGGAACAGCGTCCGCATCCGGGTCCTGCGGCACGTCTCGATCGCCTCCTGGCTCGCCGCGATACGGCGCTGCTGCAGCCCGAGTGCCTCGACCGTGCGGGCTCCGGCGGCGGTGGCAGCGAGCTGCTCGGCGAGAGCGGAGTTGGCGGCTCCCTCGGCCAGGTACGCGTCGAGCGCCCGCCGCAGGTACCAGCGCGAAGCGAACCAGATGCCGAGCAGGCCCAGCACGCCGCACGCGCCGAGCAGCGGATCGAGCGCGAAGACCGCTCCGAGGATGAACAGCGCCTGGGTGGCGGCGATCAGGATTGCGGGACCGGCATCCCTGAGGGTGGCGCCGACCGCGTTGACGTCGGTGGTGCCCCGGGTCAGCAGATCGCCCGTCCCGGCCCGCTCGACCACCGCGTCGGGCAGCGCGAGCGCCCGGTCGGCGAACTCCTCGCGGATGCGCGCCAGCGTCCGCTCGCCGAAGCGGTGCCCGACGTAGCCGGCGTAACGGACCAGGAGGAGCTGCACCAGCGCGAAGGCAAGGATGGTGAGCGCGAGACGGTCCACCGACGACACTGCGGCCCCGTCCCTGACCTCGTCGATGATGCGGCCGAGCAGCCACGGGCCGACGAGCCCGGCAGCTGCGGCCAGTGCGTTGAGGACGATCACGCCGGCGAACGCGCGGCCGTCCACGCGGATCAGCCGCAGCGCCGCCCGGCGTACCTCGAAGGGGCGTGCGATGGGCAGGGACCGGGCTTCCGGTCCGGTGTCGACGGTCATCGCACGGCCTCCCGGAGCGGCGGAACGGTTCCCTCGTCCGGTCCCGCACCGTCGCCGTCCTCCTCGTCGCCGCCGCGTGACACCAGGAGGCGGTAGCCCCGCTGACCGTCCAGGAGCTCACGGTGGCTGCCGACGGCGGCGACGGAGCCGTCGACGAGGTAGTACACGGTGTCCGCCTGGTCCAGCAGGAGCGGTGAGGTGCTCGTGACGACCGTGGTGCGGCCCGCCCGTGCGGCCCGCAGCCGGGCCGAGACGGCCGCCTCGGTGTGCGCGTCGACCGCCGAGGTGGGCTCGACCGCCAGCAGCACCTCGGGATCCGCGAGCAGGGCCCGGACCAGGCGGATACGCTGGCGCTGGCCTCCGGAGAGGTTGCGGCCCTGCGCGTCGATGTGTGAGTCGAGTCCGTCCGGCAGGCCCCGGACGACGTCCTGCGCCCTGGCCGCCTCGACACCTCGGGCGATGGTCTCCTCGTCCCGGTCCCCGGCGCCGCTGATCACCTCGCGGAGCGGGCCGGCGAAGAGATCGGCCTCGTTGTCCGCGACGAGGACACGGCGGCGGATCTGCGTCAGATCGATGGCGTCGAGGCGTATCCGGCCCCAGGTGGCGGCCGACCAGGTGAACCGGCCGATGCGGTCGACCACCGCCGCGGACTCCGACGGTCGGGCGCTGACCAGGGCGGTCAGCTGCCCCGGCGCCACCTCGACGCCGGACTCCGGGTCACACAGCGTGGCCGGCGCCCCTGGCCCGTCCACGGCCGTCCCCGTCCCGTCGGAGTCGGACGCGGATGGGGACTCGGGCTCAAGGCCCAGGAACCGTACGACTCTTCGGGCGGCGACGAGCCCGCGACTGAGGTCGTAGCCCGCCTCGATGAAGGCCTCCACCGGCACCACAAGCACCGCCGCGTACCCGTAGACCGCGACCAGCTCGCCGACGCTGATGGTCCCCTGAGCGGCCATGCGGGCCGCAAGCCAGGTCACCACCCCGAGGAACAGGGTGGGAAGACCGACCCCGAGCGCCTGGATCCAGCTGGTCACCGTCCCGACGCGGTACCCCTCCGCGCGGAGCGCCTGCGAACCGCTCCGGTAGCGCTCGGCGTACGCGTCCTTGCCACCGATGCCGTTGAGGACGCGCAGGCCCCCGACGATGTCCCCGAAGCGGGCCGCGAGCCCACCCTGCCGCTCCCGGTACGTCGCCTCGGCGCCCTGGAGCCGTCCGAGCAGGGGGCCGACCAACACGGCGAGCAGCGGCACACCGAGCAGCACCACCAGGGCCAGCAGCGGTGACACCGTCAGCATCAGACAGGCCACGACGGCGTAGGCGAGTACTCCGCCGATCCCGGGACCGGTCATGGTCAGCGTGTTCGCGATGACGGCGACGTCACCGAAGCCGATCGTGACGACCTCGCCGGCCGTGACCCGGCGCGGCAGGGCACCGCCCAGCCGCGTCGCGTGCCTGACCACGACCTGCACGGAGCGGAACGCGGCGTCCAGGCGCACCCTGGTCATCGTGCGGTGGCGCATGATGGCCAGCCACGCGTTCAGCACCCCCACACCCAGCAACGCCGCCACCCAGCCGGCCAGTACGCCTCCCCGCCCCGGCTCAAGACCGTCGTCGATGGCGCGCGAGAGCAGGTACGGCGGCAGCGTCAGACAGACCATCCAGGCGCTGCCGAGCAGCGCTCCGCCGGCGATGCGGCGGCGCTGACTGGTGACGAGCCACCAGAGATACCGCAGGGGGCCACGACTGTCCGGGGTCCCTGGGTCCACGCTCGGCTGCGTCATACACCGAACTCTAGACCGACCGGTATCCCGCGAGCTCAGCCGTGCCAGGAGCGCCACAGGGAAGCGTATGCGCCGTCCGCCGCCACCAGCGTTTCGTGGCTGCCCAGTTCGGTGATCCGACCGTGCTCCACGACCGCGATCACGTCCGCGTCGTGGGCCGTGTGCAGCCGGTGGGCGATGGCGATCACCGTACGGCCGTCCAGCACCCGCGCCAGCGACCGCTCCAGATGCCGCGCCGCCCGGGGGTCGAGCAGCGACGTCGCCTCGTCGAGCACCAGCGTGTGCGGATCCGCCAGGACGAGGCGGGCCAGGGCGATCTGCTGTGCCTGGGCCGGGGTGAGGGACTGACCGCCCGAGCCGACCTCCGTGTCGAGCCCCTCGTCGAGAGCCTTCGCCCAGCCGCCCGCGTCCACCGCGGCGAGCGAGGCCCACAGCTCCGCGTCCTCGGCGTCCGTACGGGCCAGCAGGAGGTTGTCCCGGAGCGAGCCCACGAACACGTGGTGCTCCTGATTGACGAGAGCCACCTGGGTCCGTACCCGCTCCGCCGTCATCTGGGAGAGCTCGGCGCCGCCCAGCGAGACCGAACCCTCCCGGGGCGCGTAGATCCCCGCCAACAGCCTCCCCAGCGTGGACTTGCCCGCCCCCGAAGGCCCGACCAGCGCGAGCCGGGTGCCGGGGGCGACGTCGAGCGACACCTCGTGCAGGACGTCGACGCCCGCGCGATAGCCGAAGCTCACCTCGTCGGCCCGCACCTCCCGGCCGTCAGGACCGATGAGACCGTCGCCCGCGTCGGGTTCGATCTCCCGTACGCCGACGAGCCTGGCCAGCGACACCTGGGCGACCTGCAACTCGTCGTACCAGCGCAGGATCAGACCGATCGGGTCCACCATCATCTGTGCCAGCAGCGCACCCGTCGTCAGCTGCCCCACGGTGAGCCAGCCCTCGATCACGAACCAGCCGCCGAGCATCAGCACCGCGCCGAGAATCGTCACGTACGTGGTGTTGATGACGGGGAAGAGCACCGAGCGCAGGAACAGGGTGTATCGCTCCCAGGCCGTCCACTCCTTGACCCGCCGGTCCGACAGCGCGATCCTCCGGGCCCCCAGCCGGTGGGACTCGACGGTCCGCCCGGCGTCCACGGTCTCGGCGAGCACGGCCGCGACCGCCGCGTAACCTGCCGCCTCCGAGCGGTACGCGGACGGCGCGCGCCGGAAGTACCAGCGGCAGCCGACGACCAGCACCGGAAGCGCGACCACCACGGCGACCGCCAGCGGCGGGGCGGTGACGGTCAGCGCGCCGAGCAGCAGCCCCGCCCACACCACGCCGATCGCGAGTTGGGGCACGGCCTCCCGCATCGCGTTGGCCAGCCGGTCGATGTCCGTCGTGATCCTGGACAGCAGATCACCGGTACCGGCCCGCTCCAGTACGCCGGGCGGCAGCGCCACCGAACGTACGAGGAAGTCCTCGCGCAGATCGGCGAGCATCTCCTCACCGAGGACCGCACCGCGCAGCCGCATCGCGCGCGTGAACACGGTCTGCACGACCAGCGCCAGGGCGAACACGGCGGCGGTGCGCTCCAGATGGAGGTCGGTGACCCCGTTCGAGAGGTCCTCGACGAGTCCGCCGAGGAGGTAAGGACCGGTGATCGACGCGATCACCGCGACCGCGTTGGCCGCGATCAGGACCGCGAACGGCCTGCGGTGGCGCCGCAGCAGGGCGCGTACGTAGGTCCTTACGGTCGTGGGTGTACCGACCGGGAGGGTCGTCGCCGACCGCGGTGCGGCCGGGTCGTACTCCGGCGGGGCCAGG
Source organism: Streptomyces sp. NPDC048565 (assembly GCF_040650935.1). NCBI lineage: Bacteria > Bacillati > Actinomycetota > Actinomycetes > Kitasatosporales > Streptomycetaceae > Streptomyces > Streptomyces sp. NPDC048565. The sequence continues at coordinate 20,753 of NZ_JBEZIH010000045.1, forward strand.
CCGATCATGCTCTCTCCTCGAATTCCTCGACCGTCCGGGCCGCGTGGGCCTCGTGCGGTTCGTCGATCGCGGGCATCCCGCCCCGCTCATCGGCCCCGGCCTCCGTCTCCCGGGTCACGACAGCCCGGTAGCGAGGCTCGTCCCGCAGCAGTTCGCGGTGAGTGCCCGCCGCCACGACCGTGCCGCCGTGCAGCAGCACCACGCGGTCGGCGAGGTCGAGCAACAGCGGCGACGAGGCGAACGCCACCGTCGTACGGCCCCGGCGCAGCTCCTCGATCCCTGCGGCGACGCCGGCCTCCGTGTGCGAGTCCACGGCGGACGTCGGCTCGTCGAGCACGAGCGCCTCCGGGTCGGTGACCAGCGAACGGGCCAGCGCAAGCCGCTGCCGCTGACCGCCCGACAGGGACCGGCCGCGCTCGGTGATCCGGGTGTTCATCGGGTCGCCGTCCGCGTCGACGGACGCCTGCGCCAGCGCGTCCAGCACATCACCGCACCGGGCTGCCGAGAGCGCCTCCTCTGCCGTCACGCTTCCCGAGGACGGCACGTCCAGCAGCTCCCGAAGCGTCCCGGACAGCAGCACCGGATCCTTGTCCTGCACCAGCACAGCGGCCCGCGCCGCGTCGAGCGGCAGCTCGTCCAACGGGACTCCGCCGAGCAGCACCGAGGGTGCCGAGGCTGTGGCAGCGTCCTGCGCCGGCTCCGCGTGGCCGCCGAGCCGCTCCGCCAGCCGTCCCGCCTCGTCGGGGTCACCGCAGACCACGGCGGTGAACAGGCCCCGCGGAGCCATCAGCCCGGTCGCCGGGTCGTACAGATCGCCCCGGGGCGCGGCGGTGGCGTCCGCCGTCGGCGGTCGGGTGCTGCGGCGCAGGGACAGCACGCGGACCGCGCGCTGCGCGGACGGCCGTGAGAAGGAGTACGCCATCGCGATCTCCTCCACGTTGCGCAGAGGGAAGAGCATCAGGGTCGCCGCGCTGTACACGGTGACCAGCTGGCCGACGTCGATCCGGCCGTCGCGGGCCAGCGTCGCGCCGTACCAGACCAGCGAGATCAGCAGAACTCCCGGCAGGAACACCTGGATCGCCGAGATCAGCGCCCACATCCGCGCACTGTGCACGGCGGCCTTCCTGACCTCCTGGGACGCACGCCGGTAACGCCCGAGGAACAGCTCCTCGCCGCCGATGCCGCGCAGCACCCGCAGCCCGGCGACCGTGTCGGAGGCCAGCTCCGTGGCCCGGCCCGCCTTCTCGCGTTGCAGATCGGCGCGGCGGGTGGCCCGGGGGAGCAGCGGCAGGACGGTCAGTGCCAGGACGGGGGTGGCGATGGCGACCAGCACCCCGAGCGAGGGCAGATAGAGGACCAGACCGACGCAGATCAGCACGAGTGCGGTCGCGGCGGCCAAGAAGCGTGACAGGGCCTCGACGAACCATCCGATCTTCTCGACATCGCCCGTCGACACGGCGACCACCTCACCGGCCGCGACCCTCCGGGTCAGCGCGGAGCCCAGCTCGGCCGTCCTGCGCGCCAGGAGTTGCTGTACCCGGGCCGCCGCGGTGATCCAGTTGGTGACGGCCGTGCGGTGGAGCATGGTGTCGCCCAGGGCGATGAGGACGCCGAGAGCGACGAGCAGGACACCGGCCACCGTGAGGCCCCGGCCGGAACGGTCGATGACGGCCTGCACCGCCAGACCCACGGCGAGCGGGAGGCCCGCGATGGCACAGTGGTGAAGCAGCCCCCAGCACAGGGACTTGAGCTGGCCGGTGAGCTGTTGCCGCCCGAGCCAGAACAGAAAACGGGGGCCGGACCGCACATCGGGATCGCCGGGATCCGAATACGGAAGATCGCGAATCTGCATGACGTCCCAAGGATCGGAAGCGGAGATCCATGACGGACCTCGTGGAACAGGCGGAGCAGGCGGAGCAGGTGGAGCAGGCGGAACAGGCGGAGCAGGCGGAGCAGGTGGAGCAGGCGGAACAGGCGGAGCAGGTGGAACGGGCGAAACTGGGGAACAGCGGGGGGACCAAACCGTGCAAGGTTCGCTTCCTGGCCCCGTTCGCGGCAACCGGTTATTCGGCCGTGACGGCCGCTCGCGTTCTCCGTGGGGGAGGAGCCCCGCCACCGGCCGGGGTGACGGGGACCCGGCCGACTACTCCTCGGGCTTCTCGGAGTCCATGCCCGCGCGGGCCTTCTTCCACTCGCCCCGGGTGAAGTCGGGGATCTCCTGCGGTGCACCCTTGGCCTTGATCGACAGATGGCTCAGCGGCACGGGCGCTGTCCAGGTGGCGGCGTCGTACACGTCGAAGTCCGGGACGAGCCCGAGCCGTATGCACTGCATCAGCCGGAACACCAGCATGTAGTCCATCCCGCCGTGGCCGCCGGGCGGGTCGGCGTGTTCCTTCCACAGCCAGTGGTCCCAGTCGGCGTACGCGCCGAAGTCGCCCCACTCGTCGTTCGAGTGGTCCGGTTCCAGGTAGATCCGTTCGGGGTAGTCCTCGAACACCCCTTTGGTACCGCCTAGGCTGTTGATGCGCGAGTAGGGATGGGGCGTGGAGACGTCGTGCTCCAGGCGGATCACCCGGCCCTTGGCGGTCTGGACGAGACTGATCGTCCGGTCGCTCTCGATGTAGGTCTCCTTCCAGCTCGGGTCGCCGGCCGGCATGTGCTCCTTGCGATAGGCGGCGAGCCCGAGCGAGGGAGAGCCGACACTCGTGATGCTGACGGCGCGATCACCGCGGTTGACGTCCATGTAGCCGGCGACCGGCCCGAAGCCGTGGTTGGGGTAGAGGTCCCCGCGCATCCGTGTGTGCCACAGGCGTCGCCAGGGGCCCTCGTAGTAGTCCGGGTCGAACATCAGGCCGCGCAGATCGTGGTTGTACGCGCCCGCCCCGTGCAGCAGATCGCCGAAGAGACCGGCGTGCGCCATCCGCAGCACCCGCATCTCGTTCTGCCCGTAACAGCAGTTCTCCAGCTGCATGCAGTGGCGCCTGGTCCGCTCGGAGAGGTCGACCAGCTCCCAGAGCTGGTCCAGTCGCAGAGCGATCGGGCACTCGACACCGACGTGCTTCCCGTTGAGCATGGCCGTCTTCGCCATCTCGAAGTGGAAGTCCCAGGGCGTCGCCACGTAGACGAAGTCGATGTCTCCGCGCGCGCAGAGATTCTCGTAGTCGTCCTCCCCGTTGGTGTACACGGCGGGTGCCGGCTGGCCTGCGGCCGTCACCTTCGCGGCGGCCTGCTCGGTCTTCTCCTTCACCGGGTCGCAGAGGGCGACGACCCGCACCCCCTCGACGGCGAGGAAGAGGTCGATCATGCTGCCGCCGCGGTTACCGAGGCCCACGATGCCGACGCGCACCGTCGAGCGCCGGTCGAAGGGGACCCCGGCCATGGTGGCGCCCTTGCGGGGCGGTACGGACAGAGGGCTGCCGGCCGGGGCGTCCTGTGCGGCCGATGCCGGGCCGGCGCCGAATGCTCCGAGTCCGAGCCCGGTGCCGGCGACTCCCACCGCGCCGGCTGTGGTGCGAAGAACGGAACGACGGCTCGGCGAGCCGTCGTCCGTGGTCCGAGGGTCCTGCCCCTGGGCGGTCTGGTCCTGTGGTGCGTCGTCATTCATCGGGCCTCCAGAGAGGGGGATTCGACGGTGCGCATACGAGCCTCAGGGACCCGCGTGAACATGGCGGATCCCTGAACCTTGGTGAGGACCTTGGACGGTGGGGCTGTTCCGACGCAAGGGAAGCGGTTGGACTCCTGCGTCTAAACCATGGACTTCTGGACCGCGCTCCCGGTCACGGGCTTCCGACCGCCGAGCGATGGAAGGTCCGCGGACGGTGCGGGCGTCGGCCTCGGGTCAGAGCGCCGGTCGGGTGCCTCAACAGCGGCGGCGCTCCGGCATTCCGTCGACCAGGGCGGTGAGCAGCCCGCCGAGCACCTCACGCTGTTCGGCGGTCAATGGGGCCAGGATCTCCTCCGCGGCGGCCTTGCGCCCGTCGCGCATCGAACGGAGCACGGCCCGGCCCTCCTCGGTGATCTCGATACGCACCACCCGGCGATTGGCCGGATCCGGGGCGCGCCGCACCCGGCCACTCGCCTCCAGGCCGTCGACCAGGGTGGTCACCGCCCGGGGGACGACGTCCAGGCGCTCGGCGAGATCGGCCATCCGCGGCGGACCCTCGTAGTGCGCGGTCGTGCGCAGCAGGCGGAACTGGGCAGGCGTGATGCCTATCGGCTCCAGCTGACGGCTCTGGATGCGCTGGAGACGGCGGGTGAGCCGCAGCAGCTGCTCGGCGAGCAGGCCGTCGGAGTCGGGGGATTCCATGAGCGAACAATATCAGGACCCTGTTCATTGTGTATAGAGGTAACAATGAGCTACGCTCTCAAAAGCCCGCTCATCTGTCAGCTCTTCCCGGACCTCCGTCTCCTCGCCCCGGACCTCCGCGTCGGCTGCCGGCCGCACGGGCACCCCACCCGTCGCAACCCGCCGCACGCTCTCGAAGGAGCCCATGAAACCCGACGAACCCACCTGGACACCTCCCGCCGAGGAACCCGGGCAGCCACCCGCCGAGCTGCGCCGCATCTTCCGGCTCTTCCATCCCTACCGAGGCAGACTCGCCGTGGTCGGACTGCTGGTCGGCGCCTCATCCCTGGTGTCGGTCGCCTCCCCCTTCCTGCTCCGCGAGGTCCTGGACACCGCGATCCCTCAGGGGCGCACGGGTCTGCTGACGCTCCTCGCGCTCGGCATGATCCTCACCGCCGTGATGAACAGCGTCTTCGGCGTCCTGCAGACCCTGATCTCCACGACGGTCGGCCAGCGCGTCATGCACGACCTGCGTACCGCCGTCTACACCCAGCTGCAGCGGATGCCGCTCGCCTTCTTCACCCGGACCCGCACGGGCGAGGTCCAGTCCCGCATCGCCAACGACATCGGCGGAATGCAGGCCACGGTCACCTCCACCGCGACCTCCCTCGTCTCCAACTTCACCGCCGTGGTCGCCACCGTCGTCGCCATGCTCGCGCTGGACTGGCGGCTCACCGTCGTCTCGCTGCTCCTGCTGCCCGTCTTCGTCTGGATCAGCCGTCGCGTGGGCCGCGAGCGCAAGAGGATCACCACCCAGCGCCAGAGGCAGATGGCCGCGATGGCCGCCACGGTCACCGAGTCGCTGTCCGTCAGCGGCATCCTGCTCGGCCGGACCATGGGCCGCTCGGACTCCCTCACGCAGGCGTTCTCCGAGGAGTCGGAGCGCCTGGTCGATCTCGAAGTGCGTTCCAGCATGGCGGGGCGCTGGAGGATGTCGACCATCGGCATCGTGATGGCCGCCATGCCCGCCGTCATCTACTGGGCGGCCGGCCTCACGCTCCAGTCGGGTGTCACGCCCGTCTCCATCGGCACCCTGGTCGCCTTCGTCTCGCTCCAGCAGGGCCTTCTCCGGCCCGCCGTGAGCCTGCTCTCCACCGGTGTGCAGATGCAGACGTCACTCGCCCTGTTCGCGCGCATCTTCGAGTATCTCGATCTCGAGGTGGACATCGCCGAGCCCGAGAAGCCCGTCAGGCTGGAGGAGATCCGCGGCGAGATCGCCTTCAAGGACGTCACCTTCAGCTACGACGAGAAGAGCGGCCCGACCCTGAGCGGCATCGATGTGACCGTGCCCGCAGGAAGCAGCCTGGCCGTCGTCGGCCCCACCGGATCGGGCAAGTCCACGCTCAGCTATCTGGTGCCGCGGCTGTACGACGTCACCGGGGGCCGGGTCCTGATCGACGGCGTCGATGTGCGCGACCTGGACTTCGACACCCTCGCCCGAGCCGTCGGCGTCGTCTCCCAGGAGACGTACCTCTTCCATGCCTCGGTCGCCGAGAACCTCCGCTTCGCCAAACCGGACGCCACGGACGAGGAGATCGAGGCCGCGGCCCGCACGGCCCAGATCCACGACCACATCGCCGGGCTGCCCGACGGCTACGACACCCTCGTCGGCGAACGCGGGTACCGGTTCTCGGGCGGCGAGAAGCAGCGGCTGGCCATCGCGCGCACGATCCTCAGGGATCCGCCCGTGCTGATCCTCGACGAAGCGACCAGCGCCCTCGACACCCGTACGGAACACGCCGTGCAACAAGCTGTCGACGCCCTCTCGAAGGGCCGCACCACACTCACGATCGCGCACCGGCTCTCCACCATCCGGGAGGCGGACCAGATCGTCGTCCTGGACGAAGGCCGTACGGCCGAGCGCGGCACGCACGAGGAGCTGCTCGCGCAGGACGGACGCTATGCCGCGCTGATCCGCCGGGACAGGGGCCATGCGGCCCCCGCGGCGGTCTGAGGCGGGGGCGGGCCGGTGTCCCGGCCGCGGTTTTTCGCCGTCACGGACACACGGCAGCGCCGCCGCTCCCGTGGGACGGGGAGCAGCGGCGCCGTTGTGCGGAGACGGTCAGACGAGCCAACCCACGAAGTGGACGATGCCGGCAAGCAGGTCGGTCAGGAAGTTCATTCGGTGTTTCTCCTTGTGCGTGGTGCAAATGTGGGACATGCGCAGTTGCGGTCTGCAGCCCGTTGTGTGCGCTCAGTAATCATCAGCTGCCGTGAGGTGGTTGAGCAACCAATCCCGGAACGACCACGCGTTCGAGCGAACATCCGATCCCGTGTTCGTGTGTTCTGTGTTCCTGAGTGCCCAACAACCGGCTGACGGAACGGACCGCGGCCCGGCCCGCCCGGTTGGCCCCGATCGTGCTGGCGGACGGGCCGTAACCGACGAGATGGACGCGCGAGTCCCGCACCGCCCGGGTGTTCTCCACGCGGATGCCGCCGCCGGGCTCCCGGAGCTTCAGCGGCGACAGATGATCGACCGCGGCACGGAAGCCGGTCGCCCAGAGGATCACATCGGCCTCCACGGTGCGGCCGTCGGACCAGGCCACACCGTCCGGCGTGATCCGCTCGAACATGGGCAGCCGGTCGAGGACGCCCTGCTCACGCGCATGCTGGACGGCGTCGTTGACCGGAAGTCCGGTCACGCTCACCACGCTCTGCGGCGGGAGACCGCGGCGCACGCGCTCCTCCACCATGGCCACCGCGGCCCGCCCCTGCTCCTCGCCGAACGGCCCCTCCCGGAACACCGGTGGGCGCCGTGTCACCCAGTGCGTCTCCGCCGCCACCTCGGCGATCTCCATCAGATGCTGGGTGCCCGACGCGCCACCGCCGACGACGACCACCCGCAGACCGGCGAACTCCGCAGGGCCCGGATAGCCGGCGGTGTGCAACTGCCGCCCCCGGAAGGTCTCCTGACCCGGATAGCGTGGCCAGAACGGCCGGTCCCAGGTGCCGGTGGCGTTGATCAGCGCCCGCGTGGCGTACGTACCCTCGGAGGTCTCGACGAGCAGACGGCCGCCCTCACCCTCGCGCACGGCGCTGACCTCGACCGGCCGGTGCACGCGCAGGCCGAAACGCCGCTCGTACGCGTCGAAGTACCCGCTGATCACCTCGGACGACGGCCGGCTGCCGTCCGCGCCGGTGAGCTCCATGCCGGGCAGGGAGTGCATGCCGTGCACCTTGCCGTACGTGAGTGAGGGCCACCGGAACTGCCAGGCGCCCCCGGGCCGGGGAGCGTGATCCAGCACGACGAAGTCCTGGTCCGGCCGGTGGTCGGCCCGCAGCAGGTGATAGGCGGCGGACAGCCCGGCCTGCCCGGCGCCGATGACGACCGCGTCCAGCTCTCTCGCCCCAAAGTAGTTCACGCTTCTACTAACCTTGGGGGCGCGCCGGATCTTCCCGGAGCGCAATCCGTCTCAGCGGCGCGAGAATGGGCCCATGCCCTCCGACACCTTCACCACGCACCTGCTGAACGTCACCACAGGACGGACCGAAACGGTCCGGGACCTCACCGAGGACTGCGCGCAGTTCCTCGCCCGCGCGGCCCACGGGCGGGACGGCCTGCTCAACGTCTTCGTCCCCCACGCCACCGCCGGGATCGCGATCCTGGAGACCGGAGCCGGCAGCGACGACGACCTCCTCGCTGCCCTGGGGACCCTGCTCCCCGCCGACGACCGCTGGCACCACCGCCACGGCACCCCGGGCCACGGCCGCGACCACGTACTCCCGGCCCTGGTGCCACCACATGCCACCTTGCCGGTGATCGGGGGGCGGCTGGAGCTGGGGACCTGGCAGTCCGTCTGCCTGGTGGACACGAACGTAGACAATGCGGACCGGCAGGTGCGGCTGAGCTTCTCCGGGTAGCGCGAGAACGGGTTCGGTCGGTCCTCGGCTCTGTCTTTCGAGGTGACGGAGGGGTCGGACTTCTGTTCTGCCTGGTCGGCCGTAGTCGGTGCGCCAGTCCGGTGGACCGGAGTTGATCCGCACGCAGAACACACGGATTCCGAGGACGGTCACCCGGGCGTGGCCGCCGAGCGGTGCTCGGAGAGCCAGGCGTGGATGGCGAGGGCGGCCGTGCGGGAATGATCCTCCAGAACGGTGAAGTGGTCACCGGGCACGGTGATCTCGGAGTGCGGCAGGCTCCATGGCTCGGCCGCCTCGATGCCGGGCAGGCGCTCCCCGGCCCGGACGAACAGGGTGGGGGCCGCCACGGCCGTCGGCTTCCAGCCGGCGTGGAGCGCCAGGTAGTGCGCCATCGCGGTGAGCCGGCGGGTCTCGGCCGAGGCGAACCGCGCGGCGTTGTCCAGCATGCCTGCGGTCATCGCCGAGAGTGCGGGACTGTCGCCACTGCCGCCCGGACCGCCGTCCTCGCCGGGGTAGGTGTCGATCAGGACGATGGCGGACGGAATCGTGCCCGTGTTCTGGAGCTCCTCGGCGACTGCGTGCGCCACCCATCCGCCGGCGGAGCGCCCCAGCAGGACGAACGGCTCGTCGCCTGCGCACGCGCGCACGGCAGCAGCCTGCGCCGCCACGAAGGTGGCCAGTGTGGCGGGCAGTCGTTCCTGAGGCAGGAACCCCGGGTTCGGCACCACTGAGACCGGGCGTTTGCCCTGGAGGGCCGACCCGAAGCGGGCGTACTCGTGCGGCCCCGACAGCGTGCTGAGGGCGGGAAAACAGATCAGACGTGTCTCGGAGCCCCCTGTCGCGAGGGTGACGGCCGAGGGTGCTGAGCCGGGGGCCTCGGTGGCATCGAACACCTCGCGGAAACGTGCTGCGATCGTCAGGAGAGCCATCCCGTCCCACGCCTTGCCACGGGCGCACGCCGTACGGAAGAGCGCGGACAAGGAGTCGGGGTCCGTGCCCTCCGGGGCCGAGGTCCTTCCCGCCGCACTGCCCGGCCGCCGGGGCGAGGCACCACCCGGGGCCACGCCGGCCGCTGCCGGACCTGCGGTGCCGGGGGTGGCCGAGGGGCCGGGTGCTTCGGGGGCCTCCTGGGACCAGCGTTCCTCCAGGTGGGCGGCGACCCTACGCGGCGTCGGGTAGTCGAACAGGAGCGTGGCCGGCAAGGCGAGCCCCGTCAGCGAGGCGAGCTGATTGCGCAATTCGACCGCGGCCAGTGAGTCGAGGCCCAACTCCGCCAGCGCACGGTCCGCCTCGACCGTGTAATCGCCGACTCCGTGGCCGAGTGCCAGGGCGGCTTCCGCGCGGACCCGCGAGAGGAGCAGAGCACCGCGTTCGCCGGCGGGCATGGCGGCCAACTGCCGGCGCAGGGAGTCCTGGCCTTCGGTGCCGGGCCCCGTGAGCGATGCGGAGGACCTCCGTACGGGCTCCCGGCCCGGTACGCGGGAGAGCGGCGCCGTAGGTTCCCCAGAGGCCCCGGTCGCCGACCGGTCGAGACGGGCGACCACGAGAGCGGCGTCCTGTCCTGCGACTGCGGTGTCGAAGAGCGCGAGGCCCTCCTCGGTCCGCAGCGGGACGAAACCGGAACGGGCCATCCGGCGCAGGTCCGCTGCCCGGAGCCCGGCTGTCATCCCGCCGCTCTGCTGCCACGGCCCCCAGGCGAGAGAGGTGCCGGGCAGCCTGAGCGCCCTGCGGTGCTGTGCCAGCGCGTCCAGGAACGAGTTCGCCGCCGCGTAGTTGCCCTGGCCGCCGGATCCGAACACCCCGGCCACCGACGAGAACAGGGCGAACACCGCCAGGTCGCTGCCCCGGGTCAACTCGTGCAGGGCGAGGCCCGCGTCCACCTTCGGTCGCAGGACGCGGTCCAGCCGTTCCTGGGTGAGCGCCGGGACGACGCCGTCGTCCAGTACCCCGGCGGTGTGCACCACGCCCGTCAACGGGTGTGCCTCCGGCACGCTCGCGAGCAGAGCGGCGAGCGCGCTCCGGTCGGCGACATCGCAGGCTGCCACCGTCACCTCCGCGCCTCGCTCGGTGAGTTCCGCGAGCAGTTCGGCGGCTCCGGGTGCGTCGGCTCCCCGCCGCCCCACGAGCAGCAGGTGACGCGCCCCGTGCGCGACCACGAGATGACGGGCGAACGCCATGCCCAAGGAGCCGAACCCCCCGGTCACCAGGACGGTGCCGTCCGGGTCCAGCCGACGCGACGCACCATCGGCCGTTGCGGCGTGGGGTGCGCGGACCAGTCTCGGTACGTACGTGGCACCGTGGCGTACGGCCGTCTGCGGCTCGGAGTTCGTCAGGGCTCGGGCCAAGGCGACCGCGGACGCGGGATGGTCGTCGACGTCGATCAACGAGAAGCGGCCCGGGTTCTCGGTCTGGGCCGAGCGCAGCAGCCCCCGGACAGGCGCGTGGATGAGAGCGGTCCCGTTGTCGAGAACGTTTCCGTCCTGCTCCGCTCCGATGGTGATGGCCCCTGAAGTAAGGATGACGAGACGGGAGTTGGCAAGCCGTTCCTCGGAGAGCCAGCCCTGGACGAGCCTCAGCGCCCAGCTTGCCGCACGGTGTGCGGCCGACGCGAGGTCCGCTCCGTCCACCCCGATGAGCGGAGGGCAGGCGACCACGACGGCGGGTGCGTCGGCTGCCGCCGAGGCCGGATCCGCGTAGACCGCCGGTCGGAGGCCCGACTGCCGGAGCGTGTCGCTCAGCTGCGGGCCGGGCTCGCCCAGGAGTCCGCACCGAGGCGGCTCCGCCGGCGCCGGAGCGGCGGGATCCGGCAGACGTGTCCAGTCCAGGCGGAACAGGCAGTCACGCGGTGCGCGTACGCCGCCCAACCGCTCGCGGGACAGCGGCCGCAGGGCGAGCGAGCGCACCGTGGCCACGGGAGCGCCTACCTCGTCGGTCAGCTCCAGCCGGGCCGTGTTCCCCTCTGTGCTCCCCTCTGCCCAGGACACCCGCACGCGCAGTGCGCGGGCGCCGGACGCGTGCAGCCGCACACCGCTCCAGGCGAACGGGAGCGACAGCACCGCCCCGGCTCCGCCGGTGTCGGTGTCCGGGCGGCGGTGATCCAGCGTCAGGGCGTGCAGCGCCGCGTCCAGCAGAGCTGGATGCAGGATGAACAGGGCGGCGTTCGGGTGTTCCTCTTCCGGGAGTTCGACCTCGGCGAGCAGTTCGTCACCCAGGCGCCAGGCTGCCCGCAGGCCCTGGAAGGCCGCTCCGTAACGGAGTCCGCCGTGCGCGAGATCCTCGTAGAGACTGCTGCCCGCCTCGGTGCCGAGAGGAAGCGGTACGGCGCTCGCCGGAGGCCACGGGGGCGGCGCGTCCACGGAAGTCCGCGGTGGCGAAGGGGCGAAGTCCACCGGGCTCAGGACGCCGGAGGCGTGGCGCGTCCAAGGACCGTCGCCACCTTCGCCGTATCCGGCGGTGTGCGTCCGCGCGTGGAACACCACGGCGCGGCGCCCGTCCGTGTCCGCTCGCGCCACCTTCACCTGGAGCTCGACCGTCTCGTCGAAGGTCAGTACAAGCGGTGCCGTCAGCGTCAGTTCCTCCAGCAGGGAGGCTCCCGCCCGGTCCCCGGCGTGGATCGCCATGTCGACGAAGGCTGTCGCCGGCAGAAGCACCGTGTCCAGCACCGCGTGGCCGGCGAGCCAGGGCTGGTCGCGCAGGGACAGCCGGCCGCTCAGCAGCAGACCGTCGTCGTCAGCCGTCGTCGTCGCCGATCGCAGGAACGGGTGGGACGCGCCGTCGGGCTCAGCCGCGGAACCCGACAGGTCGGCCTCCAGCCAGTACCGCTCACGCTGGAACGCGTACGTGGGCAGCGCCGTGCGCCGTGCGCCGCGCCCTGCGAAGACCGCGTGCCAGTCCACTTCCACACCGTGGGCGTGGAGGGCGGCCACGGTGGTGAGCAGCGCGTCGGCCTCCGGCCGTGGGCCGCGCAGCGTCGCGACGACCAGAGGCGCGGGACCGTCTCCGCCGTCGTCGGACGGGGCCGTCGCCCTCTCCGCCTCGGCCGGGCGGCAGCCGGAGAGGACGTCGCGCGTCAGGCTCGCGAGCACACTGTCCGGGCCGAGTTCCACGAAGTGCGTGGCCCCTTGCTCCCGCAGGTATCGCACCGAGTCGGCGAACCGGACCGGTCGGCGTACGTGGTCGGTCCAGTACCGGGGCGAGCAGATCTCCTCGGCGGTCGCGGGTCTGTCCGCCACGGCGGTGACCAGGGGGATCCTCGGAGCGGAGTAACTGACTGCCTGCGCGACCCGGCCGAAGGCTTCGAGTACGGGTTCCATGTGCGCCGAGTGGAAGGCGTGGCTCACCCGCAGACGGGTGGTCCCGCGCCCCTGTGCGCGCCAGTGCGCGACGGCCTCCAGCACCGCGCTTTCGTCCCCGGACAGCACCACGGATCGGCCGTTCACGGCTGCGATGTCGACGCCCCGCTCACCGTCCGGTCCGGCCGCCCCGGCCGCGAGGTACGCGGTCACCTCGCCTTCGTCCGCCTGTACGGAGGCCATCGCCCCACCGGTGGGCAGCGTGTCCATCAGACGGCCACGTGCCGCCACCAAGGTGCAGGCGTCCGCGAGGGACAGCACCCCCGCGACGTGCGCCGCCGCCAGTTCACCGACCGAGTGTCCTGCAACCATGTCCGGGCGTACGCCCCAGGACTCCAGCAGCCGGAACAGGGAGACCTCCAGAGCGAAGAGCGCGGGCTGCGTGAACCGCGTGCTGTGCAGGAGTCCGCCGGTCCGTGAGCCCCCGGTGTCCCCGGCGGCGTCAGTGCTCTCGGCGGCGAACACCACGTCCCGTAGTGGCTTCGGGAGAAGCGGGTCCAGCAGCGCACAGATCTCGTCGAAGGAACGCGCGTAGGCGGGATGGGTCTCGTACAGATCCCGGCCCATGCAGGCCCGTTGGCTGCCCTGGCCGGTGAACATGAAGGCGACCGGGCCCGCCGGCCGGGGGCCGCCCGAGCTCAGGCCCGGCCGGTGGCGGCCTTCGGCCACCGCGTCGAGCGAGGCGAGCAGTTCTTCGCGGTCACCGGCCACCGGTACCGCGCGGTACTCGAAACGGGCACGGGTCGTGGCCAGGGAGAAACCGAGGTCCAGCAGGTCCGCTCCGGGGCGTTCGCTCAGATGGGCGTGCAGTCGTCGGGCCTGCGCCCGCAGCGCCGGTGCGCTCCTCGCCGATACCGGGAACGGCACGGTCGTCCTCGGGGCCACCGTCGGCCGGTCGGTCATGGCCTCGCTCTCCGGGCGGACCGGGGCCCCGGGGGCCTCGCTCTCCGGGCGGACCGATGCCCCGGGCTGCTCCACGGGCGCCTGCTCGATCACCACATGCGCGTTGGTCCCGCTGATCCCGAAGGACGACACACCCGCCCGCCGGGGCCGCCCGGTCCGGGGCCAGGGCACCGAACGAGTGAGCAGCGACACCGCGCCCGAGGACCAGTCGACGCCGGGGTTCGGCTCCTCGGCGTGCAGAGTACGCGGCAGCACGCCGTGTGCCATGGCCTGGATCATCTTCATCATGGCGGCCATACCCGCCGCCGCCTGTGTGTGCCCGATGTTGGACTTGACCGAGCCCAGCCACAGCGGGTGTTCCCGTGAACCGGCCTGCCCGAAGGTCTCGAGGAACGCCTCCGCCTCGATGACGTCGCCGAGCCGGGTGCCCGTGCCGTGCGCCTCCACCGCGTCGATCTCCGCGGGTGCCAGTCGCGCGTCGGCCAGAGCCTGACGGATCACCCTTCGCTGAGCCGGCCCGTGCGGCGCGGTCAGGCCGTTGCTCGCACCGTCCTGGTTCACCGCGGAACCGCGCACCACGGCCAGGACCGGGTAGCCGGCACGTCGGGCCTCCGACAGCCGGGTCATCAGCAGCATTCCCGCGCCCTCGGCCCAACCTGTGCCGTCGGCCCCCGCCCCGAACGCCTTGCAGCGGCCGTCGGGGGCGAGCGCGCGCTGCCTGCTGAACTCGACGAAGGAACGGGGCGCCGTCATCACGGTGACGCCTCCCGCGAGCGCCAGCGAGCACTCGCCCCTGCGTAACGCCTGGGCCGCCAGGTGCAGGGCCACCAGTGACGACGAGCACGCCGTGTCCACGGTGACCGCCGGCCCCTCCAGGCCCAGCGTGTAGGCGATACGGCCGGAGGCCACGCTGCCCGCGTTGCCGATGCCGAGGTAGCCCTCCACCCGTTCCGGTGGGTGGGCGAGACGGCCGGCGTAGTCGCTGTACATGAGTCCGGCGTACACACCGGTGGGCGTGCCGCGCACCGTGCTGGGATCGATCCCCGCGTGTTCGAAGGCCTCCCAGGCGACTTCGAGCAGCAACCGGTGCTGCGGATCCATGGCCAGTGCCTCACGGGGCGAGATCCCGAAGAAGGCCGGGTCGAAGCGGTCGACACCGGAGAGGAAGCCTCCCTCACGTACGTAGGTACGGCCTGATCGCCCGGGGTCCGGGTCATACAGCCCGTCCACGTCCCACCCCCGGTCGGTGGGGAAGGGGGTGATGGCGTCGACGCCGTCCTCGACGAGCCGCCACAGGTCGTCGGGGTCCTTCACACCGCCGGGGAAGCGGCACGCCATGGCGACGACGACCACGGGGTCCTCGTCCGTGCCGGCCCCTTCCGGAGGGCCGGGCGTGGCAGTCGCCGTTCCCCCGCTGGGACGCGCCCGAAGATGCGCGGCGAGCAGGGCCGTGGTGGGGAAGTCGAAGGGCGCCGCCTCGGACAGCGGGAGACCGGTCGCCGCCGACAGACGGCTGCACAGCACCGTCGACGTCAACGAGTCCAGCCCCAGGTCACGGAACGCGGTGTCCTGCTCGACCTCGTCCACGGCGCAGCCGAGCACGGCGGCGACCTCGCTCCGCACCAGAGCCGCCAGGTCCACCGTCGCCGCACCCCTCGCCGCACCCGTCGCCGCACCCGTCGGCGTGAGGGCTCCGACCGGCAGAGGGCGTGCGGACAGGCCTTCGAGCGCGTACCGCCTGATCTTGCCCGAGGCGGTACGCGGGATCGTGTCCACCTCGTAGAGGGCGGCGGGCACCTTGAACGGTGAGAGGTGTTCCCGGCACGCGGCGAGGATCTCCCTCGTGTCCAGGACTCCGCTGTCCGCCGGGACCAGGTAGGCGGCCGCGATCTCACCGACCGCGTCGTCCGGAAGGCCGGCGACGGCGGCATCCTGGATTCCCGGCAGCGCCAGCAGTACCGCCTCCACCTCGGAGGGATGGATGTTCTCCCCGGCCCGGATGATCAGCTCGCTGACCCGGCCGGTGAGGGTGATGTCACCGGCGGCGTCGATCCGGGCCAGGTCGCCGGTGCGGTACCACCCGTCGCGCAGGACCTCGGCGGTGTCGTCGGGCCGTTGGTGGTACCCGGCCATGACACCGGGCCCGGAGACCCACAACTCGCCCTCGCCCGCGGCTTCGACGCCGCCTCCGTCGCCGATACGTGCCCGCATGCCCGGCAGTACTCGGCCGCAGGAGCCGGCCGCCCGGGCGGCACCGGGCGACGTCATGGTGACGGGCCCCGCCTCGGTGCTTCCGTAGTGTTCGAGGAACGGTACCCGGCAGACCTCCTCGAACTCCCGCTGGAAAGCGGGAGTCGCGGCCGCGCCCCCGCTGACGCAGCCACGCAGCGCCGGTGCCCCCAGCCCGCCGTCACCCACGGCGTCGAGGAGCTTGGCGTACGTCGCCGGGACACCGGCCAGCAGCGTGAACGGCGCGTCGGTCCGTCGCAGTTCACCCAGCACGTCCGTCACGGAGAACCGCGGCAGGAGCACGGCGGATGCTCCGGTGGCGGTCACCCCGAGGACGCACAGAAGCTGCCCGATGGCGTGGTGAAGGGGGAGGGGCCAGAGCAGGCGGTCGTCAGCCGTCAGACCGAGAACGGTGACGAAGCCGGACGCCACCGAAGACAGCCGGCTGCGCTGGGTGGACAGCACGCCCTTGGGCCGGCCGGTCGACCCGGAGGTGTAGAGGAGCCAGGCCACCTCGTCGAGCCCGAGATCGTCCGGAGCCGGCACGGGCGGCTCGGTGGTGACCAGGGGCGCGTAGCGGAACATGCCTGCTTCCTCGGCCGGGCCGCCGCTTGCCACCGCTGCCGGGGATCCGTCTCGCGTCCCGGCATCCTGGACGAGCACCACGCTCAGCCGAGGGCGCTCCGGCAGTAACGGCAGTAACCGGCTCAGGGTGGACCGGTCTGTGAAGACGACCCGGGCCCCGCTGTCGTCCAGCAGGTACGCCAACTCGGCGCTGGTGCTCCGCGGATCCATCGGCACCCCGACCGCGCCCGCCCTGACGACCGCGAGCATGCTCTCGACGGCCTCCACCCGGCTGCCCAGAAGAATCGCCACTCGCTCGCCGTGCCGCAGGCCGAAGTTGACGAGATGCCCCGCGAGCCGGCCGGTTCGCACTTCCAGTTCCCCGTAGGTCACACCGCAACGGCCGTCCTGGAAGGCGGTCTTGGTGCCGAGGCGTCGGGCATGCTCGCGGAGCAGATCCGACAGGGGACGCAGGGCGGTCACGTGCGCTGTCACCAGAATGGACGCTTTCTCTGGATTGCGAGAGTTGCCGGTTTTCAGGATAGGCGAACCGCGCCCGGGAGATACCTGGTTGCGCGATGCGCGCGATGCGCGCGACGAGCCCACGCTTGTGCAGCCGGTTGAGGTGTTCGGCGGAGAAATGCGCCTTGTCCTCACGGAGTTCGACGGGCCGACATCGCCGTGGTCCGGGCGGGACAGGACGGCGGGGATGTCGAGGGCGAGACCGTAGTGCTTGTTCGCACCTGAAACGGCGACGGCGAGCGGGCCGCCCTGGGCCGCCCGTGCCTGTCAGGTGACGCTTCCCGCCGGGGTTCGGGCGGTATCGGGGGTCGGGGCGGTGTCCGTGTCCTCGGCGACCGTGGCCTTCGCCGGCACTCCGATGCCGAGCTTGTCGAGGATCTTCTTCTCGATCGCGTCGGCCAGGTCGGGGTTGTCCTTGAGGAAGTTGCGGGAGTTCTCCTTGCCCTGGCCGAGCTGGTCGCCCTCGTGCGTGTACCAGGCGCCGGCCTTGCGGACGAAGCCGTGCTCCACGCCCATGTCGATCAGACCGCCCTCACGGCTGATGCCCTGGCCGTAGAGGATGT